>CAYXEG010000001.1:0-85099 GCA_964463875.1 uncultured Dehalococcoidales bacterium
TTGCGTCAATAGTAACTGTTATTATGATGCAATGCGCGATTGACTGGACTCGCAGCATTTGATAGAATAAATTCGCTGTACAGGGGCGGTTAGCTTGGTTGGTTAGAGCATCCCGATGGTATCGGGGAGGCCACCGAGTAAAAGCCTCGAAAAAAGACTCAGGGCGGTTAGCTCAGTTGGTTAGAGCATTGCGTTGACATCGCAAAGGTCACTGGTTCGAGCCCAGTATCGCCCACCATTCCGTACAAAAGGTAAAACTCCACTCTTCGATAAAACATTTCCGCTCTTATTCTTTCGTCTTCGTGATTTTATTTCAGTCGAATCGGCAATTCCGCACACTAAACAGTACAATCAAAATATTTAAAGTTTCCTTCAACAACGGTATCTTCACTGTTAGCCTGAAAAGACCCGATGAGCATTTCATGCCTGTTTGTGTCCTGAAAAAAGTTCGTTTGAAGCCGAAAAATCGGCGAAAATGACGGAAAAACCCACTGAAAAACAGGAAAAAGCCCGGAGTAACTGACAAAAACGGAAAAATCCTTTTCGAGTCAGAATACTTCAGACTTTTTCAGAGGTTCCCTTTTTGTAACCTTTAAGACCTTTCGGGCAGTCAGACTCTCCCTCGCCTCCAGTAAAAAACCCGGCAGAAACCCAGTGGGCCTTTCGGTTTGACCCTGGAGGCATAGTTATTTCGGTGAATTTTATTTGTGAAATAGACTCAAATCACCAACATACTTCAAACCACATTTTCCGCTATTCAAATCGGCCAGGCTCATTCGGAATAGCGTAAATGAGATAGTATAAGGTTTATCTCCTTATCGCCAGGCATCGATGCTGTATGCCGCTGCTGCTGCTGATTCACCGTATCCGCTGCGACCACCCGTAAGCTGGATACAGGCTTCTTCCTCACCGCCACCGATGATGATACAGTTTTCGAACGGGTCGTTAACAGCGGGTACCAGATAGTCGTCAGGGAGTTCTTTCCACGGCTTTCCCGAGATTTTTTCTTTTCCCAGCCAGCCGTTCGTGCTTAAATCCGGCCATGAGCGATGTCTGTACCTGCTCAGAGGTTCGAAACTCTTTTGATATATCCATTCGTAGACGTCATCTTTGGACTTGAAGCCAATCTCGTACAAGTGCTGTGCCAGCTCCGGAATCATAACCAGTGTCAGTCCACCCTCGATGATATTGAAGATATCGGGAATGATGTACTCCAGCCAGTTGTGAGGACCGGGTATTCCTTTCACTCCAAGTTTCCTTGCCATTCCGCCGTGTCCGCTCTTCTGGAAAGCCCGGTAACCGCCGGGTGAAAACTCGTGACCGAGAATCCCTCCATGGTTACCAATAGTCATCAGCACGGCAACACTTTCATCTTTCTTGTAACCGAGCTCTTCATTCAGTCCTTTCCATCCTGATGGCAGTCCGTCTGCATTCTCACCGATACAGAAACCGCCCTGATTCATCGGGCTGCCGTGCGAACTCATCCTGTTTACTCCCGGAATTGCTCCGCCAAGATTACGCGCCATTAACTGGAAAGCGCGGCCGATAGGTCCGTTTACCGGGCTGCCAGGCCCCATATGTCCGCAACCGGTATTTACCCCGATTTCTTTCACAATCGGACCGCTGAGAACGACAACCTGTGTGGGAAAATTGGTAGTACCGGTCGGAAGTGCCGATTCGGCAATCGCCAGCACAACCGGCAAATGCTCGGGTCTGCAGCCTGCCATCACCGCATTGACCGCCACTTTTTCAACTGTTGCGGCGAAAAGCCTGGGCTGGAAGCGTACCGGGGTACCTTTCTTTCCTTCGTCTCTTAACTGGACCGTCCTGTCTGCCTGGTAGACTACCAGCTCATCAGGTTTATGGCTGGTGCCCTTCAGCATCTCTCTGACCTTTTCCTCAGTGGGGATAACTATCGGCAGGCCGTCCGAATATATCGATATTTCCGATTTTACAGGCCGAGGAATATACTTCGTCTGCTGGTAGAAAGTATGGGCTTCATCCATCGTCCCTTCGAACAAAATCCTCTCAGTTGGAGGAATATACATGCCTTCTGCTTTTTCTTCTTCCGTAAGCGGGTCGGTAAGCATCTTCAGCATCGGCTCTATCCATTGCTTAACATCTTCAGGTCCGGGAAGGATGCGCGAAGCCGGTAGATAGCGTAACTTCGGTACGCCGCTTGCCAGCGCTTCTTCCTTGACCATATTATGCTGGTCTTCAAGGTCAACCAGCACCGTGGGAATACCTTCTTTTTCAAGCTGTGCCAGATAGGGCAACTGCCCCCAAACGGCACCGCTTCACCAGCATACCGCCAGAATTACCGCGTCGGTCGTTTTCTTCTCTTCTTCGGTTAAATACACCGGACGCGGCATATAGGATTTCTTCTGCGTCCAGTTTACCTGAGGATAATCTTCCCTTAGTTTCTTCTCCATGGCTATGGTGATATCCGGTTCTCCGGTAATACTGATATGGATGGTCTTGCCATCGAGCGTATCCAGACGGGGAGCCAGGGGATACGTTTTTACCGGCAGCTCTATCCCGACGGGACTGAGGCATTTATAGGTTCTATCTTTTTCTGCCATATTCAATTTCCTCCTGTATATGCAGTTATACCTCATGCTTTTCCGGGCATTTTTTGTAACGGTATCAATATCTTCCGTATTTTTTAACTGTTTCAACCATTGCCCGGATGTTTTCCGGTCTCGCATAGTCAGATGCGCTTCCCGGACGAATAATCAAACCGCCGCCTTTGCCCACTTCATCAATGACTTTCTTAGTGTAATCCTCCACCTCCTGCGGCGTACCCGCCTGGAGTATCGTGGGCGGCACTCCACCCTGAATGCACATGCGGTTGCCGATTATTTTTTTGGCTCTGAACACGTCGGTCAGTTCGCAGTGGAACACGACCTTACCTTTCGGGAAATCGAGCAGATATTCCAGACGCTGATTCCAGACGCCCTCGAAGAACGGAGCAACGATACAGCCTAAATCTACTGTGGCAAGTATTGCCTTTTTAAGAGTCGGCCAGTAAAATTTCTCGAAATCTTTGACGGACATAAATCCGTCTGAACCTCTGTGCAGCGCCATGAATACTCTTCGGGGATTACCATAGGCATCGGGCGGAAAAGGAACTGCTTTCTTCTGCCGCCAATCGAACAGCATATCACAGGCAGCCAGTAGTTTATCCGGGCACCGGTACATGTCCATCATCGCACCCTTCATTCCCCTGAGAAAGTCAGAGATTGTGTCGAAGGGTGCTCCGCCAAAGCCGACACCCCCACCGCCGCCTGCCCCCCTCGTGGCAGTTCCACCCATTCCTTCACCCCCCACGTATTCCGGTGGAAACCCGAGTTCCATCATCTCGCTGGTGAATTCAGCAAGCTCTTTTCTCTGCTTTTCCTGTTCCTCGCTTACTTTTATCAATACCTTCCCGATTTCTCTGAACTCGGGGGACGTTAACAGTGAAGCAATCAGCTGGATTCCCATGCCGCCAATCATATCCTTGAACGAGGGAAGTTTAGGCAGCGGAGCCAACAATCCGTAAACCCTGGGCAGGTAATATCTCAGGACGAAATCGGAGGGATCACTCAGAAACAGGTCGTATTCGTCCTGTTTCATATATTCTCCTTCGATAAACTGATATGGTGTATCCGGGGGCAAGGTACCGCCCGGCCAGGCAGCGTTTTTGGCATCAAGTAACCCCAGAATGGTCCCGGAATCGGAGAACATACCGGCTCCGCCGGTATCGGCATCGAACTCCAGGGATGTCAGGAGACTCGCCATGCGGTAGGCGTTATGGTCATAGTACATCGAAGAAATCGGTATCCCAACGTACCTGCACGCAAACACTGTGGTCTGGAACGTTACGGGAATCCTGTCCGGTATCTTTAACTGGCTGGCATCGACCATTCTCTGCTCTTTTTCCCGGTAAAGTTCTGAAAGGCTCTTTCCATTCTTCCGTTCGATTTCTTCCTTTGCCTGTACGAGGCGTTTCCGTAAGCTCTCTCTGGTGGCTGCGTCAATTACCATAAAACTCTCCTTGAATCAGTTTTCGCATTATGAAAACAAGTGCCTCTAGTCTATTTATACCTCAACTGCGTGTCAAGTAAAAAAATCAACCCTTGCTACTCATTCTTATTTCAAGGTCGATCGGTAATCTCTTCCAGTTTGTCTTCAATAAAAAACTGGGCTTTCAGCAAATCTTTTTCGTTGGGCCTGTCACGGATATCGCCGTGGAACGTTCCCTCCATGGGGCTGTCGATAAACTTACCCGGACAGCAAAACATTCCCAGGTACTGGAATCCGATATGTTCGAGTTCGAGCGCCATGAGTGATGCCGCCGGTTCGGCTTCCCTGGGACCGAACTCATATCCGGCATAGGTAATGAAGACAATTGCTTTTGGAGAATCCGGACCAAGAACGATTTTTCCGTGACGTAGCAACCGTTTCCCGTTCGACGTACTCTGTTCAGGTATCGGTTCCGTAATGTACGGTATGGTCTCATCTCTTTTGCTTAAGACAATCCGGGGGTCAGTTCCCGTTCGAAATCCTCTCAGCATGTTCATAATTTCGTTATAGGGCAGGTGCGCCCTCAATCCGGAACCTGCACAGACAAAGTCATACTGACGGATATCGTACGGAGGCCTGAGGATATCATCGGCACTTTTTCGCACCTTAAACATATCGCAGTGCCATCCGTTTTCTTCGAAGGTCGACTGTAATCTGAGGGCGACCTTTTCAGTGTGGCCTGTGTAAGAGGAGTAGGTGATTAAACATTTTTTATTCATGCTATTCCCTTCCTTTGGTAATAGAACAGATTATAATTCACTCCTTATACAAATCAAGAAGGTGTCCGGTTTGCAGGTTGTTACAATGCTTGTATATTACAAGACTTGTACTATATACTGATTACACCAAAATAACAAGTAATAACACCTTTACAAATCAGGAAGGTTTATACCATGCCATCACCGGAAGATATCGAAAAAGTAAATCAAAAGATACGAAGCATGCAAATTCCGAGGATTATCGCTTTTGCAGACGTGGTGAATATTTACGCACAAAAGATATTGAAAAACGAAATCAGCTGGCTCCGGACCACGGCATTGATATTCATAATAACCCGCGGGGGGACGCTTACTCCCGGTCAGCTTGCCCGCATTATGCTTCGGTCTAATTACAGTATCACCAGGCTTATCGACGGACTTGAGAAAGATAACCTGGTAAAAAGAACGCCGAACGGAGAAGACAGGCGCAGTATCAAGGTAACGGTTACTTCTGAAGGCCTTGATTACGTTATTACGAGCCTGGGTGATGTCATGGAAGCAGAAAGCGAACTGAAAGACTGGCTGGATGAAGAAGAACGCGAAAATCTGGCTGTTACTTTACGCAAACTCAGGGATAAGCTGATTGAAAAAATATCGGAACGATACAATGTTTCGACGCATGAACGAATCTCTTCACCAATGAATTGATAAAAAGATACTTGCCCCGGGAAAGATACAATGGCGGATAGAACAGAAAACAAGGCTGACAGAGGTATAGTCTTTAATATCCAGCATTATTCCATACACGACGGCCCCGGGATACGTACCAGCGTTTTCCTGAAAGGCTGTTTCCTTCGCTGTGTCTGGTGCCAGAACCCCGAATCGCAATCGAAAGAACCCGAGCTGTACTTTTTCGAAGAAAGGTGCACCGGGTGCGGTAGTTGTGTTGCAGTCTGTCCGGTACAGGCAATTCAGGTCAAAGACGGTAAATCTTTCACCGAACGGAATATCTGTAACGGCTCAGGAAAATGTGCCCCGGTTTGTTTCAACGATGCCAGAAGTATCATGGGCAGAGAAATGACTGCGAATGAGGTGTTTCAAAAAGTAAAGGGGGACGAGTTATTTTATAAGCGCTCTAACGGAGGAGTGACGATCACCGGAGGCGAACCGCTTTTCCAGGCTGATTTTTCGAGAACTATCCTTATGCTTTGCAAGCAGGCCGGCATCCACACTGCCATTGAAACATGCGGATTTGCCAACTGGGAAATATTCAAGGAAGTTTTACGTTACACCGACCTGGTGTTATTCGACTTGAAACAGATGAATTCCGAAAAACACCGGGAATATACGGGCGTCCCCAACGAACTAATCCTTGAGAATGTTCGAAAAATTGTCCATGACCTGAAGATTCCTGTCCGCCTCAGGATTCCCGTGATACCCGGCTACAACGATTCGGAACAGGATATCCATGATTTCGCAAAATTCATTTCAGGAGAACTGGATGCTTCTTTACCCGTACACTTTCTCGCCTATCACCGGCTGGGAGAATCCAAGTATGAGAGACTTGGAATAACGGATAAAAATGTTTCCATTACTCCGCCTTCTAATGAACAGATGAGTGAACTACAGCGGATTGCTGCTTCATACGGGCTGGAGACGTACATCGGAGGATAACATATCTAACAAATCTTACCGGGATGAGAGGTGCTGAAAATGAACAAACTGGCAGAAAAGATAGTCAGGAACAGATTTCCCTTATGTGTTGAAAAGACGAGGCTGATTACGGAATCGTATAAAACCACGGAAGGTGAACCCGATATCATACGGTATGCCAAAGCCTGCGCATATATGCTGGAGAACATGCCGGTCATAATCGATGACGATGAACTTTTCGTCGGTGAAGGAGCCAGCAAGCCATGGGGAGCTGAAATGGACCCGTTTCTCGGCGTGTGGAAGGAAGAAGAAATCAGAGGAGCAGTCGAGGAAGGGATAGTCTCGGTTGCAGATGAAGACTGGCCCCTGATAAGAGAGCTGGGCCAGTACTGGGAAACCAGGTGTTCGGAATACCGCCAGTCTACGCTGTTCGACGATAAGTTTTTCAATTATCTCCAGGTTGGCGTTACCCTTCCACCGATGAAAACGAAAGATGAATTCAGGGGAGCGTACGCCGGAAGCGGACTCTGCCTGTCCTTTAATTTCACCGATTGTTATACGGATTATGATAAATGGCTCGGCGGGCTTGCGCCAATCATCCGGAACATTGAAGAAGAATTGAAAAAGGTGACCGCTGATTCCGGGGTATCAGTTGAAAAAAAGCTGTTTTTATCGGCATCGATGATTGTGCTTAAAGCTATTATCCGGCTTGCAGAAAGATATGCTGAAAGAGCGGAAAACATGGCAAATGCCGAAAACGATTCTAAACGACGGGAAGAACTCTTGAGAATAGCAGAAGCCTGCCGTCAGGTTCCGGCTAACGCTCCGGAAAGTTTTTTCCAGGCAATGCAGTCACTGTGGTTTAACCAGATACTGTTGACGCCCGCTTCGACTCATAACCTGGGAAGATTTGACCAGTACATGTATCCGTTTTATAAAAAAGACAGGGATAAAGCCCGGATAAGCGATGATGAAGTCCTGATATTACTCCGGGAATTACGGGTGAAATGCATGCGCCCGGAGAACATCAAGCTGTCCAGCGCCAAGCGTTCTCAGCATGCCGGTTTTGCCAAATGGCGTAACATGACAATCGGTGGCGTCACACCCGAAGGAGAAGATGCGACCAACGAACTGACGTATCTGGTGCTGGAAGCTGCGAAGCAGCTCAGGACTCCTCACCACACCATCACCCTCAGAGTTCACGATGGTACACCGGAAGAACTGCTGGTTCGGGGTCTGGATGTCGTGAAAACGGGTATCGGTATGCCGGCTCTCGCCCTGGATAAGTCATTCATCGATTATATGACTGACGGTGGTATACCGCTGGAGGAAGCCCGGAATTACCACCTGGCCGGGTGTGTCGACCCGGCTATCCCGGGGAAAGCCAGTTTTCTTGCCGGTCTATTCTTTGTTGTCCCTAAGGTATTCGAAATATTTATGAATAATGGAGTAGACCCCCGAACCGGTCTGGAAATCGAGTACGACAGGGAAAATGTTGAAGATTATCTAACATTTGAGGATTTCTATACCGGTTTCAAAGCTACCCTGAGTCATTTTATCGGTCTGTGGCACGAACACAGCTCCCGTCTTAGCGGACGAAAAGATACCCGGGGCTACAACGACATCGTCGAAGTGGTAGATACGATGCTGATGCATGACGGTATCAAAGCAGGAAAATCTATCTCGAGAATGGAAGCTGTCTATCCGTATGATTTCAGAGCGGTCATGGTACCTGTCGGAGCCATAAACGTGGCGGATTCTCTGGCAGCAATAAAAATGCTGGTTTTCGATAAGAAACGCATCTCGGTACAGCAGCTTAAACAGGCATTGACCGCTAACTGGGAAGGGTACCAGGATATACGCAAGATGTGTCTTCAGGCGCCCAAGTATGGTAACGACCTTGACTATGTTGACCTGATAGCCAGCGACCTCTACCGGTTTATTATCGACGAGGAATCCAGGTATCAGACCTACGGACGTCCGGTAAACGGGAAAATCAGGGGTATCGGCGGCGCATCGATATCATCGATGTTTGCCGGTGGAACGATAATCGGCGCAACACCGGACGGACGTTTGGCAGGAACAACCTTGTCTGACGGAACGGTCTCACCTTCCCAGGGACAGGATACAACCGGTCCTACGGCGATGCTGAAAAGTGCTGCCAAAATTAATCAGGCGATGTGCTCATCAACCTTGTTGAACGTCAAGCTTCACCCTACATCAGTATCGTCTGACGAGGACCTGAAAAAGCTGGGAAGTCTGATTCAGACATATGCTGATATGGGGGGGAAGTGGATACAGTTTAATGTTGTCGGAAACGAGCAGTTGCTTGATGCCCAGAAGAATCCGGATAAGTATCGTGATTTGATTGTCAGAGTCGCCGGGTACAGTGCCTATTTTGTCGATCTGGGAAAAGGTGTCCAGGATGATATCATACGACGGATGGAGGTTTCGGTATAGCAGCATATAAGCGTTGATGCTACTCATTTTGTTTAGAGAGTTATTAAAGGAGAACAAATAATGACTGCCAGGCAAGAGAGTATAAAGAAGGTGTTCAACCCGGTAAATAATTCATCGTCCGGTGTACCGGAAATCGTCATGTATCCGGCGCTTGCCAGACCTACAGAGGAGTATCTTCTCTTTATCAGGCAGATTGGTATAGAGTCCGTTCTGGTAGCCGGTATACCTGAAGAATTACGGAACCTGGAAGGTCTGGTTTCCATAAAAAAACAGTATACGGATGCCGGCTTGAAAGTATATTCTGTCCTCGGTCCGATTGGCATACAGCCGAAAGAGATTGTGCTGAACCTGCCCGGTCGTGATGAAAAGATTGAAGAATACCTTAACTGGATACGGACCCTTGGTCAGGCGGGATTCAACTACACGAACAGCGGCTTCCTGGGAGCAACCGGCGTATGGACAACCGGAAAAGGAGGAAAGTCGAACAGCCGAAAAGCGGCAACACGTGAATTCGATGAAAGTAAACCGACGTTAGCGCAGCTTTCGCAGAATACCTATTTCGGTGGGAAGGCAGCACCGGCTCAAGAAGTAACCTTCAAAGTGAAAGAACCTGCTTTCGGCCGTGAGTACGGGCGTGAAGAAATCCTCGATAATTTCAGTTACTTTATCAGGAAAGTCGTTCCGGTAGCGGAAGATTCCGGTGTATATGTGGGGTTTCACCCGGATGACCCTCCGGGGTATACATCGATGGCAGGCGTAGCCCGTATCTTTTCAGATTTCAAGAGCATTAAAGAAGCTCTTCAGATAGCTGACAGTCCTAATATCGGTTTGATTCTTTGCGGCGGCATCTGGCTGGAAGGCGGAGACCGGATGGGCGCTGATATTACGGAAGCTATTGACTGGTTCGTGTCTAATAACAAAACCTGGGAAGTTCACTTCCGTAATGTCAGTTCTCCGTTACCACATTTTCTGGAAACATTTATGGATAACGGGTACCGGGACATGTATCCGGTAATGAAAGCTCTCGTCGATGCCGGCTACAGCGGCGCGGTTCACCTGGACCATTCTCTCGATATGATTGGAGCGCCGTATTCCTACCCCGCATTTGCAACAGGGTACATGAAAGCCTGCCTGCAAAGAGCGTTAGCTGAAACAAACAGATTGTAGCAATGCACAAAGAGGCATGAAAAGGGCCAGATTCTACGAAGTTAGGATGCCGGGTTGAACGGTATATAGTCATGGGCTGGCGCTGAATACTTATTCAAATTGACAAAACATAATAAATAAACTGTATTGACGGATCACGAAAATTTTTCTAGAACAGGGAGGTAATGAAATGTCGATCGATGGTACATTCAATCTTGAGATTAATTCTCCAATGGGAACAAGAACCGCTACAGTTACGATGAAATCAGAAGGTAATTCTCTTAGTGGTACCTTTACTGATGAACAAGGAGAAACCCCTCTCAAAGACGGCTCTATTACCGGCGAAGGGTTTTCGTTCACAGTAGATATTACCACGCCGATGGGCTCGATTGGTCTCAATTTTACCGGAGCCGTAAGCGGTGACTCTATATCAGGACAGGTTCAAAGCGAACAAATGGGTTCATTCCCTTACAAAGGCGCCCGGATGTAGCGCCTCGATTTAGGTAGTATTGCAGTAACCAGATTACTTCCCGGTAGTGGATTTCCCTGACGGCCAGCGTTCGGTTCTTTCCGGTACCAGTTCCGGCGGCTGGCAGGAGGGGGCCTTAACTATGCGTGGTGACTTTAGTATACCTGGTATTCAAACTGTCGAGCCGGGTATTGAACAGGAGATAGAAACGGCCAGGAGCTGATTGGCAGACAAGTACCGAGAACCGAATGTAACCGAGCCTGAGAGAATATCTATCAAGATGACGTTTCGTTTCTTTATGTAGAAATACAGGGATACATCTCTTTTCTTATGGCAGAGGAGAGTCAACCTCTCCCTGAAACAATGCTGTGTTTTGTATTTTCATAACCATAAGAAGTACCACTGGTTCCCTTTCTCCGTCTGCTTCTGTTCACTGTTTTTCGTCGATGACGGAGCATTCAGTATCGTCGCATCGACTATCGTTCCTTCTTTCACCATTAACCCTTTGTCAATAAGGTACCTGCGTTTCTGAGCAAACAGCTTCTCCCTGCAAGTCTATCCCGGCAAACCGCCGCATCGATTCGATATCGTAGAGTGAGTCCTCCATCGCCGGCTCCGTAAGTCCCTACCACTTCTGGAGGAAGTATATCCGAAGCATCGTCTCAAGCGGCATCGGTTTTCTGTCGTTACCTGCCTTCGGATAATGCGGTTTGATGGTTTTCACCATACTTTCCCAGGGTATGACCTTATCCATCTCTTCGAGACACTGTTCCCACCGGGTTTTCTTTTTCTTCTGTTCGAAGGCCAGGCTGGCAAAGGATAGTGATTTCATCTTCTGCTCCGTACGATATTCGATAGCTTTATTATCTCATATCAGGAGCACTTATTCAGAGTTTCCCTAAGAATTCCCGATTGGGTTTAAAAGATCTTTAAAATTCTTTGGCCCCTGTTTCCCTGTTTGCAGAGAAATTGATGTTTCAATTCTCAAAACTCCATCTATCTTACCTATTTCATTTTCTAAGATTCCGAAAAGTTCCTCGGTTGAGTTAAGCCACCAGACAGTCCTGATGTTAAAGAGTCCACTGGTTGCGCCTACCCAGGCAGTGCGGGGATGGTCGCTGAGTTTATTGAGAACTGTTTTAATTTTTGTATGAGATACCTCCAGAGAAACAAATGCAATTATAGGCAGTCCAAGTCTTTCAAGATTCGGGATTGCTTTTATGCTGATTATCTTTTGATCAATCAGGTTTTTTATCCTGCGTCTAATACTCGAAGAATTGACGTTAAGTTGCTTAGAGATAAATTCGCTTGTAACATTTGCATCCTTCATCAGGAGTTCTATAACTTGAATGTCAAGTAAATCCATTTCCTTGCCTCTTTGCATAAATTAGCACATTTTGTGTTATTTATCAAACAATATGTGCAAGTATATTGACATTGTAATAACGATTCAATATACTTTCACATAATTATTTAAACTAAAGAATAAGTATACTTTTTCCATCTTAAACCTCCGGTTACTAGGAGTTGCATATGATGAAAAAAGGCACATGGAATCATCTTCAAAGATGATTCCATGTGCCTTTTTTTTGTTTTTTCTACTTTTTTCTTAGTTATTCTCGTCTGCGATAAGAAAGATAACTAAAAAATTCTATTATCAGGAATAAAATCAATCCTGCTGGGGGAAACCAGGGTGCTGAGTGATGAGCCTTCACAGCAGCTTAAATTCCAGTCAACCCCTCCCGTGTCCGGAGCCCTGGGGGTAATCGGGCTTTGCAGCAGGATTGATTTTACTTGATAAGTGTATAGCACCCGTCAAAGGATACTTTAAATAAACATTAAGGAGGTAAATTCTATGTGAATACATATCTAAATGTATTCAATTGTAATTGTAACCTTTCGAAGGAGGGAAAAAGGGGATGAAGAAATTAATCTGGATTATCGTTAGTGGTCTTATGGTTCTTTCTCTGGTACTTGCATCATGTACAGATAAAACAACCGATCAGACCGCAACGAATGATGACGGAGACAGTGAGGTAAAAATAACCGATACTACAACCACTAACACGGGAACGACTAAACCGGTTGATACAACCGTCGATGCGAGTGTACCGAAATATGGGGGTACGATTATTTATTCCACAAACACAGACTGGCAGGATTTTGATGAAATTATCGGCAGTCCGATAACGTTCAACCATTCGATGCGCTTTACCAACCAGGAACTCTGGATAGGCGACTGGACTAAAGGTCCGGCTGGGACTAACGATACCAGAGCCTGGGGCAGAGCGTTATTGAATAAGACCGGTGATCTTGCCGAGAGCTGGAATTTTGATGAGTGGGACGCCGGTAAACTCATTTTCAATATCAGGCCAGGAGTTCATTGGGCGCTCGACCCGAGTAGTGAAGCCAGCCGGCTTGTCGGCGGCCGTGAGGTAACGGCAGACGATGTGGTATTCAGCTTAAACCAGGTTTTCACTCAGCCAACTTCCTACCTCCGAAATTCAGTCCCGGTTTTTAAGACTGCGGTAATGAATGCTCCCGATAAATATACGTTTGAGATTCAATGCGACCCTCCCACTTCTGTATGGATTCTCCGGATAATCGATTTTATTCGCATCGTTCCGAGGGAAGTCGTAGAAAAGTACGGTGACATGTCAAACTGGAAAAACTCGGTAGGTTCCGGACCGTTTATGCTCGAAGATTTAGTAAGAAGCCAATCGATAACATTTAAAAAGAATCCAACCTACTATATGACCGACCCGATAGGACCAGGAAAAGGCAATCAATTGCCGTATGTCGATCAGGTCAGGGTACTCTATATCGCTGATACCAATACCCAGCAATCCGCCTTCAGGACCGGAAAAATCGACCTCTACGCGGCGAACTACAATGATGGGAAAAACTTTATTCAAGCTTTACCGAATATCGTCCATTATCAGAACGCGGCATACGGGGGAGCCGGCAATGTCGCGATGCGCACCGATAAAGCACCGTTTAACGATATAAGAGTCCGGAAAGCATTATTTAAGGCTCTTGATTTCCAGAAAATTGCTACGGCTCTCTACGGGGAAGGCGCCCGTTGGCTGGCATGGCCGATTGGGTATAATCTGGATTTTAAAGATGCCTACCTGGACGTTATCGATCCGGACTGCCCTCAAGAAGTGAAGGATGTTTTCACTTACGATCCAGACGCAGCGAAACAGCTCCTTGCCGATGCCGGGTACCCCAACGGGTTCAAAACCAGTGTCATCGTTATGAACAGGACAGATATTTTGGACTGGTTCCAAACCATGCAGAGCTACTGGGCACAGATCGGAATCGATGTAACTATCGATGCCAGAGAGCAGGGCGCCTGGTATACCATTCTTCAAGCCCGCAATTATGACCAGATGATGTGGGGAACAGGGGCGCCAATTAGTCAGCTCCATTCCGCTGCCTGCATGGAAAGTGAGTCGTCGACCAACCCTTCATTTATTCATGACCCTAAGGTGGTAGAAGCCAAAGATAAAATGCTGGCCCTGTCTGTTGTAGACGACAAAGCCGCTGATGCAATCCACCGGGAACTGATGAAGCACGTTCTTGCCCAGGCCTATGTGATACCGATGCCGGGCGGAACGACTTACAGCCTGTGGTGGCCATGGCTCAAGAACTATTACGGGCCGATAAGCGTCGGTTACATTAACACAGACAACTGGGTTGCCTGGGCTTGGATAGACCAGGAATTAAAGGAGTCAATGGGATACTAGAAGATATCCACTACCAAGTTCAACAAGTAAACAATATACAAATAAGCGAAGTGAAATTCCACCCCACTCCGATTTCACCGGAGTGGGGTGGAAATATGGCACAGTTACGCCTGATGCCGTATGAGATCTCGAATATGGTGAAAATAGGTAAAGTGGAAAGGAAAAGGTAATGCGAGCATATCTCATTCGTCGTATCCTGCTTATCATTCCTACACTCGTACTTCTGACCGTCATTGTTTTTCTCATCATTCGTTTAATACCGGGAGATGTTATCGATATGATGGTCGCCGAGATTAATACTGAAGGATTAATGACCTATGAGGAAGCTCGTGAAATGATTCGCGACCGACTCGGTCTTGATACCCCGCTCCTTGAACAGTACTGGAACTGGGTCACCGGAGTATTCCGTGGTGACCTGGGTATATCAATGAGGAGCGGGCAATCTGTCACTGAAGAATTTCTCGAAAAAGTACCCGTTTCACTCGAACTAGGCATTCTTACCATGATTATCGGTCTGATGATAGCGTTACCGCTTGGTATATTTTCGGCTGTCCGTCAGGACTCACCGGCAGACTACACCGGCCGGACATTCGCCGTATTGATGTTATCCTTACCCAATTTCTGGCTTATGACTATGGTAATCGTCTTTCCGGCGATATGGTGGGATTGGATGATTGAACTGGAGTACATTCCCTTCACTGAAGACCCTGCAGGGAATCTTATCCAGTTTCTGCCCCCGGCGTTTCTCATGGGAGCAGCCTTCTCCGGTGGTTTAATGAGGTTTATACGCACAATGATGCTGGAAGTACTTCGGCAGGACTACATACGTACCGCCTGGTCGAAAGGTCTTTCCGAACGAACGGTTATTTCACGTCATGCCATCAGAAATACCTTGATACCAATGGTTACCATTGTCGGCATGGGGTTACCGGGTTTGATTGGCGGGTCTGTTATAACCGAGCAGATATTCAATCTTCCCGGGATAGGACGATGGTTGTTCGAAGCTGTTAATCAGCGGGACTATACAATTATCAGCGGAATGAATTTGATAATGGCAATAGCCGTCCTGTTGTGCAACCTGGCAGTTGATATCACCTACGCGTGGCTCGACCCCAGGGTGAAGTATCAATAATAAAGGAGAAAGCAATGCAAAGAAGTCCGCAAGCTAACGATGCGGTTGGAAAACAGAAGAAGCATCGCCCTTTCCTCATCGATTTATTTATCAGGCTGGTTAAAGAGAAGCCTCTGGGGACTGTGGGACTTTTTTTTGTTATCTGCCTCTTATTCGCCGGTATTTTTGCTGACTGGCTGGCACCCTACCATTACATGTACCAGGATTTGGACCATATTCTCGAACCTCCCTCAGCGAAGTTCCTGCTGGGAACAGATAACCTCGGACGGTGCCTTCTCAGTCGTATCATATATGGCGCCCGTATCTCGATGATTGTCGGTTTGAGTGTTCCCGCCATCTCGTCAATCATGCAAATATTCATCGGAGGCGTTGCCGGCTATGTCGGTGGAAAATGGGATTTAATCGTGATGCGCTTTGTCGATACCATGATGTGCTTTCCCACACTTGTCATCATGCTGACAGTGGTTGCTATTATCGGTCCGGGACTGATGCAACTTATTTTACTGCTGGGGATTCTGGGTGGACTGGGCGGCTCCAACCGGGCGACGCGCAGCTATGTAATCAATATCCGGGAAAATATCTATGTGGAGGCAGCCACGGCGATAGGAGCATCGAGATTTCACATCATGTTAAAGCATATTGTGCCCAATATCCTGCCTTTGATAATCGTCGGCTTCACAATGGGTATGGGCGGCGCTATATTGGCGGAATCTTCGTTAAGCTTCCTCGGTTTTGGTATTCCACCGCCGTATCCGAGCTGGGGTGGCATGCTGAGCGGTAACGCCCGGCGTTATATGTTCAGCGCACCCTGGTTGGCTATCTGGCCCGGCTTGGCATTGGCAGTCGTTGTCTGGGGCATGAACATGTTCGGTGATGGTTTACGGGATATCATTGACCCCAGGCTGCGGGGCGGGCTGGGAAGTTATCGACTTAACCCCAAGAAGCTGGAAAAAATCCTGAAAAAGGGGAAAGCAAATGAAGATGTCCCGAAAGTTGAGGTAGAAAACGTACAATCGTAATTTGAAAAGACACAACACACCGTAATCGCTGATGACTTCAGGTACATTATCCGGGTCAGAACACCTGAGGCGGCTCGTGATAATGTGATAATGCAGAAGACTGGATACTGAGCTTAAAATAACGGAGATATTCGTGAACGCGCTATACTGTAGAGTGAGCTTTTACAAGTCTGTCTGGGATAATCCGGTAACATCAGTGATTGAGTAAATATGAAATCTAAGGAGTCAGTACATTATGTCAGAAAAAATCACCTGCATTAATCCGACAGGTATTTCGGAACCGGTCGATACTTTCCCGTTAGCCACAAGGCTGGACACTCTGGACGGAAAAACGATACACATCAGTATCACCGGAGAACCGGATATCACCCTGCCTCTGGAGAAAAAACTCAGAGCCAATTATCCGAATGTGAACTGGACTCAGAAAAAGTCATACACGCCTACTCCGGTCTACCTTTCCGAGGAAGAGATGAAGACGACCGATGCCGTGATACTGGCGGTATGCTGGTGAAGCGGCGCCGTATGGGGGCAGTTGCCCTACATTACAAAACTCGAAAAGGCAGGGATACCAACGGTAATAGTCGATCTCGAAGACCAGCATCAAATGGTGAAACAGACAGCTTTACGGTATGGCGTACCCGAAGTGCGTTTTCTTGCGGCTTCACGCACGGTTCACGGCGAACTGGATTGTGACGCCTTTATCGAACCGATGCTTGATATGCTGGTAAAACCGCTCACTGAAAAAGAAAAAGAAAGAGGCCGCTGGACCCCATCACCTTCAGAAAGAATAATCTTTGAGGGTTCACACGATGATGCTGAGGAGTTTTTTCACCAGAGAGAATGGGTTGGTCATCCGGTAAAAGCATGGATATCGAAATATACCGATGGCTTGCCGGTGAGAATACCGACGGAAGAACGAGTCGCTGAGATGCTGAAAGGTACCAGCCATAAACCTGATGAGCTTATCGTTCATCAAAAGAACGGTAGAGGTTTTAAGAAAGGTGACCCGGTTCAATTTCAGCCAATGGGATGGACAGCAACGGTTGAGAAAGTGGCTGCTTGTGCTGTTATGGCAGGATGCAAGCCGGAATATCTGCCGGCGGTCCTTGCTATCGCTGAGTCAGGTTCATTTATCGGCAGCACCCACACCTTCGGTCACTGGCTCTGTGTCAGTGGGCCGTATGCTAAAGAAGTTGGTATGAACAGCGGTTGCGGCATGCTGGGTCCCGGCAACGATGCTAATTGTACCATTGGACGCGCTTATGAAATAATCGCCCGTAATATTGGCGGAGCTATTCCTGGGGTGAACCGGATGACGAGTATCGGCAGCCCGTTCGAGGGAAGTCGGTGCTGCGCAGAAAACGCGGAAGGTCTGCCGCCAGGGTGGGAAGGGTTGAATGAAGAAGCCGGGTACTCTAAAGATGAAAGTGTTATGCTGGTGATTCCGCATGTCAACGATGGTATCCGTGGTGTCCAGTTTTCACCCGGCGGTTACCGGGCATTCCAGAAAAGCGGTCACGGG
Organism: uncultured Dehalococcoidales bacterium; assembly: GCA_964463875.1. Taxonomy (GTDB): domain Bacteria; phylum Chloroflexota; class Dehalococcoidia; order Dehalococcoidales; family UBA2162; genus MGML01. The sequence goes on from CAYXEG010000001.1 coordinate 17,917, forward strand.
GGTATTGCCCGAAAACTGGGAGTCAAAGGAATTCCCGGTCCTCATAACTGGCTGGAGTATCTGATAGATGAATTCTGGGCGGGCAGAGAGGGCGCTAAAACCATCATCATGGTGCCTGAAATGGCGCAGCACCTCTATGAATATGGTTTTAAATCCAAGGATGAAGTCTATGAATGGCTGTATAAGAAGAGTTTCATGCCGTTAGGGAAATACCGGCACTTTTCATGGGTAGACCTCGGTACGAACGGCTGGCTCGGTAAAGAGCCGATTTCAGGAAAGCCCTGGAAAGAGCTTTCGGATGATTATCTGGTTCCGGCAGCCGAAAGCCCTTACGCCTTCTGTATCATTGTTGGCGGAGGCGACGAAGAACTGAGCCACCAGTTAAGTTCTCATCTTCATCTTGGCATCGATCCCTTTTACAGCATTGATGCCTGGCGTTAATGTGATTTTTTGTCGCTAAAATACAGGGATCCGGCAGGTACCGGATCCCTGTGACTTTTCGTATCCCCTTTTCAGAATGAATGGCATGATAGCACCTACCTCGATTACCTGTTACTCCGGTTATCATTAACGGAATTTGAAGCTAACCCAACTTCCGCAGTCTTGAGGCTAAGAGGCAGTTCCTTCGAGCGTAATGTTTACACTACATTTTTACAGATTTTCATCCTCTTGGGAAGGTGTAACCCCAGCATTTGCAGGAGCACTGCCTGAGGTTTTGTGGGCTGAGCGATGCAGCGCTTCCGAATGATGGTCGTGTATCTGGTCGGCAGAGCGATATCCACGGCTTTTATCTGAGCAATCTCATCGAATACCTTCCGGGGTTCATTACCGAGACCTGCCCTTTTACACATCTGACCGGGCATCTTCCGCAGGACGTATGCCGGATACAGAGCCGGGAGAAGTAGCGGAAATGGATTTCGGACATCTGGGGATGGTAGGGGATGATCTTCGGAGAACGGATGTTTGACAGCTCTCACCGGGGTCGAAACTGTGGCAGGCACAGAAAGTGGTACGGCTGGGAGAACGATACACACCGGCACGGCTCGATACCGCTTTTTATGCAATCCGGTCTCTTGACATTGCGGGATGTAACATGTAATATATGCAATCATATAGGAAATCATATAAGATTCCGTAAAAAATAAGCATATATGATTTCTTATAGATTTTCCATTATAACCTTATTCAAAGGAGGGTGAGATTATGGCGAGTGACAAGTTTCCCGAAGGATGGATAGTTGTCGACCACGTCATCCCCGGAGTCACGGAAGAGATGATTGACTGGTGGTGGGTCAACATGGAGAAGGGGTACGAATTGTGGTGCCCTGACGAACACAAGGGCTTCATCTGGGAAGTCAAGCCTCCTCTCGGCGGGCATATCGGAGCCGTTCAGATTGCTAAAGAGAGCATCGATTTCGGACCGGTCAGAGACCTTCGTATCGAATGGGTGGACCCGAACATCGGAACTCAGGAACAAAAAGATTTCTGGACCTACAGCCATCTGCTCGCTGCCGGCAGGCCGGCAACCGAGCCTGGCGGCATTGGGTTTGTCAATCTCTCTCATCAGTGGGAAGCAATTCCCGGGGGATGCAAAATGAGGTCCTGTATGCACGGCTTCCCCGGGGGACGACCGCCGGGACCCCCTCCGGGAGTACGTATGCCCCAACCTCCGCCCCAGGCAGCAGGGCAACATCCGAGCGGAAAGTCGCCGACCGGAGGCGGCTGGCATTCCCATAACATAGCTGAAGTAAGTACCTTCACGGCGTTTCTGCCGGCTCTCTGGGGAATTTGGCAGGCTGTACCTGATCCGACGATAAACCGGCAGGCTTCTCTGAAGATTAAAAAGGAAGGCTCGAAAATTATCTATATCTAATCAGCGCTACGGTAATCTTACAGCTGAAAGGGGGGTTGACTATAGCACGTACCGCAAAGAGATGAACATGACCACCTGTACCGTGATACCCTTCAATACCACTCGAGCAAAACTGAAAAGAAACGTCTTTTACTTCCGTGGAGACTAAACCCGAGAAAGACGGCGAAACCCGGCTCTGGCGGGTAATTCTGAAGCAAGACGAAGGAGAAACGATACTTTTAAACGAGCCCATACCGATAGAGAAACACCCGTAAAACCTTGAAAAACAGGAAGGGGAATATGAAAAAAAAGATTATCTATATTCTGGTAAGCTGCATCATGGTTCTATCGTCGCTGGTGGCAGCATCGTGTGAAAAGGAAGAGGTAGCGAAAGAGGAGGAAGAGGAAGGAAAGGTTGTCATAACCGATAAAACGTCACCGACTGAGGTAACAGAAGAAAAGAAAGAGGAAGCCAAGGTGTCGGATGTTCCGCAGTACGGTGGAACGGTAACCATCACAACCACTCAGGATATCCAAGGTTACGATCATGCCAATTTCTCAAGAGGCTTTCTCAATAACGTGTACCTGGTCAATGACACAATGGGTGCCCCTGATTGGAGCAGAGGTTCAGCCGGCACCGGGGAAATCGATTGGGCCAGTCCGAGTCAGAAGCGCATTGATTTCACTATCGGCGCCCTGGCGGAGAGCTTCGAAATCATCCCTCCGGGGACAATCATTTTTAATGTTCGCCAGGGGGTACACTACGCACTCACCGATACCGAAGCCAGCAAACTGGTGGGCGGACGCGAAATGACAGCCGAAGACGTTGCGTTTTCTCTGGACAGGCATATTCATGAACCGATGTCTTATTTAGCTTTTACTGATCCTACCATGCCGAAAAATACAACGGTAACGCAAACAGGTCCGTGGACCGTGCAGATAGACACCGGTCAATTCAACCTGGACCCGCTATGGTTGATGCTTCCCGACCGCGAGATATGGCCGAAGGAACTCATCGAAAAGTATGGTACTATAAGCGAGTGGTACCAACAGGTGGGTAATGGCCCGTTCATCATGACAGATAGTGTTGTCGGCAGTTCCGCCACTTTCGAAAGGAACCCGAACTACTGGATGACGGACCCAGTCGGTTCGGGCAAAGGCAACCAGTTGCCTTACTTTGACCGTGTTCAAATGCTAATCATTCCTGATGCCTCAAGTAGTCAGGCAGGTTTCCGTACAGGCAGAATAGATCAACTAGGTGCCCAGAGCAACGACGCCGCAAAAACAATGATACAGACCGCGCCTCATGTCAAGTATACCAAATACCTGCAGGGGCCAAATTACATTTCGATGAGACTTGATATCCCCGAACTGCCACACACGCAAAAAGAGGTACGCCAGGCGCTGATGATGGCGATTGATTACGAAGCAATCGTCAGAGACTGGTACAATGGCGAGGCAGAGATACTTGCCTGGCCGCTGGCATATTCCAAGGGGTATGCCAACGCCTATATGCCGCTGGAGGAAATGCCTCAAGCGGTGAAGGATATCTATACCTATAACCCGGTAAAAGCAAAACAAATGATTTCGGACGCCGGCTATCCGAATGGCTTCAAGACTATGGTAACCTGTACATCAGATGCCGTCGATTTTCTCTCCATAATCGTAGATATGTGGGAAGATATTGACGTGGAATTGAAGCTCGATATCGTCGATTTTGGTCCTTACTACAACTACACGGCGTCCCGGAAATACCCGGAAATGCTTTACGGTTTCTACGTTCAGCCGGGACCCTACGCCCAGTTACTCCCCTTCAGAATCGATAATACGTTCAATCGAAGCTGGGTAAAAGATGCTACAGTCGATGCTGCCTACGAAGAGATTCTCAAGTACAACCTCATTGACCAGGCAAAAGTCGACCAAATACACCGGGAGTTGATGCCGTACGTGCTGGAGCAGGCCTATTATATCACGGTACCCGGCCCCTATCTGTTCAACTTCTGGCAACCCTGGCTGAAGAACTATTACGGTGAGGTTCAAGTCGGTTACCAGCCTTACTGGGTACGCTTCTCATGGATAGACCAGAACCTCAAGAGGTCGCTTGGTTATTAACGACGCTATTGCTTAACAGGGTAGCGTACTGATACAGGCTTATGTAACCATTGCATCCTGCGGCGCTTCCAATGCGGAAGCGCCGCAGGATGGCAGCGATAAAAGGATATTTAGACACAGAAATGGAGTAAACTGCCCCCTCTGACTAAACAAGGGGTGGCTTGAAGATGACAGGAAAAGGCTGCTTGAGAATCTTTCAGAAAATACGGCGTCTATAACCAGATTGCGGACGTGAAAAAATTGAAGAGGTGTGAAGAATGTTGAGCTTATTTGATTTGCGTGGTAAAACCGCTGTTGTCACCGGAGGAGCGGGAGGAATCGGCAAGGCGCTGGCTCTCGGCCTGGCGGAGGCCGGTGCTGATGTTGTCATTACCAGCCGGGGCATCGGTAAACTCAAGGAAGTAGAAGCGGAAATAAAAGCCACTGGAAGGAAAGCCCTGGCGATTTCCACGGACGTGACCGACGAAAAATCGGTTGCGGAGATGGTGGATACGGTGAAGAAAGCGTTTCCCCGCATCGATATCCTGGTGAACGGAGCGGGCGTGGCGATACGAAAACCGGCAGATACGTTTCCTATCGATGAATGGCAGCAGGTAATGGACGTCAATGTCCGGGGAACATTCCTGTGCTGCCAGGCAATCGGCAGATTGATGATTCAGCAGAAAGAGGGCAAAATCATCAATATTTCTTCGGTGAGAGGCCGCTACGGCCTGCCGGTAGGGTATGCGGCATACTGTCCCAGCAAGGGGGCGGTTGATACGCTGACGCGCACCCTGGCGTGCGAATGGGCGAAACACAATGTACTGGTTAACGCCATAGCGCCGACGGTTGTTGAGACGGAACTGACGAAGGAACTGCTGGCCGACGTCGAATACGCAAAAACCATGAAAGCCCGTATCCCGATGGGGCGATGGGCTGTCACCGACGACCTGGTGGGGCCGTGCGTATTCTTCGCCTCGGGCGCCTCGAACTTTATCACCGGACAGGTTCTCTATATCGATGGCGGGGTCACCACCTGGTAGAAGCAGAATCGTCGAAACTTGAACAACAAATAGTGGAGAAGTAAAGGAGTTATCGATGAAGAAAGTGAAGCTCTCGGATGTCAAGCCGTACGCGGCTGCCGGACATTTTAACATGACCGCAATGCGGCTTCAGGGAAAAGAGGAGACCGGGATTCAGAAATTCTGGATGGGATTATCGTATTTTCTTCCCGGTGGAGGGGCCGGTTGGGCGTATGAGGATTCACCCACGGAGAAAGTGTACCTTGTCCTCGAAGGCGAACTGACGGTCAAAAGTAAAACCGAAGAAGTGACGCTGGGCCCGATGGACTCGCTGTATCTTGCCCCGAATGAGGGAAGAGAAATTATCAACAAGACCAACAAGCCGGTGACCATGGTCGTCGTCGTCACCAGTTAGGAAATAATTACCCGCAGGCAAACAAGCGGACTTTTCATTAAAAACATAGTAATAGAAACAGGAGGAAATCAGTAATGGGGAAAAAAGTATTTGTTGACCTTACGCATCCTTTCGGAGCAGAAATTCCACGCTGGCCGTATTTCGACAAGCCGATAATCGATAATGCGCATACGATGGCCAAAGGCGGTGTTCTGACGCAGAAGATTACCTGCACCATGCATACCGGGACTCACTGCGACGCTCCCCGGCATGTTATGGAAATCGAATTCGACGGCAAGAGAGCGCGGTATACCCACGAAATGCCGGTCGACGCCTATACCGGCGAAGCAGTCTGCCTGCCAATCGAGATTGAACGCTGGGGGCTTATCATGCCGAAACACCTCGAAGCCGCCTGTGAAAAAGTCGGTATCAAGCCGAGCGAACTGGAAGGCATGGTCCTCTGCCTCAATACCGGCATGCACCGGAAATTCGACGATTCGAAAGAGTACTATCACTATTCCTGCGGTACCGGTATCGACGCCGGCAGATGGTTTGTCGAGAAAAAGGTAAAATGCGTGGCGATGGATATGCAGGCGCTGGACCACCCGCTCCATACTGCCATGGGTAATAACGGCATGACCCGCATGAACCTGATTGGCGCTTCCGGCTATCCTATCACCGAAGAATACACGCAGCAGTTCGGCGAAGAGGCTTATGCCGAGTTTGATAAGTTTACCTATATCAAGGTACATGGTAAAGAAGCCTATGACAAGAAATTCGGCGATTTGGAAGCAATCGGCTGCTGGGGCACCTGGGAGCCCTGCCACAAGATGATGCTTGGGCATGGTATTGTCGGTGTTGAAAACCTCGGCGGCAACCTTGACAAGGTTACCGGCAAACGGTTCAGGTTTTACTGCTTCCCGCTCCGCTGGTACCTGGGCGATGGCTCGATGGCCCGGTGCGTCGCGGAAATCGACGAAGACAACTTGAATAACGTTCCTGACAGAACCTATACTTATGGCGGTGTTATCTAATATACATGTGCAGTAAATACGGTACTGCATTTCATACCCGGCAGGGTCAGGTAAAAAACGGGTAAATATGGTTGGCAGGTGAGAGAATGAAAGACGGATATGTCACCGAACAGGCTCAGGATGTAAAGATACTCACGGAAGCTGAGGTGGTGGTGGTAGGCGGGGGGCCGGGAGGCCATTCGGCGGCCATCGCTGCCGCGAGGAACGGCGTAAAGACAGTTCTGGTCGAGAGGTACGGCCATCTCGGCGGAATGGCAACCGGCGGCATCGTTATCCAGATACCTCACATGAGCGACGGCGGCAGCGAACAGCAGATTGCCGGCTTGACACAGGAATGGATTGACCGGCTCGACTCCATCGGAGGGGTCCTTGTCCCGCGGCGCAGCCAGATAGGCTCAGCCGATGAAAAGCTGATTTCCTACTGGCGGCGATTCATGGGAAACGTCAACCGGGGAAGGATTGAATATACTGCCTGGGTCGACCCGGAACTCCTGAAATGCGTCCTGAACGATATGGTCGAGGAAGCCGGTGTCAAACTGCTTCTTCATTCCTGGGGTGTCAGGTCGATAGTCGAAGGCAACACGGTCAAAGGAGTGGTTTTCGAAAGCAAGTCCGGCCGGCAGGCCGTGACGGGCAAAGTAATTATCGACGGCACGGGGGACGGTGACCTGCTGCCCTCGGCCGGGGCGGCCTGGGAAGGCGGTTTCGACCCGACATCGAGAAGCTCGATGCTGGCGCTCGTATTCAGAATCGGGAACTGCGACTACCAGAAGTATTGTGATTTCCGGGAAACAAACCCCGAGAAATCCCAGGAACTTTCGAAGGCGATGACTGATTTGGTCGGGACGAGGCTTGTCCCGCTTCCTTCACCCCGCAACGATGTGATGTGGGTTAATAACTGGATTCCGAATCTCGATAACCTGAACGTCGAGCACCTGACCGAGCTGGAAGTGAGCATGCGGAGGATGATGCGAAAGGGACATGACTTCCTGAAGAAGAACATCCCGGGCTTCGAAAACAGCTTTATCCTCGATACTGCCTCGCAGACCGGCACGCGCGGGGGAAGGCGCGTTATGGGAGAGGTCAGAATCACTCACGACGATTTGAGAAACGCCACGAAGTACGAAGATACTATCGCTGTATTCCCGAAAATGGGTCCGCCGAACGAGGAAACCGGCGGTAAATATACTTTTATACCCTACCGGTGCGTAGTGCCGGAAAAGACGGAGGGGCTGCTTGTTGCCGGGCGGAGTTTCTCGTCCGACGGGGCGGCTAACAACATGGCAAACCTGATTCCCCACTGCATCGCAATAGGTCAGGCGGCCGGTACCGCCGCAGCGCTCTCGGTAAAGGAAGGAATACAACCCAGGAAGGTGGATTACCGTACCTTGCAGAAGGCACTGCTGAAGCAGAATGTACCGCTTCCGGGCGTGGATTTAGCTGAAGCCAGGGTGTAATTGCCTCTCTAACCGGCGGAGGTATTCTCCGGAGAAGGCGCCCGGGCGTATCAGCGGTAATTGAATAACAAGGACTCCTTGAGGATTTTTGTGAAATTAACACAGGAATGCCTCAGGGAGTTTTTTGTTTTTTATCTGGACAAAGAAGACTTGAAAATATTATACTGACCCTGCCACCAGCCCGATTACCCCCAGGGCTCCGGACACGGGAGGGGTTGACTGGACATTTAAGCTGATATGGATGGGATCATTCAGCACCCTGGTTTCCCCTGGCAGGGCCAGTATATCAGAAATTCGGTTTGTAAAGAGCAGGAAAAAATCTGTATGAAAACGAGGGATGTTTTTTTACAGAATGACTCCTTCTTCTTTCAATTTGGCAATATCTTCCCAGCTGTACCCCAGTTCCAGCAGAATTTCTTCGTTATGCTGGCCCAGTTCAGGGCAGGTGGTTCGCAATGTCGCAGGGGTATCGCTAAACTCTACCGGGGTTGTGATTAACCTGATTTTTCCGGCGCTCGGGTGTTCAACCTCGACAAAGAAATCATTGGCCAGGGCTTGCGGGTCGTTGATAACCTCCATCGGAGTTTGAACTTTTCCATAGATGCAGTTATTTTCTTTGAACCGTTTTTCCCATTCGGCCATCGTTCTTTCCGACAGGCATTTTTCAATGATTGCTATCAACTCTTCGCAATGTTCTTTACGGGCATCAAGGTCGCAGAATCTCGAATCACGCGCCAGTTCCGGCCTGTCTATAGCCCGGCAGAAACCCGGCCAGGCGCCTTCCGATTGAAGCATGGCCAGCCAGAACCACCGGCCGTCAGCGGTCTGGTAGCTGTTCCACACCGGGTTCTGGGCTTTTTTACGGTCATGTTTGACCGGTACAGTCCCGCCAAGAGCGCCTTGAATATCCACAGCCAGGCTCCAGACAGCCGTATGGTAGAGCGACACTTCGATGTTTTGTCCCTGCCCGGTTTTTTGCCGTTGCAGCAGGGCAGCACAGACAGCGCTGACGAGGTGCGAACCCGCCATGCTGTCGATGATACCGACTCGCTGGGGAGCGGGAGGCGTGCCCGGTTCTCCGATAAGGTGCATCATCCCCGAACGTGCCCAGCCGGCGGTAAAATCGTATCCCCGCTCCTCACTGTCAGGGCCTTTAGCGCCATAGCCGCTGATGAAGGCATAGATAAGTTTCGGATTAATCCGGTGCAGGGTATCATAATCGATGTGCATCTTTTTTACCGAGCTGCGCTTGTAGTTGCACATGAACACATCCGCATTTCGAATAAGATTGTGAATAATTTCCTGCCCCGCTTCGTGGGAAAGGTCCACTGCCAGTGACCTCTTGTTCCGATTGAGGACCTGCATTACCCAGTTAATTTCACCCGTTGCAACTCCCTGGGCTCTTTTCAGCCCACGGTGCATCTCGCCGGTCAGCGGTTCGAGTTTTATCACGTCAGCACCCCAGTCAGCCATGGTCGAACTGGCGGCGGGTATCGCGACAATCTGTCCCATCGATACTACTTTAAGACCTTCAAGGACGCCTGACATAAATTTCATACTCCTTTGGCTGATTCTTCAACGGCGATGATAGCTGCGCCGAACGCATTGACAATCAGGGGCCGGGGAGGTACCAGCAAGGTCACCCCCAGACTGTCCTCCAGTTTCTTTATAAGCCCGATATTCAACGCCCCGCCACCGCTGACAGCGCACTCCTCTTCGAGGCCGATTCTCTCAACCAGAGAGGTAATTTTATCGGCCAAAGCTTTATGGATTCCGTTCAGGATATCTTCCCTCCGAAAACCTTCAGCTACCCGTGAGACCGCTTCCGATTCACCAAAAACAGCGCACCCGGTGGTGAAGGCGATGGGATTATCGGAATCAAGCGACATGGGACCGATATCGTCCAGCTCTATCTGGAGAACGTTGGCAACAATCTCCAGGAAGCTTCCGCTCCCGGCGGCGCACTTCTCGCTGGTGAGAAAACCGGTCACCTGGCCGGCGTCGTTTATTCTGATTACCTGGGTGTACTGTGACTGGACATCGATGATTGTCCTCACCGAAGGAAATAAATTATGTATTCCCCTGGCACAGCAGCGAATACCGGTGATATGCCGGCTGCCCGGCTCAATATCATCGCTATGGCCGGTGGTGACCATGGTATCGATATCCTCTTCCGTCAGGTTTGTCTCTGCCAGCAGTTCTTCCTTGAGTTGCGCAGCGACTTTTCGATAGTTTATACCGGACTGAAGTATTCGATATGCCGAAACAGTCCCGTTCCGGGTGATGACACCTTTACTGGTGGATGAACCGATATCGATACCAATAATCCGGGCCATTTTCGCCTCTTCAGTTCGTGTAAAAACTGGCTTCTTCCAGCCGTCTCGGGATTTTTCGGACAGTCTTGCCCTGAGACAGTAATTTCAACGTTGCGTCTTTCGCCAGGAGGGCTGCCCCCAGGGCGCCGGTCAACAATGGCTCATCGGGCACGAAAACCCTGCATCCGAGGTTCTCTTCCAGAGCTTTGACGACCCCGATATTCTTCGCCACCCCTCCGGTAAACACCACATCAGGTTCCACGGAAAGCTTCTTCACCATTCTGGCAACACGGGCAGCAATGGCATCATGAAGCCCGGCAATGATATCTTCAATCGGGACGCCTTTCGAGATACAGGTAATCACTTCCTGGCGGGCAAAGACCGTACAGGTATTATTGATGGGGACTTTGTTTTTCGATTTCATCGACAGAGGCCCCAAATCTTCAATTTTAATGCCAAGTGTGCCGGTGAAAACCTCCAGGAACCGGCCAGTTCCTGCGGCGCACCGGTCATTCATGGCGAAATCCAGCAGCTTTCCATCCCGGATTTTCATTCCCTTGGAATCCTGTCCACCGATATCGATAGCTAATTTAGCAGCAGGGAACTGACTCGTAATACCCCTCGTATGGCAGGTCAATTCGGTAATCTGGCGGTCGGCGAAGGGAACGTTTACCCTTCCGTAGCCGGTGGCTACCAGGCAGGTGATGTCGTCGATTGACAAGCCTGCCTGAACCAGGGCTTTTTCCATGACCTTATTAGCCAGGCGCCGGTGCTCAGCGCCGGTGTGATGAATGACGCTGGCATGCAGCTTTTCCTGTTCATCGATAATCACGAGCTTGGTCATGGTCGAACCTGAATCTATTCCGGCGTAATAGTTAATAGCCGCAACTCCTTTTCAGCCGAATGAACGAGACCCTGCCTAACCGATGATTTCGGTGAATGCCTGAACCCTTGTCATCAGCGGGCCGAGGGCGGATTTACTGTAATCGTGCTCGATGTAGATGGCCGGTAACTCTATGTACTCGAGGTAATCCTTTATCTGAGGAATCTCATACCCGTGGCTGTCGCAGTACCGTAAAGCGTGGAGAATAACTCCGTTCACATTCCAGTCTTCAGCGAAGTTTTTCAGATAACCGAACCTGTTTTCAATATCAGCCTGGTAGTTTCCCGCCGAGCTTCCGGCGACTGAATCACGAAACGTCCGGGGACATTTGAGGTCTTCGAGGTAGTGGTACGCCAGGCCGTCGAGCGGGTCATCCGTAACCGGGACATCGTCGAAGAACGCCCGGCTTCCGACGCACGTATCGTCCATGACTACGTGCGCGTCGAGGCTTTCAATCATTTCGATAAACGCCGTATTGTCCAGGACGGGGCCCCAGACAAGCAGCCGGGCCGATTTTTCCGGTATCCGGTTCTCGCGTTCCTGGATTTCGGCGATGATATCCCTTAACAGTAAGTTTCCTTCCTCGACCGGGAGGCTCATCAGGGCTATCATCACCTGAAGGATTTCCGTTCCTGATACGAGAGGCGGGTCCGGTTTTCTCAGGGCGTATAACTCACGGACCAGTCGCCGCTGCTCATTATGTTTCAGGACGGCTTCTTTCAAACTGTCCCGGGACATGTTCCTTCCGGTGAAGGACTCGAGCGATTTTTGAAATCCCTCTAGCAGTTCTTTCAGCCGTTCCCGTGAATTTTCCCGGTTGGTATGAGGGACATCGAGGAAATGGGAATAGGGAGTTTTAACAGCAACATCCCAGACGTGAGCTATCCTGGCGCCGACATCGCAGATATGGGCCATGACGACGCCGTCAAGAAAATCGTATCTGCCTTTGATTCCCAGGTCGAGAATGCTGCGAAGGAAAGGGCAGACAATCGTTGGCATGTAATCGTCCGCGCCGGTAATCGGCTCGTCCATATCTCCGAAAATCCGGTAAGGAACCAGGTGCATCGCCGTCAGCATCTCAGTAACCGGGTAGATGCAAAGATAGCCAATCACCTGCCGGCCTTCCGCCTTCAGTTCTTTTATCCGGCGAGTCCGGTTGCGGTAAATATCCTGCGCTTTTTCGAGCCCTGCGACCGGTTTATTTACCATTCGAGCCCCTCTTTTTTCCGGACGTCTTTGTAGTAGTCCATAATCTCCTCGAAAGCTTCGGCTTTTTTTAATCCTTCGACCGGGTCGAAGAGAGACAAATCGACGATATCCCCTTCCAGAACCAGCGACGGGACTTTATAGACATCCATTATCTGTTTCCGGTAGAGAAAGAGAGGAGCCGAAAAGGCGCGGCAGGTCAGCATCGGGTGGAGGAAGGCTCCGTCACATTGAAATTCCCTGACGTTTTTCGCTGCCAGCCTGTGAGAGAACCCCTGTTTTCGTATCTCCTCTTTTATCTCGGCGGCTTCCGCCGGTTCGAAATCACTGTCTATGGTTGACGCCAGGCTTCGGTGATTCGCCCTGACGTAGCGTTCCATCGGGTCGCTGATATGGCTGACGTCGATATCGACTGGTCTCATCGGGTGATAGCTGCTTTCGTGAACGAAGTTCCAGCCTCTGTCAGCCAGCTGGTCGAAAAAACCAAGGCTGTGCCAGGGAGGTAATCCCTGGAACGTCAACCGGTATTTTTCTTCGCGGTTGATGCCGGCTATCTTTCTGTCCACCCGGTCTTTGACTTCATCGTACATTTTCCGGTACAAAACCGTCATTTCGTTGGCATCGCCAGCCTTGTAGAGGGCGCCTGACATCGAGCTCCAGAAATCCCTTGAATTCATCGGGCAGGGCCGCTCCCGGCGGAGCTGGTTGGTATTCCACCAGACTTTATCCAGTTCCTGGGTTCCCTGAATTTCGCCAATCTTATCCCAATCCATCTTTTTCCCGCAAAAATTCTCCAGAAAGGCAGCGAACAGCTTGTATTCTTTGACAAGAAAACGAATGGTTTGTTCGTCTGCCTCTTCGTCCAGGGATTCCCGCTGACCGGCGGAAGGGGCTTCAATTATGTATACCGGAACATCGAGGTAGCGTCCGAGCGCCTGGAAGAACTTGTACCGGGCATCGCAGACGGCTCCCGAACCGACCAGTATCGAGGGTTTTGACATTCCTCCACCGGGGGCTTCCGGGGGGATGTTGCCATGCAGGTCGGCCATTTTTGCGGCATAGCCGAGCCCGTTGCGGCAATACCCGCACATGTGACTTGGGAAACCTTCCGATTCGGCTCTCTCCAGGAACGGTTCGGCAGCTCCGGACGAGGCGCAGATTGTGCCGTAATTTTCGGGGAATATCGCATCGATATCCATCGCGGTGAGGATAGCCGTAGGGATGGACAGCATGCACCAGGCAATCGGTCTGCCTTTATCGGTTGCTTCCCGTCCTCCTTTATACATGGAGTCGACATAGGCTCGTAATTCGTACATCGAGCTGAGCCGGTTCAACGTCCGGTCAGCCTTTGGCCCCAGGACTTTTCTTTCACTCACCTTTATTGCTCTATCCTTTGTTGACAGATTTTAATGGCAATTATAGCTATCGTTTTACGATAGTTCAACTCCCTGGGCGACTAGCCTTTTCTGTAATGACTTGATATCTACTTTACGCGGCAGGACATTACTCTTCACTGCGAGGGCAGCCGCGGTTCCGGCCGCCTGTCCCATTTGAATACAGTGCGAGATGACGTTGAACATCGAATTCGCTTCCTGGTCGGATGAGAAACACCTCCCGGCGGCAAGCAGCCCTTCCAGTTTGGCCGGTACCAGGCAGCGGTACGGCATGGCGATATTCACTGCCGGGCCGTCGGTGATGGGCCAGCTCAATGGTACCCCATGGGGGAATATCAAAACCGTGTCGTCGTACTTCTTTTTAGCTTTAATTTCATCCAGTGTCAGGATGTGCTCGCCGACGAGGCGGCGGCTGCCGCGCGTGCCGATTTGTGAGGCGCTATCATAGATATAGCTGTTTTCAAAACCGGGAACAGCCTGTTTGTAATAAGAATGGAGAGGTACCATTGTTTTCCGGACGTTCGTTTCCACCCAGGTGAGGTCCTCGACATTTAGACAGTTTTTACCACGAATAAAGTTGTTGACCCAGAAAACATCCTGGCGCTGGGCAGGCACCGGGGCAATATGGAATCCGGCGAGTTTGAACCCTTCCTCCCTCATTTTCACCCAGCTGCCCGGTTCCGCCTTGCGAAACTCGGCAAACTTGTCGAAGTTGATGCCGCCGATGCGGAAGACCATGGCCATTTCGGAGGTACGGTACCCTTTATCCAGCGAGGCATCGAAATCGGCGCCGGCGGAAGCAAAAATGTCGCCGTCACCGGTAGCATCGATGACGACTTTCCCCATCACCGCGTTGCGCCCCGATTTACTCTCGAAGATGACACCTTTGACGGTGTTATTCTCAACCACAGCCCGGCAGGACCAGGAGTGCAGGAGAAGCTTTACGCCGGCTTCGAGGGCCATGTCGTTCAGGGCACATTTCAACAGTTCCGGGTCTACCATGAAAGTACGATTCCATTCCGGCTCTTTTGTTTTCGAGAGGTCATGGAGACCGTTAACTTTGTTGAGTCTGTCAATCCATTCCTGTCCCTGGCCGAAAGCAGGGTTGAACATGAGTACCAGGCCGCCTGTCGCCATGCCGCCGAGATGGCCGTACCTTTCCATCAGAATCGTATCGGCGCCTTCGCGGGCGGCAGTGATGGCGGCAGTCACACCTGCCGGGCCGGCCCCGACGACAACGACATCCGCTTCTGCCAGGACATTGATATCACGAGCTTCTTCACGAACAGTAGTACCCTTTCCCATGGAACCCTCCCTTTACCCTGAGCTGATTTCAGGATTCATTTGCTTCAGAAAACCTTGTTAACAACTTTCATTCCTGGTCCGACGCGTTCTCTGCCACCGGCTTGAAGGCTTGACAATTTCCTTATTGATGTTATATTGTGATTCCTATATCATAATAATTATGATTTCACGTATGATATCATATATATTTACCGAATATCAAGTATTTTTTCCGGCTTTTTTCCCTCTGCTGACACTGAGTTCAAACGGACAGGAAATGCCGGTAATGCAGGCGAGGGCAGTAAACCGGTGAACCCCGAAATTCCCGCAGAAGGAAATCAAATCAATAAGCAGGATATCGGTGATTGTTAGCAGGAAACAAAGGAGGTGAACACTTATAGGGAGATATCACGGCTATTCCGGTAACCGGTAGCATCAATGAACCTGACGATTGAATTATTTCGGGTAGATGGTAAAGGAGAAAATAACACAATGCTGAGAAAAAAAGTGGCATGGGTGGTAAGCATCATGATGGTAGTAACCCTCATGATTGTTTCTTCGTGCGGAGGTTCGGAAACAGGAGAGGAAGAAGAAGGGCTTCTTTCTCCGGAAACTCCAAAGTACGGAGGCACGCTTCAGATTTTGGGAGGTGATCCGTCGAGCTTCGACGAAGCATTGGCTTTTAAGTTTATGGCTCGTACGACCTATCAGACGAACGATTCCCTGATAGGCGGCGATTTTTACAAAGGCCCGTCCGGGACCGGCGAAACAGACTGGGTCAGCGGCGCCTGCGGTAACATGGATGTCCTGACCGGCTATATAGCTGAAAGATGGGAACTTATCGGTAACGATACGATTATCTACCATATTCGAAAAGGTATTCATTTCCACAATAAACCACCGACGAACGGCCGGGAACTTACCGCCGAGGACGTGGTTTTTTCGCTCAACAGACTGTGGTTCGAAAGCGATAAAACCCTCCATTCGATGAATCCGCCTTTCCTCAAACCAACGTCAATTACGGCAATCGATAACTATACCGTCGAGGTTAAAGTACCGCCGGCGATGCAGGGCACTCTGCTGGTGGAAATCGGCGTGGACGGTATCTATCCGAAAGACGCCATCGAACAGTTCGGAGATATGAGCGACTGGAAAAATGTCATCGGTGCCGGCCCGTGGATGATTGAAGAATACGTCCCCAGCAGCTACCTGCACCTGGTGAGAAATCCTGACTACTACATGACCGACGAGCAACACCCGGAGAACCGGCTGCCCTACATCGATGCGGTGAGAGCCCGGGTTATCCCGGATGCTTCCACGCAGCAGGCGGCTATGAAAACAGGCCAGCTCGACTACATAGATATTGTCGATTTCGAAACCTTGACAAGCCTGACGACTCATAACAAAGACATTCTTAACAAGTCGAGAATGAACGCTCCCTTGAATGTCTATTTCGTGATGGACAATCCGGAATCCCCCTGGGCGGATGTCAATGTCCGCCGGGCGATGAATATGGCCATCAATAAGCAGGTCATCATCGACGACCTGTTCTCCGGCCACGGCTATATGCTGGCCAATCCCTATCACCAGTATTCTTCGCATGCAGCGTTTTATACGCCTCTCGAGGAACAGCCGGCATCGGTGAAGGAGTTATTCGTCTATAACCCGGAGAAAGCGAAAGCCTTGTTAACAGAGGCAGGTTACCCGGATGGCTTTACCACGGAAGTTGTCTGCCAGCAGACGGTTTACCGGGGAATGAACATGGTTGACTACCTCTCGGTCATTGCGGAGGACTGGAAAAAAGTCGGGGTAAACGTCAAGATATCCGCCGTGGATTCAACCATTTTCAACAGCATGAAGAACGGCCGCACGTTCGAGGATGCCATCCTGGTTGACTACCAGGGGTACTCCGCGCCGTTCAAGTTCCTCGGCTACATTGAAAACTTCAGTAATATGAACAAATACGTTGACCCGGTTATGCAGGAATACCACAATGCAGCCCAGCAGGTTCTTTACAAGGACACAACCGAGCTGAACAAGATACTGAAAGAATCAGGCCCGTACGTTCTCGACCAGGCTTTTGCGGCCTGGATGCCGGCTATGGATGTCTATACTATATGGCAGCCCTGGCTCCAGAATTACAAGGGTGAAGTCTGGGGCGGCGTCGCCACACCGGAAGAATGGTCACGATACAGCTGGCTCGATGAAAGCCTGAAGAAAAGTCTGGGATACTAGTTCCTGAAATATGCAAAAAAAAGAGAGGCCGGCAATTGCCGGCCTCTCTTTTTTTTATGAATCGAAATACTGTTTACCAGGGAACCGGCTACACCTCTCTCTTCAGCGCTGTTTTCGGAACGACGGTCGGATTGACAACATTCTTCGGCCACGTACCGCTGAGAACCCTGACGGCTTCCCGGACCGGGTTGACCGGCTGAACACGCAGGGACGTTTTCGAGAAGGAAGCGGAATGAGGTGTCACGATGGCATTCTCCAATGTGAAGAGAGGATTGTCTTGCTCGACCGGTTCTTTTTCGTAAACATCGAGTCCGGCTCCGGCTATCCATTTCTCTTTGAGGGCTTTTACCAGCGCTTTCTCGTCGACCAGTCCGCCGCGGCCGGTATTGATGAAAATAGCTTCGGGCTTCATTTTCCTGAATTCTGCCTCGCCTATCATGTGACGGGTTTGTTCGTTCAGGGGGGCGTGCATCGAAATAAAGTCCGATTGTTCGATAAGCTGGTCCAGGTCAACCGGCGTTATCGAATATTCTTTAAACAAGGCCTGGCTGAGGAGCGGGTCATACCCGATAAGGCTCATACCGAAACAGAGAGCTTTTTTGGCGACCATTCGGGCAATCGCTCCGCAACCGACCAGGCCGAGGGTTTGCCCGTGAATCGGCGGCAGGTCCGTGAGTAAATCGTTTCTCGAACGCCCCCATTCTCCTCTTTTTAACATATTGTTCAGGGAGGTGATGTTTTTAGCCGCGGCCAGAAGCAGAGCAATGGCGTGGTTGGAGACTTCCTCGATACACCATTCCGAGGCGGGATTGTTGATTACCATGATACCGTTTTCGGTAGCGGCGCCGATATCGATGCCATCGAATCCAACAGAGTAGGTTATTATTGCACGGCATTTGGGTAGATGTTCGATAACCCTCCGGGTAAAGAGGTAACCGCCGCCCAGGATAATATCGGCATCTTTGGCAATCTCAATCAATTCGTCTTCGCTGCTGCATCTTCCTGATATCAATTCCGCCTCGAATTGCAGCTTTTTCAATTCTGCTTCTTCAATCTCCGCCGTCGTTCCGCGCAATTTCGCCGTCGTCAATATCTTGTATGTAGTACTCATGCTTTTAACTCACCTTATTAATTATTCCGTAACATCGTTAAACGTGTATTTCTGTTACTACCTTTTACCCCGCACGCTTTTCAGGGAGCGCATTGTTTTCCCGGGCTTTCTGCAGGAACGGCGGTACGTAATTCAGTCCGAGTAACGACCTCGTATGACCCCGCAGTTTTTCAAGAAGCCCGGTAAGCTGTTCTTTTTCCTTTTCGGTGAGGACATCGAAAATCAGCACGATGGCATGTTCGGTGATGGTATTGTTATATAATTCCCGTCCTTTATCGGTCACGATAACATATGTTTTGTTTTCTCCCGGGATTCTTACTTTTTCTACCAGTTCGTTTTTTTGCATTCTGTCGACCAGCGTGGTGACTGAATTTAGTTCTTTAACGGAAGATTCGGCAAGCTGGTTAAGGGTTAACATTTCAACACTTTTCACGAGCATGTGCAATACTTTCACTTGGGATTGACTGATATTGTATTGCGCGAGTTCAAGTTTAACGGCTCGTTGAATCGTTTCATTCGTTGAATGAAGCAGGGCTTGCAGTTCGATTCGCGGATCATCCATTTTTGACATAATGTCTCTCCTTCGGTATCTATAAAATTTTGTTCACCTAATTTCAGTGTTTTGCATTTTTCCCGGATTTCGAATGCTTGACATCCGTTATCTTAATGTGTTATACATGACTTCATATTGGAAGTCAAATACATAATGAAATATGATGTTATCGAAGATATCATATTCATCGTAATGCCAGAGATTGGGTATTTCTTAGCCGGAAAAGAGTCGAACGGCATATAGATAACGAAAAAAAAGGAGAAAGCTGAATGGAAGAAGGAAAATATCCGATAGGTTGGGCAGTTGTCGATCATGTCATTCCCGGCGTTACTCCGGAGATGATTGACTGGTGGTGGGTCAACATGGAAAAAGGGTACGAATTATGGTGCCCTGACGAACACAAAGGCTTCACCTGGGAAGTCAAACCTCCTCTCGGCGGGCATATCGGAGCCATACAGATTGCCAAAGAAAGCATCGATTATGGCCCGGTGATGGATCTTAGAATCGAGTGGGTCGACCCGAACCTGGGAACCCAGGAACAGAAGGATTTCTGGACATATGAACATCTCCTTACTGCCGGTGGAGGCCCTCCCGGAATGCCAAAGGGAGTAATGCTATCTCACCAGTGGGAAGCAATTCCGGGGGGATGTAAAATGCGTTCCTGCATGCATGGTATGGCAGGTGGATCTGGACCACGGCCGCCACAGGGACCGCCTCCCGGAGCCAGGCAGGGTCCGCCTCCCGGTCCGCCTCCCGGTTTTGTGATGCCTCCTCATCCGAGCGGCAAGAAACCGACCGGTGGTGGGTGGAGCGCTCATAACGTTTCTGAAGCCAGTACATTTAAAAATTTCCTGCCGGCTCTCTGGGGAATCTGGCAGGCTGTTACTGACCCGGCAATCAATCGCCAGGCTTCTCTGAGGGTTAAGAAGGAAGGCTCCAAGATAATCTATATCGACCAGAGGTAAAAAACCTGTAAAGGGGGAAATCATGGAAGCGGAAAAAATGAGATGGGTCAAGGAAATCAAAATAGACCTTGATACTTGCAAGGGATGCAAAACCTGCGTTAATGCCTGCTTCGTCGATGTAATTCGCTGGAATGCTGAAACGAAGAAACCTGTTGTTGCTTACTCGGAAGATTGCGTCTGGTGTCTGGCGTGTGAAGCAGGCTGCCCGGTCAGCGCAATAGAAGTAATACCAATCATTCCGGCACCATTACGAGTATCGTTTTAACGACAGTGTGTCACTGGCAGTCATTCAAGAATAAAAGACAGGAGGTCCAAGGTGACCGAAATGGGAAAAACTGGAGAAGTAATATCGACTGATGTCCTTATTATCGGTGGCGGCGTGGGAGGCCTCGCAGCCGCGATAAAAGCAAAAGAAGCGTATCCAGATATCGATGTGCTCATGGTAGACAAGCAGACTATCGGATGGGCAGGGAAAGCAACGAAAATCGGAGGGTTTCTAGCGTTTCTCGCCAAAGACGGCAACCCTGACAAATTCATCGATTTTCAGGTTAGAAATGCCGGTTACTATATTAACGACCAGAATGCTTTGAAAAAATATGTCAATAGTACCTACTCGGCGGTAGAGCTCCTTGCTGAATGGGGAGCAAATGTTGCCAGAACACCTGACGGTAAAGTACTGGCAATCCCCAATTCCTTTGCTCCTGAGTATTCGATGACGTTTGTCGACATTGATTTGATGCAGCCGATGATGAAAAGAGCAAAGAAACTCGGTGTACGGATGCAGAATAAAACCCACATTGTCGATCTGCTTGTTAAAGATAACAGGGTAACCGGCGCGGTTGGTTTTGACATAACTGACGGTAGTTTCATGACTTTTAAGTCAAAATCAACTATTATCGCTAACGGCAGTTGCGGGTATAAAGTCCGTCGATTCTGGGTTGCCGGCACCGGTGACGGGATTTCTGCCGCCTACCGGGCTGGTGCAGAAATGCGTAACGCGGAATACGGCAATCTTTACGGGCATGTGGTGATGAAGGATTTGGATGGCGGCAATGCAGGCACCATGACCCTTGTAAATTCACTCGGAGAAAACATTGCCAACAAGTACATGCCCAACATGGGGCCTGCGGGTGTCTTCCTTCCTGTCAAACTGGGAGTCGGACTGGAAATGGAAGTCAACGCAGGACGGGGTCCGATTCGTTCCCAGCCGTCTCAGGCGGGACCGGGCGGGCCAGGCGGACCGGGAGGACCGGGTGGACCGGGCGGGACGGGTAGACCAGGTGGTGGACCGGGCGGACCGGGTGGGCCAGGTGGACCTGGCGGACCAGGCGGGCCAGGCGGAGGGGGTAGGCCAAGTGGCGGTGGTGGTTTTGGCCTTCCAAAACTGAACGCATGGAACAAGATGATGGGTGAGAAAGCCAGTAAATACGGGCCGTCGGTTCCGAACCAGGAAATCGCTGTCCCGCTGCACGGTGAACTCTCCTGCATTCGTGTCGATGAAAATATGAAAACCACTCTCGATGGCTTATGGGCAATCGGAGATACGAGTTACGCCGGTTCAGCTATTGCCGGGGCAGTTGCATCTCCTCCGGGAGTGACTCCTGGTTCCGGTGTCATGTACGCAGTGATAAGCGGGACATGGGCCGGACCTGAGGCTGCCCGCTTGGCGGCTTCGGTATCGGCTTCAACCGGGAGCGCGGATGACATCAATCTGTTAAAGCAACGGATATACGCTCCGATGAGTAACAAAGGAAGCTACTCGCCGTGGGAAGCAATCTCCAGGCTGCAGGATGCTGTCGCACCGATGAAGTACAGTCTGCGCCGAAATAAAGAAAGATTAGCGGAAGCTCTGTCAATTGTTCTTTCCGTTAAAGAAAGACTACCGGAACTTGCTGCAAACGATTTCCATTACCTGAGTAAATGCCATGAAGTCATCAGTATGACGGCCTGTGCGGAAATCACTTTTACTGCAGCAGCGACAAGAGAAGAAAGCCGGGGGTTCGCCTATCGTGAGGATTACCCGGAACAGGATGACAAAAACTGGCTGCAGTGGATTATCCTCAGGCAGGGTAAAGGCAAGATAGAAGTTTCGAAAGAACCTGTACCAATCGAGAAATATAACGTACGACCTTAACAATACACAAATACTATAACGAGGAAAGCATGAAAAAACTGACTTGGCTACTACTTACATCCGTCATGGTGGTAACGCTGGTTCTCACATCATGTACTCAGGGAACGAGTGAAACAAAACAACCGACGACAGACACGTCGAGTGATAAACCTGTGGTTACAACGACGACTACATCTACCACGACGACAACGACTACAACAACCGGGACAACTGAAGAGAAGGAACCGCAGTATGGCGGAACCATGAATATGATGACGAACATGGACTACCAGGGTTTTGACCATGGTATGTATCCGGCAGGATTCCTCAATCACGTATATCTGGCGAATGACACGCTCCTGTCCGGTGACTGGTCGAGAGGCGCTGCCGGTACCGGGGAAATCGACTGGGCGCTGAGCAGTCAGAAGAGAATTGAATATACCATCGGTGAACTCGCGGAGAGTTTCGAAATCAGAGAACCCGGTACGATAGCTTTCACCGTCCGTAGGGGTGTTTACTTCGCACTTAATCCGGACAGTGAAGCCAGCCGACTGGTTAACGGGAGAGAGATGACCGTTGATGACGTACTCTTTTCTCTGAATCGGCACATCACCTCGCCGATGTCGTATATGCGTATAACCCGACCGACCCTGCATCTGACAACGACTGTTACGCAGGAAGGTGATCGAACGGTAGTCGTGACAACCTCGATTGATAACTTTGACGCGCTCTGGTTGTTAATCGGTGAACGTGAAATCTGGCCTAGGGAAGTAATCGAAACATACGGCAACGTGACCGACTGGCGTAATATGGTAGGCACTGGTCCCTATGTGTTGACCGACTATGTCCAGGGCAGTGCCGGCGTATTTGAAAAAAATACCAATTACTGGCAGACTGATCCCGTCGGTACGGGAAAAGGAAACCGGTTACCTTACCTGGATGGTATACGGATGCTGATAATCACTGATGTGTCTACTCAACTGGCAGCGTTACGCTCCGGTAAAGTGGACCAGTTAAGCAACCTTTCCTATGACAGTTACAGCGACCTGATGAGAACCAGCCCTAATCTCCAGTATCACCAGTTTGTAGCCGGGCCAAATGCAATATCGATGAGGCAGGACAAAGCCGACTTACCATTCAGCGATGTCCGAGTACGGCAGGCTCTGATGATGGCCATCGACTATGACGAAATAATAGAGTCTTACTTCAGCGGTCAAGCCGAAAAACTTGCCTGGCCGTTAGCGAATATCAAGGGATACGATAATGCCTATATGCCTCTGGAAGAGATGCCCGCCTCGGTACAGGAATTATTCTCCTATAACCCGGAAAAAGCAAAACAGTTGATGATAGCGGCAGGGTACCCGGATGGATTCAAAACCAAAATCGCTGTTCAGTCAACTGATTCGGGTGCGGTTGAGTACCTGTCCATAGTCAAAAATATGTGGGAACAAATCAATGTTGACCTTTCTCTTGATTTACTTGAGACCGGGACCTTTTTCAATATGACGATGAGTAAACAGTACGACGAATTTCTCTACGGATTTTTCGTGCAGCCCGGACCGTATGCCCAGTTAACACCTTTCGCCGAAGAGAGCACCTTTAATCGAAGCTGGGTAAACGACACAAGAGCAAAAGAGACTTATGAAGAAATTCTGAAATACAATCTCATCGACCAGGCAAAAGTAGACGAATTACATAGAGAAATCATGCCATACGTGTTAGAGCAGGCATGGTACATCCCCAGCCCGGGCGCCTATGTTTATAACTTCTGGCAGCCGTGGTTGAAAAACTACTATGGCGAAGGCTTGATTGGCTACAAACCAGCCTGGGTTCGTTATGCCTGGATTGACCAGGATTTGAAGCAGAAAAGCTTAAACTAGTATCAGTACCTCCTCAGAGCGGTACCCGGTGAAGATTGCGCAGCAGCAAATTCACCGGGTACCGCATGAGGAAACCGGAAAACGGATAAAGAAATGCTATTAGTTGTAATATAGTAAGGATTTTCATATGAAAGAAGCTATCTGGAACCCCACTCAGGAACGTATACGGGAAGCCAACGTATCCCGGTTTATTACCCTGGTAAACGAGCGGTTCGGGCTGAAACTGAGCACGTACAACGACCTGCAAAAATGGTCGGTCGCCCATATACCGGAATTCTGGAGCCTGATATGGGAGTTCGGAGAAGTGAAGGCTTCGGTCCCGTATGAGACAGCGGTGACCGGGTTAAACGATATGCTCGGCGTGACGTGGTTTCCCGGCGCCAGGTTTAATTTCGCGGAAAATCTGCTCAGGTACCGTGACGAGCGAACGGCGCTCGTTTTCAAGGGCGAGGGCCAGACGAAGGCACGGCGAATCACCTATGCCGAACTTTACGCTCAGGTTTCCCGATTGGCAATAGCTCTCGCCCGGGCCGGTGTGGTTACCGGAGACCGGGTGGCCGGATTTCTGCCGAATATGATTGAAACGGTTGTTGCCATGCTGGCGACCACCAGTCTTGGCGCGATATGGTCGTCCTGCTCGCCGGATTTCGGGATAAAGGGTATGCTCGACCGTTTCCAGCAGATTGCTCCGAAGGTACTCTTTACTGCCAATGCCTATGTCTACAACGGAAAAACACACGATTCGCTCGAACGCGTTGCAGCCGCCACGGCTGAAATACCGTCAATCGAGAAAGTAATCGTCATCCCGTATACCGAAGCATCCCCGGATGTAAGCAGGCTGCCGGGGGCAGTCCTGTTCAACGATTTCATTGCCGGCATCGAGCTGTCCGAAATATCCTTCGAACAATTACCGTTCGACCACCCGATTTACATCGTTTATTCTTCCGGAACAACCGATAAACCGAAGTGCGTTGTACACCGGGCAGGTGGCATCCTCCTTCAGCACTTGAAGGAACTGATGCTCAATGCCGATTTGAAACGGGAAGATACCATCTTTTACTTCACGACCTGCGGCTGGGTGATGTGGAACTGGCTGGTAAGTTCGTTGACTCAGGGGGCAACCCTCGTTCTCTACGACGGCTCGCCGTTTGCCTCGGAAAACACTGTTCTTCTCGAGCTGGTTCAGAACGAAAAAGCCACTATATGGGGAACCAGCCCGAAGTACCTCTCCACGATAGAGCGGGCCGGTCTCAAGCCGGCGGCCGGTTATGACCTCAGCCATCTGAAAACGATGATATCGACCGGTTCGCCGCTGATGGAGGAAAATTACCGGTACGTTTACCGGGATATCAAATCGGATGTGTTCCTGAACAACATCTCGGGCGGGACCGAAGCGATTGCCTGTTTCGGTATCGGCAACCCAATCAGCCCGATATATTGCGAGGAGATGCAGGGTCTCGGCCTGGCCATGGACGTCAGGGTATTCGATGAAAACGGTGATTCGCTCATCGAACAGGAAGGCGAACTGGTATGTGCCCGGCCTTTCCCCTCGATGCCGCTGCGTTTCTGGAATGACGAGAACGGGCAGCGATACCGGGAAACCTATTTTTCGATGTATCCCAACATCTGGAGGCACGGCGATTTTGCGAAGATAACGGAAAACGGCGGGCTGGTTATCAGCGGCCGTTCTGACGCCACCCTGAAACCCGGTGGGGTCAGGATAGGGACAGCCGAGATTTACCGGCAGGTAGAAACGGTTAGCGAAGTCCAGGACAGCCTTGTTGTCGGGCAGAACTGGGATAACGATGTCCGTATCATTCTTTTCGTTAAAATGAAGGAAGGAAATGAATTCGGCCAGGGGCTCGTTCAGAAACTGAAAACCGTTATCAGGAATAACGCCTCTCCCCGTCATGTTCCTGCTATAATAATCCCGGTGGCCGATATTCCCTACACCATCAACGGAAAAAAAGTTGAACTGGCGGTACGAAATATCATACACGGATTACCGGTCCAGAACCGGGACGCCCTGGCGAACCCGGATTCGCTGGATTTATATAAAAACCTTGAAGAACTCAAGTCATAATCATAATGTCGAAATAAAAAAACAGTACAGGAAGTGAAACCGAAAATAGTGATAACAAGGAGCAGGATATGCCGATAGAGTATCTCAGGGAAGACAATATTGCCGTCATCACGATAAACTACCCCGACATACTGAACGCGCTCAATCCGAAGACACTCATCGAATTGTCCGGAGCAGTTAGCGATTTTCAGAACGATCCGGCATTGAGAGTGGGTATCATTACCGGTGCCGGCGGGAAAGCGTTCTGCGCCGGGATGGATGTTAAGTCGGTTGAGCCGGATGGCCTGGGCAACGCGGAAGCTCGCCCGGAGGGCACTCTGGTACGTGGCCTCGAAATTGGGAAACCGCTTATCGCCGCCGTCAACGGCTACGCTTTGGGGGGAGGTTTCGAAATAGCCCTTGCCTGCGATATCAGAATCGCCTCGGAGAATGCGATTTTCGGTCTTCCGGAAGTGTCGTTAGGAATAATTCCCGGCTGGGGAGGCACCCAGAGGCTGGCCCGACTCATTCCCTTCGGCAAGGCATTGGAGATGATATTGACAGGTGCCCGTATTGGTGCCGGGGAAGCACTCGATTTGCACCTGGTAAGCCGGGTTGTTCCTGCAGACAGCCTTATGACAGAAGCCAGGGAACTTGCCCGGCGGTTAAGCGAATTCTCACCCCTCGCCCTGCAGGCGGTGAAGGATGCGGTATACCGGGGATATGACATGAACCTTGCGGAGGGCTTGAAGCTTGAAAGCGAATGGTCAGCCAGGACCATGGCATCCGAGAACTTCATCAGGGGCAGAGCTTCTTTTCTCGAAAAGAAAAAACAGGGGAAAAACTCGTGAAACCGGTTTGAATTAATGAATAAAAAAGTGTTAAATATCTCGTAATTTACATCGTACTTTGTTTGTTCGTTTGGTAGGGAGACTACCTGTTCGAACCGGTAAAGATTAAGCAGGAGGAGAGTACATTCATGTCAGAAATTAACGATGACGAAAGCATGCTCAGTCCGTATCGTGTTCTCGATATGGCGAACGAGCAAGGCCTTCTCTGCGGAAAGGTACTGGCTGACCTGGGGGCAGATGTTATCAAGATTGAAAAACCGGGCGGTGATTCCTCCCGGCATATCGGCCCGTACTACCATGACGAAATCGATCCCGAGAAAAGCCTTTACTGGTTTTCCTACAACACGAACAAGCGGAGTATCACCCTCGATATAGAGACCGATACCGGGAAAGAAATATTCAAAAACCTTGTCAGGACGGCCGATATTGTTGTCGAATCATTTCCTCTCGGTTACATGAAGTCGCTCGGCCTCGATTACCCGGAACTGGAAAAGGTGAAGCCGGATATTATCGTCGCGTCTATCACTCCCTTCGGTCAGGACGGCCCTTACAGCGGATTCAAAGATTCGGATATTGGCATCTACGCCATGGGCGGATACATGTCCACGATTGGTGACGGCGACCGTCCGCCGGTGCGCATCAGCCATCACCCCCAGACCTGGCTGCATGCCGGGGGACAGGCCGCGCAGGGCGCGATGCTGGCTTTATACTGGCGGGAAATGACCGGCGAAGGGCAGTATATCGATGTTTCGACCCACGATTCAATCACCCGGTTTACTCCTGAACGGGTAACGAACTTCTGGGATTATGGAAAGAAGGTGGCCCGCCGGGGAACACGGCGAGCTGTTCTCGGACGAATATGGGAATGCAAAGACGGCCATGTCTATGCAATTTACTGGGGAGGAGAAGCTGGAAAACGCTGGAATATTCCCCTTATCAAGTGGATGGACAGCGAAGGAATGGCCACCGATTTCCTGAAGAATTTTGATTGGGATACGTTTGACATGATTCACAATCCGGAAGAAACCCTGATAAAGATTGCCGAACCGACCAGCGAATTCTTCCGTGCCCACACCAAGGCGGAACTGCTTGAGGGCGCCCTCGAGTATAACGTCCAGGTTTACCCGATTAACTCGGCTGTCGAGATTGCGAATAACGTCCAGTTGAAAGCCAGGGACTTCTGGGTGACGCTGGAGCACCCGGAACTGGGTACGTCGATTCGTTATCCGGGAGCGTTCGCAAAAACTACCGCCGTACCGCCCCGGGTGACTCGCCGGGCGCCGTTCATCGGCGAACACAACCATGAAATTTATCTCGGAGAAATGGGGCTTTCCGAGGAAAGGCTCCGGGAATTGAGCGAAAAAGGGATTATTTAACCGGTGAATACAGGGAGAGAGACTATGGCGAAAAAACTGCTTGAAGGCGTGAAAATATGTGATTTTACCCGGGTCATTGTCGGTCCGTTAACCACGAAAACGCTCTCCGATTACGGGGCAGAGGTAATAAAGATTGAAGGAAACAACAACCTCGATATTTTCCGGATACAGGCGACGAACCCGGATTTATCGGCGGCGTTTAACCAGTGGAATACCTGTAAAATGGGCGTAACGTTGAATCTCAACGACCCTCGGGGCAGGGATATAGCCATGAAAATCGCTGCCTGGGCGGATATCGTCGTTGAAAATTTCGCCGGAGGGGTGATTGGCAAACTTGGGCTCAGTTATGAGGAAATAAAAAAGGTGAATCCGGATGTCATCATGCTCAGTTCCTGCATGCAGGGGCAGACCGGGCCGTTTGCCCGGCACCCCGGCTGGGGATTTCAGCTTTCGGCGCTTTCCGGATTCAGCAACATAACAGGCTGGCCGGACCGCCCGCCGCCGGATATCGGGGTGTATACCGATTTTATCACCCCCCAGTATAACGTATGCCTGCTTATCGGAGCGCTCCTGTACCGGAAGCGAACCGGGAAGGGTATGTTTATCGATACCGCCCAATTCGAGACAGGCCTGCATTTTATCGCTCCGTTGCTGCTCGACTATTTCGTCAACGGGCGGGCGGCTAACAGGATGGGAAATCAATCGGACACAGCCGCACCGCATAACGCTTACCGATGTCAGAGCGAACCGAGGTATTGTTTTATCCCGGTTAATTCGGATGATGACTGGCAGAAATTCTGCAGAGCGGCAGGACATCCGGAGTGGGCAGGTGACGCGAGATTCGCCACGCCTGAAATGAGAAGTACGAACAGAATTACCCTCAGAAAACTGGTGGAAGCGTGGGCGTCCGACTTGAACGTGGAAGATGTCATGAATAGTATGAGTCCTGTGGGAATAACAGTCGAAAGACTGTTGGATGCCGGCGGTTATGACGAGACGGATAACGTCTATCGGTGCAAGGATGAGGAACGATGGTGTGCTATTGCGGTGACGACCGACGAAGAATGGCGAAATTTCTGTGAGGTAATCGGAAATCCTGCCTGGACGAAAGACAGCCGCTTTGCGACGCTGGCGGCGAGGAAGGAAAACGAAGAGGAACTGGACCGACTGGTCGAAACCTGGACGACCGGGTACCTTGCGTTCGATATCATGAACCTGATGCAGAACGGCGGTGTGCCGGCGGGGGTCGTCGAGACCGGTGAAGACCAGCTCGAACATGACCTACAGACGAGGCACCGCAAGCTTTTCCGGGAAGTCGAACATCCGAGAATGGGCAAACTTCACTCCGTGTCATCGCCGTTTCAACTTTCGAAGGTTGACTGCGAACTGACGACCTCGCCCCTGCTCGGGGAACACAACGAATATGTGTTGAAAGAGATACTCGGTTATTCGGACGATGAAGTAGCTGAATTCGTCATCGATGGCGTGCTGGGGTAGGTATACTTTTTTTATTATTCACTCTGGAAGTGTTACAATAGTACACTAACTGACCATGATGCAATAATCGCATTCTGATGGGAATGAAAGGAGTTACAATATGGATTTTTCCCTGTCGCCACAAGAACTGGCTTTCAAAAAAGAGGTCAATGACTGGCTTGACGAACACATGAAGGAACTGCCGAAATGGTGGGGTAAAAACGACGGTTCGGAGCCGGAACCGGAATCAGAAGAATACCGTGCGTTCAGTACCGGCTGGCACAAAAAACTGTACGATGCCGGGTTTGTCGGCATTGCCTGGCCGAAGGAATACGGAGGCCGGGGAGCGACCCTGATGGAGCAGGTTATTTTCAACGAGGAAATGGCCAAGCGACACGCTCCGACCGGTGCCGGGGGCCTTGGGGTTGGCTGGGCTGGCCCGACCATCATTGCCGCCGGGACTGAGGAACAGAAGAAACGTTTCCTGCCGAAGATTCTCAATGGAGAAGAGTTCTGGTGTCAGGCCTTTTCCGAACCTGAAGCAGGCTCTGACTTGAAAAATATCCAGACAAAAGCCGTTGAAGATGGTGATTATTACGTTATCAACGGACAAAAGGTATGGACAACGGGTGGAATGAGGGCGGACTGGGCAATTCTACTGGCGAGAACCAATTTCGACCCGAATATTCCGAAACAACGTGGTATCAGTTATTTCCTGCTCGATATGCATGCCCCGGGCGTCATGGTGCGGCCGTTGAAGGAAATGCACGGCGAGGCGCTGTTTGGCGAAACATTCCTTGATGACGTCCGAATTCACAAAAGCCTCATGGTGGGAGAGAAGAATCGGGGTTTTTATATCTCGATGGGAACGTTCGAGTTCGAACGCTCCAATTCAAGTACCGCAATCGGTATCCTGACGACAATCGATAATATGATAAAACTGGCAAAAACCATGAAACGTAATTCGGCGGCGTTGTCTGACGACCCGGAGGTCCGACAAAAAATCGCCCGGTTCTATATTGAAGCCAACGTAGCGAAATATATCGGCCTGCGCGCCCTGACCCGTCAGCTTCGGGGGATGACTCCCGGTCCGGAAAGTTCGGTCGGAAGCCTGCTCATCATGGAAATGGGGCAGCGTATTCAGGATTTTGCCATGTCGCTCCAGGGACCGTACAGCCGTCTCACGAGAGGCTCGAAATACGCAGTTGAAAACGGCCGATGGCAGCGGAGTTATCTGTCAGCCCGCGGAGATACGATTATGACCGGTACCTCGGAAATCAAGAGAAACATTATCGCCGAAAGAATCCTGGGACTCCCCAGGTGGGTCTAGGAGAAAGGAAAACTACCGATGAATTTTGAACTCGATGAAGAACAGGTAATGCTGAAAACCTCTGCCAGGGAATTCATGGATAAGGAATGTCCCAGAGAACATGTCCGGGCGATGATGGAAGACAAAACGGGATATTCTCCCGAGTTATGGAAAAAAATGGCTGATTTGGGATGGCTGGGGATTTCCTTCCCGGAACAGTATGGCGGCGCGGAATTTTCCTTCCTTGAACTGGCGGTCGTTCTGGAGGAATGCGGTCGCGCGCTTCTCCCCGGTCCGTTGATGCCGACAGTCGTCCAGGTCGGGCGAACCATTCTCGCCGCTGGTACTGAAGAGCAAAAACAAAAATTTCTTCCGAAGATGATAAACGGACAGGCAATTTACACGCCGGCATTTCTTGAGAAAAACGGCAGTATCGATGCTCCCGGAATAACGGCTACTGCCATCCCGAGAGGTGATGATTATGCTATAAACGGTACGAAACTGTTCGTTCAGGATGCCCATATTGCTGACTATATTCTCTGCGTGACACGGACTTCTGATAGTACCGAAAACGAAGAAGGAATAACCCTTTTCATGGTCGATGCGAAAAGCCCCGGAATTCGGGTCGAAGTATTAGCAACCATGACAGGAGAAAAACTGTGTGAAGTAGTATTCGATAATGTTGTCGTGCCGGGCAATAATGTCATCGGCGAAGTCGGTAAAGGCTGGCCGGTCGTCGAAAGGATGAAGTCCGAAGCAGCCGTTGCCGAAGCAGCCTGGATGACCGGCGGTGCCCGGTGGGTACTGGAAACATCGATTGATTACGCGAAAGAGCGAATCGCCTTCGGTCGGCCGATAGGCAGTTTCCAGGCGATTCAGCACAAACTTGCCAACATGGCCCTCGAAGTGGAGGGAGCAACCTCTATCATGTATTATGCTGCCTGGACGATATCAGAGAATACCGATGATATACCGATGGCGGCTTCGATGGCAAAATCATGGTGCGGCGAAACCTATAAACACGCGGCTGCCGATGGGGTTCAGGTTCACGGAGGTATCGGGTTTACCTGGGACCATGATATGCATCTCTACTTCAAGAGAGCCGCATCAGCCGAAGTATCTTTCGGTGACGGGTATTACCACCGGGAAAACGTCGCCCGGTTACTGAAAATTTAAAAAAAATAGAAGGAGAAGTAGAATGTCTATTGATTACGTAAAAGAAGGTCATATAGCAACCTTCACCATCAACAACCCGGAAGTAATGAACGCCCTGACGCCTACCCAGGTGGCGGAGTGGACGGATGCCCTGATTGATTTCCGTGACGACAAGAATTTATGGGTCGGCATCGTTACCGGCGCCGGCGAAAAAGCTTTCTGCACCGGATTGAACCTGAGAGCTGCCGGAGGCGGTGCACCAGGTCAGGGTCCGGCTCAGGGAACACGGCCGATACCCAAAGAAACACTGGTTAAAGGCCTGAAGCTGTATAAACCTCTGATTGCTGCTGTCAACGGATACGCCCTTGGCGGCGGACTTGAGATTGCCTTGGCATGCGATATCAGGGTTGCTTCCGAAAACGCTCAGCTTGGCTTGACCGAGGTAACACTGGGGTTAATCCCGGGATGGGGCGGCTCTCAGCGACTTCCGAGGTTGATTCCGTTCGGTCTGGCAGCCGAGATGATGCTCATGGGACGTCGTGTCAAAGCTGATGAAGCCCTCAGAATCGGCCTCGTCCATGAGGTTGTTCCCCAGGCTGAACTAATGAAAGCCGTCAAAGCCCGCGCTGAAAAGATGTGTGAATCCGCTCCGCTGGCTATGCAGGCGGTCAAGGAAGCCATGCTCAGAGGTATCGACATGGAGCTGATGGACGCCCTGAACCTTGAAGGCGAACTTGGCAGAAGCGTCGTCTCCTCGAAGGATTTCGCGGAAGGCAGAACAGCCTTCGTGGAAAAGAGAAAACCGAATTATAAGGGAGAATAAACCCTGGGAAAACAGGGTGTGTTAATAGGAACGGAGGAACTTGAATGATTTTGAAAGATTTCAGTGACAAAGCGGCAATTGTCGGCGTCGGGTACACCGAAAAACAGGGTACCGTCCCCGGCAGGAGCAATATAAGCTTTGCCCAGGAAGCCGCGAAGAACGCCATCGAAGACGCCGGCTTGAAGAAAGATGACATCGATGGCTTGTTAATCCAGCCGACAATGGGAATGCAGTCCTATTCGGTCGCGGCCAAGCTCGGTCTGAACAACCTTAAACTGCTGGCGAACGAGGATGTCATGGGCGGTACGGCGCCCTGCATCACCGCCCATGCCATGTATGCGGTAGCGACGGGACAGTGTAAATATGTGATGTGCCTGTACGGCTGCACCGATAAATCGCGGGGGATGATGCTCGGCGGTGGTGGAATGGGGCCGATGGGTACCGGACCGGCGTATGGTATCTTCGGGGCGAACATGGAATACGCTCTGGCAGCCCGCCGGGCAATGCACGAGTTCGGAACCGGGCCGGATACCTGGGTTGAAATCGCTATGTCACAGAGGAAGTGGGCGAACCTCAATCCGAGAGCCTTCTTCTACGATAAACCGTTAACAAGGGAAGATTATTTCAATGAGCCTTGGGTTGCAGAACCGTTCAGGCGCATCGACTGCTGCCTGGTCAGCGATGGCGGGAGAGCCTACATCGTAACAACCGCCGAACGGGCGAAAGCCCTCAAGCAGCCTCCGGTGTATATCGCCGGTGTCGGGCAGAACCACCATACTCCTGAAATAGAGCAATCTCATCACATGACCGGTCCGACGGGAGCCCAGCAATCCGGCAAGATGGCGATGGAGATGGCCGGAATCACAGTAAAAGATATCGATGCCTGTGAAATTTACGACTGCTTCACCTATACCGTTGAAGTTACCATGCAGAGCTACGGTTTCTTCGAGAGAGGCGGAGGCTACGATTTCTTCAAGAACGGCCGTACCGGACCCGGCGGAGAGTTCCCGGTCAATACATCGGGCGGACTCCTTTCCGAGGTTTACTACATGGGATTCACCCCTCTTACCGAAGGCGTCATGCAGTTGAGGGGGCAGTGCGGCGAGAGACAGGCCAAAGGTCTAAAACATATTCTGTGCAGTGGCAACGGCGGTATCCTTCAGACCCACGGCACGGTGATTTTAAGGAGTTAGCGCAATGATGAGAAACGCCAATCAGAAACCAATACCGACGATAACCCCGGAGAACAAACCGTTCTGGGGCTACATGAAACAGCATGAGTTCCGGGTACAGCGGTGCAAAGAATGCGGCAAGCTGTTCTATCCGCCGAGCGAATACTGCCTCCACTGCCTCGGTCATGATACGGAGTGGGTAAAACTCAGCGGCAAGGGTAAGGTCTTCAGCTTTGCGATTGTCCGGCGCGCCGGTATGCCGGCTTTTGCCGCCGAAATACCCTACGTTGTGGCAATCATCGAGACCGAAGAAGGTATCCGCTACAGCTCGAACGTTATCGGATGTGACCCAGACAAAGTGTACATCGATATGCCTGTCGAAGTCGTTTTCGAGGACGTTAACCCCGAATTTACCCTGCCGAAGTTTAAACCGGTGTAACAATTATTCGCTTTACATGAAAAAAAACGGGCGCCCGAAGCATAACGGACGCCCGCTTTACTTTTCCTCTGTTGATGTATCAGTCTTTCTGTAAAAAAGGTGGGGTATAATCCAGCCCGAGTAAATTTCTTGCCTTGGTCTGAAGTTTGGAGAGAAGGACTCTCAGTGCTTCTTTTTCCTTGTCGTCGAGAGCATCGAAAATCAGTATGATTGAGCGTTCGGTAACCGTGTTTTCATAAATATCTTTCCCTTTTTCAGTCAGGGCGATGTAGGCACGGGAATCTCCCGGCCTCTTGATTTTTTCGACCAGTCCCTTTTTTAACATCCTGTTGACGAGGGTTGTTACCGAGTTTAGTTCTCTAATGGAGACTTCTGCAATCTGATTTAACGTCATCAGTTCCTTGTTGTTGTATATCATATGCATGATTTTTACTTGCGACTGGCTCATGTTATATTGCCCGAGTTCCAGCTTGATGGCTTTCTGTATGGAATCCCGGGTTGAGTCAAGTAACGCATTCAATGCAATCCTGGGATCACTGGCTTTTGACATAACAATTCCTTTTAATAATATATATTTCTTTGCTGTATGGCTGTTCGACTTGACGTAATCCACGCTGGATTTCAAGCTTTTCATCCAGGTTCCGGACTGTTTTTCATAGAAAATTTTCTTAAAGTAATGAAATGGAACCCACGCTATTCTCTTGATATTATAATGAAGATAAATCGTGGTAAAGTCAATGATATTTTTATTTTCGTGAAATTATTACGAACGAAAGAAAAAAGGGAAGTACTGCATTTCATCAGGGTGAATGGTTGCCAAGTATTGTTGAAAGACTAATCTCCAACCCCTTTTGAAATCTGGAATTCTGTTGCCTCTTTGATAGGTCAATGATAATATTGGCTATGGTTAAAAATCCTCAACTGGCGGAAATTACCTGGTATCATTCTCCTAAAGCGAAATCTTTAACTGAAAAACACTACTTTCCACATCGGATTGTCCATTCACGGTTAGCCGATTACCTGGCTGGTGGGGGGTGTGACGATAGTTCAACAATTCTTGATATTGGCTGCGGTTCAGGAAGGGAAACCGAGTTTATCGGACCCATATCCTCAAAGATTACAGGAATCGACATTTCGCAATCGGCTATCGGGGCTTTTATCAAAAAAGGATTCGATGGCATTCTGGCAGACGTCAAATCCCTGCCTTTTCCCGATGAATCATTCGATTTTGTCATCTGTCCGGAAATCCTTCATCATTTAAGAGGGCAGGGCGCACTGACCGATTTTCTCATCGAATTCAGCCGGGTTCTGAAACGAAACGGAGTACTGATTACCGTCGAACCTAATGCGTTCAATCTTTCAGGAATACTGATGAATGTAGCTAACACGATAAAACCCGGCATCACCGGACTGGTTCCCCATGAGAGAGCCTTGTCTCCCACCGGGTTGAAAAAGGCTTTTCGGAAAGCCGGCTTGACCAACGTTACCTGTATTGCCGCTTCGTATGTATGGAACCGCTTTCCTCTTTGTGTTTCACGGTTTATCGCAGAACATGAAAACTCCATCAGGTTCAAAAAACCATTCAGTTATTTCGGCTGGTTCTCGATTGTCTCGGGCCGGAAGATCTGAGGCTGCTCTCCCGTGTTCCTCTTTATAGTAGTATTCTGTATTCCTCTTGTGCCTTATGATAAACTGGTACGTGAAATACCACTGATGCAGCTTCAGGAGGCAGCAGAGTAAAATGTCTGAAGATTACAGAAAAGACTTCAACGGAAAAACCGTTCTGGTGACCGGAGGAGCAGGGTGTGTCGGTTCGAACCTGTGTAAAAAACTGGCAGAACTCGACGCGAATGTGATTATTCTCGATAACCTGTCTTCAGCCTATATCTGGAATATTCCGGATAATCCGAAAATCAGCTTTATCGAAGGCGATATTCTCGATGATGAAGTACTGAAGAGGGTGTTCAGGGAAAAGCCGGACTACGTTTACCACCTGGCGGCGCACTTTGCGAACCAGAATTCCGTCGATGAGCCTGAAACAGACCTCATGGTTAACGGTCTGGGCATTCTGAAGGTGCTCCAGTATGCAAGCATGGGAAACGTTAAACGGTTCGTCTATTCTTCGTCTGGGTGCGGCGTGTACGGGCTTGAATCAAGGATGCCGTTCGAAGAGCATGATATCTCCATCAGTTTGCATACGCCCTACCAGGTGACCAAGCTGCTCGGTGAACTGTACACCAATTACTTTCATAATCTCTATAAACTGCCGATAGTGAACGCGCGGTTCTTCAATGTCTTCGGCCCCGGCGAAGTGCCGGGTAAGTACCGGAATGTCATTCCCAACTTCTTTTACTGGTCGATGAACGGGCAGGCGCTGCCGATTACCGGTGACGGCTCGGAGACGAGGGACTGGACGTACGTCGAGGACATCGTCAACGGACTGCTGGCGATGGGAATAAAAGAAGAAGCAATCGGCGAGGCCATCAACCTTGGTTCCGGGAAGGAACACCGGGTAATCGATATGGCCAGTCTCGTTAACGGGCTTACCGGTAATAAGGCCGGAATACGCTTCGCTCAGCGAAGGAACTGGGACGTAAAAACAAGGCTGCTGTCATCCATCGGTAAGGCGACCAGACTGCTGGGGTATCAACCACAAACCTCATTCGAGGATGGTCTGAAAAACACATATACATGGTTTACAAAGAACTGGGATGATATCCGGGAATCGGCGGAGTTTTAGGGAAAAAATTACCGGCAGGCAGGCGCATGGATAAGAATAACACCATCAATCACCGGGTATTTATCGATAGAGTCGATAAGGGCATAGAAGAGACACTCAAACAAGGCCTGGCATTTATCGACTGGGAAAAGATTGTCAAAAAAAACGCCCGGGTGTTCATCAAACCGAATTTCACTTCTCCCCGGCCCGAAAAAGGGGTCACAACCAATCCGGATGTTATCAGAAGTCTCCTGGAAATTTTGTCGGAGAGAACGAATTCGATAATCATCGGTGAATCGGATGGAGGAAACCATTCCTTTTCTGCCGATGAGGCCTTCGAGGGGCATGATATGTACCGGATATGCAAAGAAACCGGTGCGAAACTG
Organism: uncultured Dehalococcoidales bacterium; assembly: GCA_964463875.1. Classification (GTDB taxonomy): domain Bacteria; phylum Chloroflexota; class Dehalococcoidia; order Dehalococcoidales; family UBA2162; genus MGML01. The sequence goes on from CAYXEG010000001.1 coordinate 55,473, forward strand.
GTAAACCTCTCGACTTTACCGTCACAATCGGTTGAATCTGCGGTTCTCGGCCGGAGAGTCCGGGTTGAACTTCCTGAACTACTCCTGAATGAAATCGATTGTTTCATCACTGTGCCGGTACTGAAAGTCCATGTCATGACAACTATCAGTTTAAGTCTTAAAAATTCCTGGGGCTGCTATCCCGACACCATGCGGGGGATGCATCACCAGAATCTTTCGTATAAACTGGCGCTCATTGCTTCGAAGTTAAAGCCGAAGATAGTGATAGTGGACGGGATTTACGCGCTTAACAGTCACGGACCGATGTATGGTGAGGCAATCGATACGAATTTGTTGATGGTAGGGAACAATACGGTCGCCATCGATGTTCTCGGCGCCGCTCTGATGGGTTTTTCACCGGATAAAGTGCAACACATCCGGATTGCGGAGAAAGCCGGGTTAGGCTGCGCCGATGTGAAGAAAATCGTGATAAACCAGGACTGGAAACCGTACAGGAAGCAGTTCCACATTAAAAAGACATTTGTTGACTCTATATCAAAAATACCATTCAACAGCGATGCCCTGGCGAAACTTATTTTTCAGTCGCCGATTACTCCTCTGATATACAAGGTTATCGGTATATTTAGAACCTCTAAAGAAAAAGAAATAGCCGGTCAACTGGGCAATAAAAAACGACTCGGGCCTTACTAGGTATGAAGATTTTGCAGGCAACTGCCTATTTTTCACCGGTAATGGGAGGGTCTGCGGAAGTACCGTATCAATTATCATCCGCACTGATAAAAAGAGGCCATCAGGTTAACGTTTATACCAGCGACTATAAACTGGACAACACGTATATAAATCTATTACCGGCCGGTACGGTACGTAGTTTTCACACCCTTTTTACCGCTATTAATTTTTACATAACACCGGGATTAATGCGAGCCGGGAAAAAGGAAATCAGACAATACGATATCGTTCATCTTCACAACTACAGGACTTTTCAAAATATCGTGATTCATCATTACGCTAAAAAACTCGGAATTCCTTATATTGTTCAGCCTCATGGTTCCGCCGGGACTTTTTTCATGAAAGGATTTTTAAAGAAAGTTTTTGACATAACATGGGGAAAACGAATACTTAATGATGCTTCGATACTTCTTGCAGTTTCTTCGATGGAAGCGGAACAACTCAGTGAAATGGGTATCGAAAAGAGCAGGATTAACATACTGCCGAATGGCATGGATGTTTCTGCATTCGAAAACCTGCCCCGGAAAGGTCTTTTCAGGGAAAAGTACTCGTTGAAATCCGACGATCGTATTGTTCTTTTCCTGGGGAGAATTCATAAAATTAAAGGAATTAGTCTTCTTGTTCAAGCGTTTGCTGAACTCTCTGCTGAACTCGGTAATATCAATCTTGTAATAGCCGGTCCTGACGATGGGGATTTACCGAATATTACCAGGTTAGTAAAGAAGATGGGAATAATAGATAAAGTAATTTTCACCGGTCCGCTCTATGGCCAGGAAAAATTGAGCGCGTATATCGATGCTGATGTCTTTGTACTTCCTTCAATGTATGAAATTTTCTCGGTTACAATTCTCGAGTCACTACTTTGTGGCACGCCGGTGATAATCGTTGACCAATGCGGAATAGCTGGTGATATCGATGGTAAAGGAGGAATATCAATTCCCCGTGATAAAGGCTCATTGAAAAAAGCCATGTATCGGATGCTAACTGACCACAATTTAAGAAAATCACTTGGTGCCCGGGGGAAGAAGCTGGTTCAGCAACGGTTTAATTGGACTGCGATTATCGATAATCTCGAAAAAATCTACAATAATGCATCAACCGATAGGGAAAAACTAGTTGATTCATATTAAGATGCAGACTTGTTTCAACGTATTCAACAAGATACTTGGAGCTTTTTCATGACGAAAAAGGTTTTACTGATAGGTTTTCCCAGCCCTCTGAGGAGAGGAGGTAGCCCGAGATTGCTCGGATTGGCGAAATACCTTCCTTTATTTGGCTGGAAACCGACTATCCTTTCAGGACCTCTTGACAGGCCGCCTGAAGGAAAAACCCGAATATGTGAAACGAAAATGAAGGACAATCTTGGTATTCTCAGCAGGCTGTTGGGCTCAGGACAACCGGAAGACCTGACAAGTGAGGTAAAACGAAAGCTTGCCGTAAGGACGACACAATCCTTTGTTGATAAGCTGTTGACATTCGGGGGTGAAATAAGTACCTATCCCGATTTCTATCGTGGATGGGAGAAATTCGGCTATCAGGAAGGAACCCATCTCCTTGAGAGTGAAGAATTCCAAGCCATGATTAGTTGTCATCCGAAAATCAGTCACATTATTGCTAAGAAGCTGAGAGACAAATACAAGATACCCTGGGTGGCGGATTTACCTGACTTATGGTCGCAAAATTACAATTACCGATATAGCCAGTATCGAAGGGTGATGGATAGAAGGCTTGAAATAAAAACGCTGTCATCAGCAAACGTTATGACCACCGTATCGGAGCCTTTAGCGGAAAAGTTGAGAATGTTACATAAAAATAAAAAAATCGAATCGATTCCAAGTGGTTATGATGAAGAGTTGTTCGATTCGTCTTTTGTCCCGATTACCGGCAAATTTTCAATCACTTATACCGGAATGATATATACCGGTAAACAGGATCCCGGTAAATTGCTGAGAGCTTTGGCTGAACTGAATAGAGATAATCAAATTGACATAAAAAATTTCGACGTAAGGTTCTACGGGGAAAAAGTTGGATGGCTGGAGGCGGAGATTGAACAATTCAGACTGGCGGATTGTGTAAAACAGCATGGCATGCTTCTTAAAAATGAAGTAATCAGGAAGCAGCGGGAATCTCAGGTACTGGCTTTTTTTAACTGGGAAGACCCTGAAGAACCCGGGGTGTATTCAGGTAAAATATTTGAGTACCTTGGCGCAAGGAGGCCGATACTGTGTACTGGTGGGGACATCGAAGACGTTGTACCAGAGTTGTTACGTGAAACCGGTGCCGGCGAAAGCGCGGTTGAGATATCCGATATTAAAATATTAATAACAAAGTATTATCATGAGTATAAAAAAACCGGACTAGTTACGTACAGAGGAAATGAATCAGCCGTAAAGAAGTACTCACAGCAGGAAATGGCGAGAAGGTTTAATGAGATTCTAAGTAATCTCGGGGCGTGTTAACACATAATACGTATTACGACAAATTGGGTGATGCGGAGATAATACGCGAACGACACAGCTGGATTATAAGCGATTTTTCAACCCAAAGCTGTTGCAGTGCACCCGTTGTAGTTTTTTACTCCTATTTAACATACTTTACTGGAACCGGATAATCAAGGCAACAGTATATCCGGTTAATTCGATACCGACTTCTTTCTGATTCCTGTTCCTTTTCATTTGCCCTCCTTTCCCTCTACAGGCTATAATTACCGCATCCCAATGTGAATCGGAGGTTTCTGGCGTATGTCTCGAAATCCAATTGATGAAGTACTTCATGCGAAATCGGTAGCGGTGGTAGGCGCCACCCCCTCGGGTAACTGGGGCGGAGGCGGTTTCCTCGCCGGGCTGATTGAATACGGTTTTAAAGGCAACATCTACCCGGTCAACCCGAAATATACCGAGGCGATGGGGCTGAAAGTCTATCCCACGCTGCTCGATGTCCCCGAACCGGTCGAGTACGTCATTTCCTGCGTACCGGCCCGGCTGGCTCCCGGTATTCTCGAACAGGCGATTCAAAAAGGCGCAAAAACAACCCACCTTTTTACTGCCCGCCTGGCTGAAACCGGCCGTGCCGAGGGAATCGAAACCGAGAACAGAATCCTCAATCTCGCCCGTAATTCGGGCATGCGCCTCATCGGCCCGAACTGCATGGGTGTCTATGCGCCGGGCTATGGTATCTCGTTCCATGCCGATTTCCCGAAAGAATCCGGTTCGGTCGGTCTGGTTTCCCAGAGTGGCATGCTGGCCCGGGAAATCGTTAAAAATTCACCCCTGCGGGGCATCTACTTCAGCAAGGTTTTCAGCTATGGGAATGCAATCGACCTCAACGAATCGGATTTTCTCGCCTACCTTGCCGACGACCCCGAAACCAGCGTTATCCTCTGCTACATCGAAGGGGCGAAAGACGGACCCAGGTTCTTCAAAACGCTGAAGTATGCGGCTGCCCGCAAACCGGTCGTCATCCTGAAAGGCGGCCGGGGCCAGTCAGGCGCGCGGGCTACTTCTTCGCACACCGCTTCGCTGGCCGGCAGTTTCAATACCTGGGGCGCCCTGGCTGCCCAGACCGGGGCGGTCATGGCGGACAGCGTTGAAGAACTTATTGACCTGGCGGCAACCTTCCGCTTCCTTCCCCCGATACAAGGCAAGCGGGTAGGAGTCGCCGGCGGCGCCGGAGGCTCGAGCGTCCTCGCTGCCGACGGCTGCGAAAGCGCCGGACTCGACGTGGTTCCTCTTTCGGACGCCTTCCGGCAGTCATTGAAAGAACAGGGTGTCTCAGTCTGGGACTGGATTGGCAACCCGGCCGACCTGTCTATCCGGGAAGACGAAAGCCTGTCGGTCGGCCTGATGCTGGAGATGATGGCGAAAGACCCCGATTTCGACCTCCTGATTGCTATCATGGGCATGCCGGGCGGTCCTCCGCCCGCGCCCGGACTCTCACCCGAGGAAATATTCCGGCAGCAGTATCGGCTTGACATAACCAGAACCAAACCGTTTCTGGCGGTAGTACCGGATAAGAGTATCGGGGCTGGTGACGACAGCGATTTCGAATGGAAAATGCTCTGCCAGACACGGACAATCCTGATAAAGCTCGGCATTCCGTTTTACCCGACGGCTGACCGGGCTGCCCGTGCCGCTGCTAAAGCCAGCGATTACTACCGGTATTTTCATCCATAACGAAAGCACACCTGGTACTTATCAGCGGGTCGGGTTGAAATACCGGCCCGCTTTCCATGATACTATGACCGGGAGGCTGGAACAATGAAGATTATCGATTTACGCAGCGACACCGTAACCCATCCGACACCGGAGATGCGGCGGGCGATGTTCGAGGCTGAAGTCGGGGACGATGTCTACGGCGAGGACCCGACCGTCAACCGCCTCGAAACAATGGCCGCCGAACGAACCGGACAGGAAGCGGCGCTGTTTACCACCTCCGGAACCCAGAGCAACCTCATTGCCATCCTGACCCTGACCAGGCATGGTGATGAAATCCTGATGGGCAGTGAAGCCCACATTTTCTGGTATGAAGTCGGAGGCGCGGCAGCCCTCGGCGGCGTTCTTGTCCGAAGGCTCCTGAACGATGAGAACGGACGACTCGATACCAATGAAATCGAACAGGCAATCCGGCCGAAGAATATCCATAATCCGGAAACGACGCTTGTCTGTCTCGAAAACACCCATAATCGCTGCGGGGGAGCGGTTCTGACCACCGAATATACGAACGAGGTTTGTAATCTTGCCCACACTCACGGGCTGAAAGTTCACCTTGACGGCGCCCGCATTTTTAACGCCTCCGTATCCCTCGGCATACCGGTTCATACCCTGACGGAAAACGTCGATTCGGTGTCATTCTGCCTCTCGAAAGGGCTGAGCGCGCCGGTCGGCTCGCTGTTATGCGGCAGCGCCGCATACATCAAGAAAGCCCGCAAGTTCCGGAAAATGCTGGGCGGCGGCATGCGGCAGGCAGGTATCATTGCCGCAGCCGGTATCACCGCCCTTGAAACGATGGTAGAGCGCCTCGGAGAGGACCACGCGAATGCCAGGCGGTTCGCCAACGGGCTGGCCGGAATCAGCGGTCTTAAGCTGGCTCAGCAAGAAACACCCTCGAACATCGTCCTGTTCGACCTTGCCCCGGAGCTATCGGCTGACGGGTTCATTGGAAGTTTAAAAGAAAAAGGCGTCCTGGTTGGTTCGCGGGGCGGTAACCTGTTCCGGGCGGTGACGAACCGGATGGTATCGGCATCAGACATCGATGAAGCCCTGACGGCTCTCGAATCGGTCTGCCGGACGCTTCTGCGGAAAGCCTGAGCGCCACTGTCGATTTAATTGACATTCCTCTTTTTACGGTGCTATATTGTCTGAAATCAGGGAAGAAATCCGGTTGAATTTTTCCGCTTTTCTTCTTTAATGCTTGAACGGTAATTTGCAGAGTAATCGAAGCAGGCTGCAGGTAGTAAAATAATTCATTACCAACCTGAATATATAAAAATGAAAAGGAGTAGAGAATGATAGTCGACAACAAGATTTTCGACCTTACCGGCAAGGTAGCCCTGGTGACCGGAGGAAGCCGCGGCCTCGGCCGGGCAATGGCTCAGGGAATGGCCGCATTCGGCGCCAAAACCGTCATCGCTGCCCGCGCTCAGGACAAAATTGATGAAACCCTGAAAATCCTGGAACAGTACAAAGTCGATACCCTCGGCGTTTCAGCCGACATGACCAAAGAAGCTGATATCAAGCGCATGGTCGATGAGACCGTCAAGAAGTTCGGCCGCATCGATATCCTCATCAACAACGCCGGTATTGCCCGGAGACTGAAGCCGATACACGAAGAGAATACCGAAGATTTCGATATCGTCATCAACACCAACCTGAGAGGCCCCTTCCTGGTCCTCAAGTATGTCCTCCCCGTCATGATTAAGCAGAACAAAGGCTCGATTATCCAGACCTCATCGACCGCCGGTATCCGGGCGGAACTTCCGGAAATCGCTCCGATTGCCTACTGCACCGCCAAAGCCGGCATCATCATGATGACCCAGGTCGCGGCTCTCGAATACGCCAAGTACAATATCCGGGTCAACTGCATCGCCCCCGGCATGCACCATTCCGAGCTCGGCCATGATAACCCGATGCCGAGAGTTGAACCCAATCCTGAAATGATGGCTGCCATGCAGGCAAGCATGCAGAGAACCCAGGATGACATTCCGCTGGGTCGATGGGGAGACGCCGAAGAACTGGCAGGTATCGCTGTTCTCCTCGCTTCGGATGCCTCCAGCTACATCACCGGCCAGATTATCGCCCAGGACGGCGGACGTTCCTGCAAGCACTAATCGCACTTCATAACGTATCTGAAAATGGCCTCCCGCGATGGAGGCCATTTTTTATGCCCGGATTTTTCAGAATTTATGGAAATTCTGGTAATCATATTTGCTTTTCGATTCGAATATGACATACTGTTGTCAGATGAGGAAGTGTTTACTATGAGATGAGTGACTGTACTTTACTCCGGACAGCCTGCATGGACTGCTGAAGTAAAACCATCCGACCAGGCTGATAATCAATAGTTAAAGGAAATTATCAGAGAATATGAAAGTAGATATTGTCAATACGGATATGTCAAACGTCCGGCAATACGGTCTTTGCGGATATAAGGACATAAAACGCGCCGGGTTCCCGGAAAAAATCGACTGGCTGAAAGATCGCTTAAACGAAGGGCTTACGATTAAAACTCTCGTTTCCGATGAAGACGGTGCCCAGGGAATGATTGAGTATATCCCGGGTGAGTACTGCTGGCGTCCGGTGGAAGCCGCCGGCTGGCTGTTTATCCATTGTATATTCGTCGGGTTTAAAAAGAAGTACCAGGGGCAGGGGTATGGGACGCTCCTGTTGCGGGAGTGCATCGCTGACGCGGTAAAAGGAAACTATAAAGGTGTGGCGGTCGTTACCCGTAAAGGCTCTTTCATGGCAGGGAATAACTTATTCCTGAAAAATGGTTTTGAGGTGGTCGATACTGCTGTGCCCGATTTCAGTTTGATGATAAAGCGGTTGAACAGCCCGGCAGCTCCTCCCCGGTTCCGGCCGGATATCGGAAAGCAGGCGTCCCGGTACGGTGAAGGGTTGACCATTATCCGGGCTTTCCAGTGTCCGTACACCGTGAAGAACGTTAATGAAATCGCCGAAGTTGCTGAAAAGACCTATGGTCTCAAGCCGGACATCATTACCCTCTCGAGCGCTGAAGAAGCCTGGAACAGCCCCTGCGCTTATGGTATATTTTGTATTCTGTATAACGGGAAAATCGTCGCCACGCAACCGATAAGCCGCGGCAGATTTACCAATATCATGAAAAAAGAAACAGGCCAATAAATCGTGAATTGATAAGTATCCGTTTATAAGGAGTGAACGATGATTGAACTGCCTGAAGCAAATGTCCTTGCGAAACAGAGTAATGAGGTTTTACAGGGCAGGAAAGTAAAGAATGTCGTTGCCGGTTTCTCTCCTCACAAGTTCTCCTGGTTTTTCGGCGAAACCTCGGACTATGAGAAAAGGCTGAAGGGAAAGACCGTTGGCAACGCCGAAGCGCATGGCGGCCTGCTTGAAATCAAAGTTGAAGATATGATGCTCCTCTTCGGGGACGGTGTTACCCTGAAATTCAGCCAGGCTGACGAAACCCGGCCGCAAAAGCACCAGTTACTGGTGGAATTCGAAGATTCCACCACTTTAAGCGGCTCCGTCCAGATGTATGGAGGCCTGTGGTGTTTCCCGGAAGGTGAGTACGATAACCCCTATTACCTGATGGCGAAGGAAAAGACATCACCGCTATCCCCTGACTTCACGGAAACGTTTTTCCAGGGCATGGCCGATTTACCGGAACACCGGAAACTGAGCGCCAAGGCCTTCCTCGCCACCGAACAGCGGATTCCCGGCCTGGGAAACGGTGTTCTGCAGGATATCCTCTACAACGCCGGCATCCATCCGAAACGAAAAATGGAGACCTGTACTGAAGATGAGATTGACCTGCTGTTCGATTCGGTGAAATCGACGCTTCAGGAGATGACCGGACAGGGAGGCAGGGACACCGAAAAAGACCTGTTCGGAAAATCGGGCGGATATAGAACGAAACTGAGTAAGAATACCCTCGGTAAACCCTGCCCGAAATGCGGCGGGAAGATAGTCAAACAAGCCTACATGGGCGGCAGCATTTATTTCTGCGAGGGATGCCAGCTGCTGTAACGAACTACCGGTAACCGGCTGATAGCAAGAAAATATTGAATCCGGAGGGAGCAAAAAAAGAGCCGAAAGATTGTTTGTGCCTTGTTTCGTTATTGTATGATTACTATGGGAATACCGTATTTACCACTGGAATAACGAACAAATGGTACGGACAGAATCAAAAAATCAACGCACAGGTTTCACCCTGATAGAACTATTAATTGTGATTGGGCTTCTGGGTGTTCTGGCTGCCATCGCTGCACCGATGGCAATCCGCCATTTCGAAGGAGTGAGAACAACCGCTGACGAAGCCACTGTAAAAATTCTGAACGAAACTACTGCACTTTATCAAATCGAAGAGAAAATAACCGAAGGCGATATTTTCGCCGGAATTGAAGATGATTCGGAACGAATGGAACAGCTTGTTACCCGGGGATACATCAGAGAAGCTGTCAGTCCCCGGCAAAAAGACACCGAATTTGCCTGGCACATAATCAGTCAAAGCTGGATATACCGTTCGACATTGAATGATGTGGAATACCCCGATTGGACCGACTCAACCACCTATCTGGCAGGGGATACTGTAGTTTATGACGGCCGGATTTTCGAGGCACGAACCTGGACTCAGAACCAAATCCCGGGAGATACGGATAGTCCCTGGCAGGAAATTACCGGCGAATGGCGAGGGTTCAATGTCTATTTCGAAGGTGATGTCGTCTTGCACGAAGGAATACAATACCAGGCGAGGAACTGGACGCAGAATGCCGTTCCCGGTTTGATTGACAGTCCCTGGCAGGAAATTACCGGCGAATGGCGGGGGTTCAATGTCTATTTCGAAGATGATGTCGTCTTGTACGAAGGAGCACAATACCAGGCGAGGAACTGGACACAGAACGCTGTTCCTGGCCTGATTACCAGTCCCTGGCAGGAAATAACCGACGAATGGCGCAGTTTTAACATTTATCAGGCTGGCAACATCGTTGTGCATAACAGTACGCATTACAGGGCGAAATGGTATACCCAGAATGAGGAACCGGGGATTTCTTCCGCCTGGCAAGTAATCGATTGATCCTGGCCAGGAATTTTTTCGATTAATCATCAGTTCCTTTGCTTGTATAGTTAATTCATACTATAGTATGATAATAGTATGAATACAATTGGGGTGTTGAGATGAACAGGAGCACGAAAGTTGCGATAAGCCTGCCCGGGGATATCCTGGCTGTTATCGAAAAAGAGCGGAAAGCAACCGGAGAAAGTCGCAGTGAGTTCTTCCGGCGGGCGATAGAAACTCTTTTGGGCCAGCAGCGGGAATCGGAAGCAGTTCAAGCCTACATTAAGGGGTATCGAAATCAGCCGGAAACCGCCGAAGAGATAGAAGCTTTGCACAAGGCGGGAGTCGAAGCGCTTTCCGGAGAACCCTGGTAATGAGGCAGGGTGAAATCTGGTGGGCAGAACTTGAACCGCCGGCCGGGAGACGTCCGGTGTTGCTCCTGTCACGCGACGAAGCCTGTGCCGTACGGGAACTGGTAACGGTAGCGCCGCTTACCACCCGAATCCGCCACATCCCCTCGGAAGTGCCTCTCGGTCCTGAAGACGGTCTTCCGAAACCTTGTGTCGTTAACCTGGACATCATAACAACCATCAGGAAATCAGCCCTGACAGACCGGCTGGCGGTTCTCGACCGGGAAAAATGGCGAGCCGTCGAACTGGCGATACTCTTCGTCTTTCATCTGAAAACACCATGAAAAATCTGCCGGATGGTATATAATGATACTATCGCGTTGTGCATGATGGGATGAAACGATAGTGAAAAAGATACGATTTTACAGCACGAACAACAAATCGGAACAGGCGAGTTTCAAGCAGGCGCTGATGAACGGGCTGGCTTCCGATTACGGTCTCTACATGCTGCCGAAAGCGGACATTCCGAGGCTTGAACCGGAGACGATAGCCTCGATGAAAGGCCGTCCCTATGCCGAAATCGCCTTCCGGGTACTCAACCCGTTCCTCGGAGAAGAGATACCTGTCGAAGACCTGCGGCCGCTCCTTGAATCGGCCTACGATGAAAGCGTCATCCCGACGAAGGTGCAGCCCATCACCGGGAAAACTCACATCATGTGGCTGACGAACGGCCCGACCTATTCCTTCAAGGATTATGCCGCCCGGCTCTACGGACGGGCTTTGAATTATTTCCTGAAGAAAGAACAAAAAAAGAGAGTGGTGGTCGTTGCCACGAGCGGCGATACCGGCGGGGCGGTCGCCGATGCTGTCCACGGCCTGGAGAGCGTCTCCTGTATCGTCTTCTTCCCGAAAGCCCGCGTTTCCGACCATCAGCGCCGGCAGATGACTACCCTGGGGAAGAATATCTACGCCGTCGAGGTCAACGGCGATTTCGATACCTGCCAGGCAATCGTCAAACGCATCCTGGGCGATAAATCCTTCTCCCGTCATGTCTTCGATGACCCGGACCGCTTTACCTCAGCGAACTCGATAAGCGTTGGACGTCTTCTGCCGCAGGCGGTCTATCCCTTCTACGCCTACTCGCGGGTAGCCGATTACGATGAACCGATGATTCTGAGTATCCCCTCCGGTAATTTCGGGAACATGATGGGCTCGGTGATTGCCAAAGCGATGGGTCTGCCGATTTCGAAGATTCTCTGCGGCGTCAACGAGAATACCGAGTTTGCGGACTTCATGACCGACTGGAAATTTCAGGTTCGGAAAACGGTCTTTTCTCCCTCGGTAGCGATGAATGTCTCCAATCCGAGCAACTTTGCCCGGCTGATAGATTTCTACGGCGGCCATGTCTTTGATAAGCGCGACGCAAAAGGGCAGGTCGTCATGCCGGGCGTCATGGACAGAATGCCGGATATCGAAGCCATGAAGAACGACCTTTTCTCAATCAGCGTCTCGAACGAAGACCACTACCGCACCATGAAAGAGGTCTATGACCGGTACGGCGTGATTATCGAACCGCACGGGGCGGTTGGCTGGAAGACGCTCGATGTCTACCTGAAAGGGAAGCATGACCAACTGGCGGTCGTCGATGAAACGGCCGATCCCGGCAAGTTCCCGGACGATATCATGAAAGCCATTGGAAAACTACCCGAGATACCTGAGAACATTCACCGGCAGGAAAAGCTCGACGAACGGATTTACCAGGTTGAAGAAGAACCGGATATCGATTCGGTCGGCTCGATGGTCGTCAGCGACCGGCAGTACGAGAGAGTCAGACAGATTCTTACCGGGATATTTACCTAAAATTATTCCCGATATAGTGAAATAGTCTGCCTGGCGAAATCGAGGACGCTGACGCGCAGGGAAATCGGTTCGAGTACCTCGATGCCTCTTCCGCAGGCGATTACAAACGTCCTGGCCGCTTCAAGGGTCTCGAACGGGAGTTCGACATGGAAATACCCCTGCGAGTCAGGCAGTGTCGATTGGATTTTCTCTCTTACCTGTTTGCCGAATCTCACCTTCAATATCGGAATGAATTCCGGCGCGACCCGAACGAGGGCAATATAAGCAGAGAAGTGTTCTTCCTGGTGCCGGCTCCATTCCTGCCAGAATTCCGCCAGGTTGAAATCAACCGGGCGTTCGAAAAATTCCTCTGATAGAGAGACTTCCCGTAGCGAGGCCACCCGGCGGGCGCGAATCTTTCCCTGATGAGCGTAGACAATATACCAGTCGCCTGCCTTAGCGACGAGGCCGTATGGTTCGACCCGGAGACGGATATCCCCCGGGAACGGCAGGCTGTAGCTGATATCGATTTTCCTGTTCTCGAGCACACCTTGATAGATAGTCCGGAGATACGGCACCGGCTCTGCTTCCTGCTGCCACCAGGTGGAATCCAGCAGAATCCGGCGGTTCAGCTTCATTTCATCGATGAGGCTGTCCCGGTTCAGCGAGGCGGATAGTTTCAGCAGGGCGGTCCGGAGTTCTTTCCCGATACCCAGTTTCACCAGCGGTTCCGGGATATCGAGCGAAAGGAGCGCCCGCAGTTCGTTATTGGTCAGCCCGGTCAACCGGGTGCGGTAGTTATCGAGCAGGGCATAACCGCCGTCCGGCCCCGGTGCGCCGTACACGGGAATCCCGGCGGTCGTCAGAGCGTCGATATCCCGGTAGATAGTTCTTTCCGAAACCTCCAGTTCCTCAGCCAGTTTCCCGGCGGAAACCTTTCCCCGGGATTGCAGGAGAAGCAGCAACGATATCAGTCGGTCGGCTCGCATTTTCCTTCCTTTCTTATTGTTTTAACAGTACCATGAAATACTGACACAGGATGTCAGTATTTCAGTATACAGTAGAATCATCGGAAATAACATCGGCTGTCAGGAGGATACGATGAGTACTGAAAAACAAATAGAGGTAATAATCAAAAAATTCGAACCGATGCGCGTCGCCAGCTTTTACGGATTCGGCAAGAGTCCCGAAAACATTGCCATGGAAAAACTGGTCGCCTGGGCGAAATCGAGAGGGTACCTCGATACCCCCGGCGAACACCGGATTTTCGGCTTCAATAATCCGAATCCCTCACCGGGTTCGGTGAACTATGGATATGAGTTCTGGATAACCGTTGGCGGGGATGTCGAACCGGAAGGCGATATCCGGATTCACCAGTTCAACGGCGGGCTGTATGCTGTCACCCGCTGCTACAATGTGGGGCCGGAAGGAAAAGGTATCACCGAAACCTGGATGAAGCTGTTCTCCTGGATTCAGGGCAGCCGGTACAATATCGCCTCCCATCAGTCGCTCGAAGAACACATCGGCGCCTTTCCCCCAACAATAGAAACGATGGTACTGGATATCTGCATGCCGGTTTCGGAATAACCGTCTCCGTTACAGGAACGGAAACTTATACCCGGTCAGGTTCAGTTCTTTGACCAGTTGTCGGATATCTTTCTGTAACGGCTCGTTGACCGGAATGCCGGTTTTCTTTCTCTCCAGCCCGGCGAGGTACTCTTTCTCGCCGGCGGTGTAAATCCGGTCGTGCCCGGGAGCTTTTTTCGAGGCTCGCAATTCCCTCAGAATTTCTCCGGCAGTCTTTTTGAACTCAACCGGTTCGGTGAACTCGCTGATATTGATAGCGATAAAGAAATGCCCCAGGTGATACGGTTCGGGTTTGCCGACTTTCATGCCGATAAGCTGCTTCAGGTAGTTGCCTGACTGTAAAGCAGCGGAGAGAATTTCCACGAGCGTCGCATAGCCGTAGCCCTTATACCCGCCGAGTTCTTCGCCGATTCCCCCCAGCGGCGCCAGGGCAGCCGTGCCTTTGACAAGGTCGATGAGCACCTGTTTTGAATCCGTTTTCGGCTGCCCGTCCTCGCCGATAACCCAGCCTTCCGGCATGGTTTTTCCCAGCCGGTCATAGACTTCAATCTTGCCTCGCTGGGTAATCGAGGTGGCGCAGTCGATGACGAAGGGGAAATCCTCATCGGTCGGCAGGCCGAAGGTCAGCGGATTGGTGCCGAGCATGTTTTCCACGCCGAAGGTAGGGGCAATGGAAGGCCGGGCGTTGGTACCGGTAATGCCAATCATATCTTCTTTGGCGGCCATCATGACATAGTAGCCGGCGATACCGTAATGGGTTGAGTTGCGGACAGCCACCATCCCCATGCCGTGCCGCTTCGCTTTTTCGATTGCCAGGGTCATCGATTTCTTCGCGATAACCTGCCCCATGCCGTCGTGCCCGTCGACGACGGCCGTCGTCATACCTTCCCGGACGATTTCGAAGTTCGTCACCGGGAACTGGATGCCGGCCTTGATTCGGTCGTAGTAAATCGGTTTCAGCCGTCCGATGCCGTGAGAATCGATTCCCCGTTTATCCGCTTCAATCAGCACCTCAGCACAGATTTTCGCGTCGGCTTCGGGAACACCGACTCCTTTAAAGACATCCGCCATGAACCGTTCCATGATATCGGCATCTATCCGGTAAACGTTGTCACTCATTCTCTTACCCCTCACCGCTGTTTTTCTGTTTATACTGTATCATAGCCCAAAACGGCCGTGCGGGAAAACCAGCATTGTTCGGCATGGAGCTATCCGTCTCTTTTTGTGTTAGAATTTGAAAGAAGCAGGCGAAAAGGCTTTACCGAATACCTGAAAAGAAGCGAACCAATGAAAGATAACGTCGTCAGACTCAGTTACAATGATAAAGAAATTATTCTCATCGGCACCGCCCACGTTTCGCAGGAAAGCGCCGAACTGGTGAAGCGGGTTATCGAAGAAGAACGGCCGGACAGCGTTTGTGTCGAACTCGATGAAGGCCGGTATGAGAACCTGCGGAATCCGCAGTCGTGGGAAAATACGGATGTCGTACAGATTATCAAAACGAAGAGAACCGGTTTTTTACTGGCTAACCTGGTGCTGGGCTCGTTCCAGAAAAACATCGCCCGGCAACTGGGGACGAAGGTTGGGCAGGAAATGCTCCAGGGCATAGAAAGCGCCCGGGAAACCGGCGCCGGACTGGTGCTGGCCGATCGCCCCATCCAGACCACCTTTCTGCGCATCTGGCGGAAACTGGGCTTATGGGAAAAAACGAAGCTGTTCTTCAGCCTGCTGTTTTCATTCAGCGAGGACGTCGGGCTGACCAGCGACGATGTCAACGACCTTCTGAAAGATGAAACCCTGGAGTCCGTTATCACCGAAATGAGGAAAAAATTCCCGGTCATCGGCCGGATTTTGATAAGCGAGCGCGACCAGTACCTGGCTTCCCGTATCCGGGAAGCCCCCGGGAGAAAAGTGGTAGCGATTCTCGGAGGCGCTCACGTGCCGGGCGTGAAAGAAGAAATCTACAAAGAACAGGATATCGCTGCAATTACTGAAATTCCCCGGGGAAGTCCGGTTTTCAAGTTACTCGGCTGGGTTATTCCCGTGGCGGTTCTCGGGTTGTTCATCTACGGGTTTGCGGTTAATGTCCAGACCGGGCTGGAGCAGCTTTCGGTCTGGTTTATCTGGAACAGCGCCCTGGCGGGCCTGTTTACGGCCCTGGTGCTGGGGCATCCCCTCAGTATTCTGACGGCGCTTGTGTCGGCACCGTTCACCTCGATGAACCCCTTCCTTGCCTGCGGCTGGCTGGCCGGCCTTGTCGAAGCTACCGTCAGGAAACCGACCGTGCATGATTTGCAGAACGTCTCCCGGGATTTCGGCAGCTTCAGGGGTTTTTTCAGGAACCGGTTCCTCAAGGCGCTTGCGGTCGTCATTGCTGCTAACATCGGCAGCACCATCGGCACCTTCGTCGCCGGGACGAATATCATAAGAAATCTGTTCAGTTAAGGTACCCGGAACAGGCAAGACCGTCTAATCGCCGGTCAGCTTCGAGATTTCTCCGAGAACAGCTTTAATGTAAGTCCTGTCGATTTGTCCGGTCGGAGCTTTCGTTTCGAAAATTCTCTCGGGGATTCTCAGAGTATCGAGGGAAAATCCTTCCCGAACCTTGAACCGGTACTTGTCATGGTATATCTGTCGCCCGATTCTCGTCAGTTCCTCTTCCGTCAGGTCCATTCCCGCCAGCTTCAGGCTTCGGATGACAGTTGCCGGAACATACAGGCCGCGCGCGAAAAAACACACCACCATCGACGACAGAATCTGCCGCCACTGTTCTTCCTTGACGAGGGTTTCAGCCAGTTCTTTCGGCGACATTTCCCGTTTCATCAGGGTTTTCTGGTCGACACTGTACCCGCCGTTATCGAGATGGCTGTGGCGCATGCCGGCGAGGACCCCGATATGAGCTGCCGGGCCGGTATGGTAACCGGGCATTTCATTGCCGCCAAAGGAGAGGGCAAACTCTTCTCCGCCGTATTCGGAGGCGGCGAATTCGACCCCCCGTGCCAGCCCCCGGTAAAAACGGTTCGGCTGCGTGTTTATCAGCTCGACGGCTTCGATATACGAGGTATAATCGCCCCAGGTGAACCGGATACCGAGCGTATCCGCCTCTTTGATAAAGCCTTTTTGCATGGCCTCGGTTGCCCAGGCCAGGACGACCCCCGCGCTCATCGCGTCCATGCCGAATTTTTCGACTTTTTCGAGCAGTTTAAGGAAACCCCGGGCTTCGGTGATACCGAGCATCGAACCGAGCGAGTAGATAGTTTCGTAGTCGTATGAAATCATCGAGGTCTTGTAGAAATAAGACTCATCGGCATAGGGTTCTCTCAGGGCGGCGATGTGAATGCAACTGACCGGGCAATGGGAGCAGGCAAGCCTCCTGCCGAGGAAATTCTCGGCAAGGCTTTCCCCGGAAAGCTCTTCCGCACCCTCGAATTTCGTTTCCTGCAGGTTCCGGGTCGGCAGACCCCCCAGCAGATTGAGGGGAAGGACGTTTTCGGCCGTGCCCAGGTCATGGTACTTCTGCATGACACTGGATTTCGTTATCGATTCGTAGAGTTCGTCGTACAATTTCCGGTATTCGCGCCTGTCAGGAACGGAAATCGAACGTTTCCCGGTGACGACGACCGCCTTGAGTTTCTTGCTGCCGAAGACCGCCCCGAGTCCCAGCCTGCCGAAATGACGGTAGGTTTCGGTGGTGACTCCGGCATATCTGACGAGACGTTCACCCGCGCCGCCGATGCGCATAATGGTCCGCAGCCCGCTGCCGGATTCGTTTTCCCGGATAATCCGCCCGACGGTGAAGCTGCTTTCCATACCCCAGATGGTTGAAGCGTTCCGGAATTCCACTCCTTTTCCGGTGATGGTAAGGTAAATCGGCAGTTCGCTGGCTCCCTTAATGACGATTGCTCCGTATCCGGCCATCCGGATAGAGATGGCGCTCCGCCCGCCGCAGTGGCTCTCTCCCAGATTGCCGGTGAGGGGTGATTTGAACATGGCAACGGTTTTCGAGGCAAGGGGAAGTACCCCCGTCAGAGGGCCGACCGCGAAAATAACCGGATTATCCGGCCCGAGCGAATCGGCGTTTTCCGGGCATTCCTCAGCAAGGAGAGCGGTGGCAACACCGGTGCCGCCGATATACCGGGTAAAGAGTTCCGGCCTTTTTTCCACCCGAAAACTCTTGTCCGTCAAGTTAACATAAAGAACACGGTCTAAACTGGCATCAGTCAGCATTTTCCACCCTCTCCTCTTTTTTCAGTTCGAGGACACCGTGAGGGCAGTAACTGGTACAGTAACCGCAGTGAATGCAGATAGTAGGTTTGTTGGTCTCCTCGTAGCAGAAAACGGCGCCGATGATGCAGGCATCCCGGCAGTTGCCGCAGCCGATGCACTTCGAGGGGTCGAGTTTAACGCCCCCGCCTTTCCGGAGAACAAGAGCTTCGGTAGGGCAGACTTTGGCGCAGGGAGGGTTGACGCAGGCCCGGCAGACGATAACGGTGAACCCGCGTTCCATGCCACCGACCGACCGGACTTCGATACAGGTACCCGATAATCCGGCTTCACCCTGCCTCCTGGCACAGGCGAACATACAGGACTGACAACCGACACACCGCTCGGCATCGGTAATCGATAATCTCATTGAGCAGCTCTTTCTTTACTATCGATACTGACGAGAATGGTACACCGAATTATACCATGATTAACGTTCTGAATGAGGAATCGGGCGGTTAATAAGGGGCTGAGTTACGGTCAACCCCTTGAGAGGCATCGTCTGCTTTATTTCATTCACCTATGAGGAACAACGCGAACGACAAGATGCCCGGCCGTGCTCCGGCCGGAAGTCGCAGCGGTTACCGGGACCATCGTCAGCCCTGTATCAGCCGGCTGCTTCAAGGCTACGGCAAACCGGAACTCGATTTCTCTGACCAGTAACCCGGGCAGAGAACCCGGAATGCCGGCTTGAAAATCGTTCAGCAGGGCGGTAATCTGTTCCGGCTGTAAAGGAATGTCCTTATCCGGTTGTTGTTCGGCGGCCATTTCCCTGATTTGGTTTTCCAGGGTGGCTATCTTTGCCTGAAGCCCGGTAATCTGATTCTCGGCTGCCAGCCGCAGTGCTTCGTTTGATGCCGCCAGGGTTTTCCCCTTTTCAATTTCCCTGTTCAGGTTCTCGATGGTCAGCAGCAGCCGTTCGTTTTCTTTTTTTACCGCGACGAGTGCCGCGTTCGATTTCTTGTTTTCATCGAGAGCATTTTGCAGGCGGGTATCGGGTTCGGCTGCTTTTTCCACGGCGGGCTTGGCAGCGATAAGGTTCTCTGGGATTTTTTTCAGCGCGGCAACCTGTTTCGATACCGAATCGGCTGTATCGGTCGATTTACCGTCTTTTGCCGTCCCTGTTCTCTTTATCGAAACCGGTTCGGGCTTGGTGGGCGTTTTTTTAACCGGTTGTATATCGTTTTTTTTCCGGCTGGTCATACCTGCTGTCCTTTAGTCGGGCAGTACGATTTCCTGAAGCACTTTACCGCTTTTATCTTCTACCGAGACGAGCCACCTGTTTTTTTCCGGAACGAAGGTCGGTTTCACCTGAAGGTCTCTCGCGTTTGCGGCCAGTTTCTGGATATCCTTGCGCTCAAGAACTTCCCGTATCAGGTCCGGGGTTGTTTTTTTAGACGGGGCGGCTTCCTTAACGGGTGCCCGGACAGGTTCGTCGAAGGTACTCACGTAACTTATCCGCAACGTCGACAGCAGCCCGGGGTCGATTGCCGCCGTCCTGATTTCCTCGGAGGAAACCGGCCTGACCGTCAATTTCCCTTTTGAAGTATCGACCGTTACCTTGATTTCCAGGTCGGCGTTATTCAGTACGATATTGGAATTGAGGTTCAGGCCGGACAACAGCGAACTCTGGGCGTCGGTGAAGGATTGTCCGGCCATCTCGAGAAAACTCGTCATCTCGATGTTTTCCGAAGCCTTATTCTCAGTCATACGGCATTTAGCTCCTGATTATTCATTTTGCAGGGTTACTCTTTCGTTTCGGTGGTTCGGGACGGCTCGATTCGTATCGGGGGCGGTACCGGGACAAGTGTTGCCGTCAATTTCGAGGTTATCTTCAGGTCTTTATTCAGCTTTCGCTCCATCTGGATAGTACTGGTGTTGGCGAACAGTGTTTTTTTACCCTTTTCGGTGCTGCTTTCGTTCTCCACCACAGTCAGGTCGAGCGCCACTTCGACGGTTGCCTGGGAAAATTGATAGAAGGACGGCAACATGCCGAGTTCGAGCAGGCTGATACTTTGAGGAGGGCTGTTTTTATAGGTGATATTCCCTTTTTCATCGACTGTCTCGGTGATGTTCCGGACAACGTTCACTTTCGTCTCGGCGAGTTCGGTCATCATCTCGGCGGAGGCTTTATCGAGGCTCATCTGGGCGTCGGCGATGGATTCCCCAAGCATGCGGACGAGGTCGCCGAACGATGTCGAAGGTACTTTACTGACAATTGTTTCGGGCGATACGATAGGGTTCCGGAAAGCGCGGATATCTGCCGGTAGTTTTTTTGGATTAACCATCTGTCCTTCCTGCTCCTGACCTGCATCGGGTATTCCCGGTACAGTATTTTTCGAGATGCGCTTTGAGGTGACAGGCGGTTTGCCCTCCGCCATGCCACCTCAAACACACTGCAATGGCTACGCTGCCCGGTCGTTAGGCTTCGTTTTCGGGCTTTTCCTTGGGAGGCCGGTTATCGACCACGCTCAAAACCGGTTCGATGCGCGGAGGCGGCGGAACCGGAACCATCTTCGTGACCAGCCGACTGGTTCCGTGGACTTCCTTGCCGAATTTACGGTTATGCGATACCTCGGTGTTGACGGAAGCGCTGAAACAGGCGAACCCGACTTTGGCTTTGGCGCTTACCTTGACATTCGTCTCCCGGGACGTCGTCGTCTTGATGTCCATGGTGACTTCGATGGTCGCTTCCGAGAACTGATAGAACGTCGGGAGCAGCCCAATCTGGAGCAGCGACACTTCCACCGGGGGAGCGTTGGTAAACGTTACTCCACCGTCAGCGTCAATTACCTGGGTTACTCCGAGAACCAGCGGCACCGTCGTTTCCGCGAGAAGCTTGGCTGTATCGACAGAATTCTCATCGAGCGCTCTTTGAGCTTCTGCGATACCGAGCCCCAGTTTCATTACCATTTCCGGTAACGGAACTGCCAGTAATTCCTGTCCTACACCTGCCATGTTCGTTTCTCCTTTTCTCCTGTTTTTTTAAATACGGGTTGACTGACAGGGAACAATCATTCCCTCATTACCATCTTCGTCAGTACTTTTAACGCTTGTTCGAACTTTTCGGTATCAACGGTGACCGGACCGATTTTTACGATTAACGGGTTGTTTTTCAGACGGATAAACCCGCTGAAAGGCAGTGTTACCAGAAAATCCCGGGAGGTCAGCTTCATTACTATCTCACCCCCGTGTTCCCGGATTAAACTTTCAGGGGTAACGGCGTTGCAGGTTAACAGGTAGATGCTTCTTTCCGGCCCTTCGATACTGATTTTGGCCCCCATGATGCCGTTTTTCCGGAGGAAATTTCCGGAAGAATCAGGTATAGTATTCATGTTAACGATGCTCCTCATAGTAACCCCGGCTCGGAGGGATAGGATGCAGTGGAATTGTTTACCAAGAGATATAACGGAATTCCTTGAAGAAAGGTTGAATTATTCTACGGAAAAGTTCCAATGAGTATTTTTCAGACTGATTGTGAAAACGGGTAATAACGGATAACTAATAAAGGATTATTCAACCTTTGAACGATTCTTTCGTTACAAAAGATAAGGGTGACTGCTTACGAGGTGATAAGGTTCTTACCAATATTGAAGACCTTGTCTCCATGGCTCAGCGTGGAGACAGTCATGCTTTCAGCTTGCTCTACCAGGAGTATGTCCGTCCTATATATCAATATATTTATATGCGGGTGGACAAAAACACCGAACAGGCGGAAGATTTGACCCAGGAAGTCTTCCTCAAAGCCCTGGATAATCTTCAAAAATACCGGTACCGGGGGAAACCTTTTACTAGCTGGCTGTACCGTATTGCTCATAATCTCGTCATCGACTATTACCGGCATGCCAATAAAAACCATGCGTCTCCCATTACCGAGACGATGGTTATGGTGTCCGAGGAAAATCCGGTCAGCGCGGTTGAGCGTTCAGCAGAATTGAACGAACTGAAAAAAGCTATCGAGAAGCTGCCGCCTCAGCAGAAAGAGGTTATATCGTTACGCTTTATCAACGGATTATCGATTGCCGAAACCGCTGAGATAATCGGGAAAACAGGCGGTAATGTAAAAAAGTTACAGCATGTCGCACTAACGAAACTCAAGAAGATAATGAACAGCTGATGAAGAAGATTTTTTTGCATCTTGAAGAGTGCCTCGAACGGGTACGGCAGGGAGAGAACCTGGAAGACTTTATCAGAGAGTATCCAGGGGAGGAAACCGAATTACGGTCGCTTCTCGAACTGTCCGGTACTATCGGGCAACTGAACGAACCGGTACCGGTGTCGCCGGAGTTCATCCGGAGGGCTCAGGCAAAAATTGAATTGGCTTATCGAAACAAGTATACACCGAAAAGCAGCCGGCGACTGGGTATAATAAACCTGTTGCTTCGTCCGGCAAGGATGTCCGTCCTTGTCGCTGGCCTTGCGTTAACGGTCATTGTTACCGGAGTTGCCGGTACCGCTAAAGCTTCCGAAACCTCCATGCCGGGGGATTTCCTCTACCCCTTCAAGCTTACCATGGAACGGGTATATCTGACCTTCACCTTCGATGAAGATAAGAAAATCGACCGCCTTATCGACTACACGGAAGCGAGGGCAAAGGAAATCGTCTATGTAGCGGCTCTCGATGATGAAACAAAAATGGAGGCTTCGCTTTCTCTGATTGAAGGAAATCTGGCTGAGATTTCAAAAATTCTCGATGACCGGAAAGCACCGATTGGCTCATCCGGTTCAATGAATCTTCAGAAAATCGAGAGCAGCCTGGTTGAAAGCTCCTCCAGGGTCAAAGAGACGCTGGCGGGAATCAACAGGTCGAGGGCAGAAAAGCCGTCCGGAACACAGGGAGAAAAGCCGGCCAAACCGGCAAAGAATACCGATAATCAATCCGGCAAAACACCGCCGCCGGTAACGGACAACGTTTCCGGAAGCGAAAATCCGGCAATATCTGAGGAGAAAGGTTCAACCGGCAGGGAAAACAGCCGGGATGAATCCGGTTCGCCGAAACCAACTGCTCCGTCTGAAACCGATAACCGGACCGGAGAGCCCGGCTCCGGGAAAACGGAAGGAAAGGGAAAGCCGGAAGAAACCGGTAAACCGGAAAATCCCGGCAACTCCGCAAAGTCTAAAGAGAACATCATCGATAGGGTTGAAGAAGCCTTCGAAAAGACGATTGACGAACTGGAAAAGGCGAAAGAAAACCAGGAAAAGACCGACAATCAAGAAACAGGCGATATTGAAAAGAAGGACGACGGTAAAGACAACAACCAGGATAAAGAAGAAAAAGGAAACGATAAAGACAATAAGGGGAATGACAACGCCAACAAGGGAAACGACAAGGACGATAAGGGAAACAACGGGGACGATAAAGGAGACGATAAGAAGAAGTAAGGATTCCTTAAAAATCGCCTGTCCAAAGACTGCTTTCCCCCGCCTTGCAATGGTCCCGGTTATCGGTTTCCGGTATCACCCGATAAGTTCGATGGCGATTTCGTTATCTTCACAGCACTCTCCTTACCTTAATCGTCATCGAAAATAAAGATGTCTTCGATGACGGCCCCGAGCACCCGCGCAATATTATGAGCCAGCTTGAGTGAGGGGTTATACTTTCCCTGCTCGAGGAAAATAATCGTTTCCCTGCGAACGCCGACCGTTTCCGCAAGTTTTTCCTGGGTCAAGCCGAGGCGGGCGCGGTATTCTTTCATGCGCGTTTTCATGCCTGTCCGTCTCCTGAAAAACTTGCCGCCAGCCCTTTCACATACACTCCCAGGCTGCCGAGAAGGCTTAACCCGAGGACCGCCGGCGCCACCAGCAGACCGAGAATGAAAAAGACGGCTTCTTCCAGTTCGAACCAGAGATATATCAAATTATGAAAAGTAATCGAAAAAGCTATCAACCCCAGTGAAAACCCGGCGGTAATAAGGCAGACTTTCAGGAATTTCATGGCCTTCTTACCAAGGCATGGTTCGACGCGGTCGTAGTAGTTATACCCGATAAGGTACATGAGGCCGACCAGCATAAGCTGTCCTCCGATAAGCAGGCTCGCCGGGGTATCTTTAAAAACGTTGAAATGAAGAAGCAGTATCAGTATCAGGCTTTCGATAAAGAAAAAGATACCGGTAATCCTCATCGCCCCGGTCAGATTGCTCCTCACCCGTTCATCGATGACCGGCAACCGCCGGTACCTGATAAGCGACCATAGTTCGCGGTAGCCCAGCAGTAGCATGCCGGCTGCCAGCGCCAGTACCACGTAAACGTTTTCTCTGGAAAGCAGCACCATCAGTGCCAGAATGCTGAGGACGGCAAGAACCGTCAATATGACCTTTGTTCTCACAATACACTCCCTGATATGTTATATAAATCTAACGTTAGATATATTTAACATAGCACCGAAAAGCGTATCTGTCAATATTCCGGCCATGATTCCATATCCGCTTCAAATCCTTCTTCGGAAAGATGAACCTCGAAAACCGGATTCAGTTTGGCGCACTCCCTGGCTAATCGGCCGTTTTTTTTCTAGTTCTTGTCTTTAATAATCTTCTTGGCCATGCACTGTCTTTTATCACAAACTTATCAGGTATTCGGGAAAAACTCCATGAGGATTATCGCTCAGCATCTGACCAGCTTCCCGGTAGCGTGGGACAGCTTCGCCATATACTACATACATTGACAGAATCGATAACAAAAAATGGATTCATTATAAGTTTGACAATAGAATAACGATAAATATATATTATAATAGTGTAATAAACAACTAATCCTATCATAAAAATATATGCTATCAGTAATGGATTTTATAATGTAAAAAGACCCGAATGCGGCAATCAACGAGGAATATCCTCTCAATGGATGAGTTAACGGTAGATACCATATATCAGACCTATACGAATGGCCGGGCGAATAATACAGTCCTGAACGGTGTCAGTTTTTCTGTTGAAAAAAATCAGTTCGTCACCATAATCGGCCCTTCCGGCTGCGGTAAAACGACGCTTCTCAATATCATCGCGGGTTTTTTGAAGCCTGACAGGGGAACGGTACGTGTTGAAGAAAAGATTGTTACCGGCCCGGGGCCCGACCGTTCATTTGTCTTTCAGGGATACGCTCTTTTCCCCTGGATGAAAGTCAAGGACAATATTCTCTTTCCTATGAAACTGCAAAAAATACCATCCGGAGAAAGAAGCCGATTACTCGATGAACTGCTCAAGATAGCTCATCTCGACGGAAAAGAACATCTGTATCCTCATCAACTTTCCGGAGGTATGAAGCAGCGGACGGGTGTTATTCGCGCGCTTGCCTGTCGTCCGAGAGTACTGCTGATGGATGAACCTCTCGGAGCTGTCGATATGCAGATGCGGCATAAACTCCAGGAAGACCTTGAAGAAATATTCGTCAGGGATACCGTAACCGTAATCATGATTACTCACGATATAGAAGAAGCGGTTTTTTTAAGTGACAGGGTACTGGTCATGTCTCAGAGACAGGGAAATATCGAAGCGGATATAGCCATTGATTTACCTCATCCGAGAGATCGCCGTAACGAACAATACAGAAACTATGTTCTGGAAGTAACGGATATTCTACAAAATACGTACCAGGAAAGGAGATTGATTGACGGAATACATGACTTGAACGGAAGCAGCATTCCTGCTCTAAATCAGTCAGGAGTAGCTTGAGGATGAGCTTAAGTCAGGTATATTCAACCCTTCGTATTAAACACAGGATGACAGGAGTAATCTGTTTCTCTCTGGTTCTGCTAATTTTTTTAATGCCGGGTTGTGGGAATCATGAAACAGAGACGGAAAATGAAGAAAAAAATGAAGCCGATATTGCCATCTCTTCCGGTTTTCAATACTGGGAAGCAAGGAATCCGGATTACCCATGGCTGAAACTGACTGCCGCGGATTTTAACGGAGATAACAGAGAGGATATTCTTATAATCTACCGGATTGCTGATGAACTATGTGAGATGGCAGTCATAATAAATCTTGAATCCGGATTCCATATTACTAATAGCTTGCCGGCTCCGGTAAGCGACCAGGTAGTTTCGGTTTTTGAGATGGATGGTAAGCCTCCGGTTGAATTTACCGTATCGGGAAGAAAAGGGGTCGATGTCGGCTCGGGTGTATTTCGTGTTGAAACAGGAGAACTGGTGATGCTGTTTTCATCATCATATGGAGCCTGCTGTTAGGTTCGTTTCATAAATTTATAGAAAGGATGTAAACGTTGTTAAATAAAAAATTCTTAAAAACGGGTAAGTTTCTGTTTTCAATTCTCATGCTGGTAGTTGTTGTCTCTTCAACTGTGTTGACAGCTGGATGCGATAAGAAATCGGGTGCAGTATCCGATGAAGACTATGTCGTCGAGATGGCATTTTATGGCTGCGACCATATGCTGTCCGGGCCTGTAGCCGTCGATGCGGGGATATTTGAAGAGCTGGGATTGAAGGTAAATGCGACAAAAACCCACATTATTGCCGAGCCGCTCGCTGCCGGTACGCTTGATTGTGCCTATATCTGGCCGGATGCCGTTGCCTTTGCCAGAGAAAAAGGAGCAAAAATCTTCGTTGCTGCCAATAACCACAAATACGGTTCTTATTATCTTGTTTGTTCGAATGATATCACTGATCCCAAGGAGCTTGTTGGTAAAAAAATAGCTTTAGAGACTGACCCTCACCTAACCAGTCCGTGGTGGTGTGAATGGACAGATTCTATCGGAATTCCCAGGGATCCTGAAGCTTATCAGGGATTTGCTGGTATGACAGATGCAAATGAATACCTGGCGTTGAAGACAGGTGAGCTCGATGCTTATGTGACCTGCGATCCATACGGCTCGTATGCGGAATATGATAACGTCGGATGGATTGCCGGTGTTGCTGAAGAAAGCATGGCTCATGTCTGCTGCAACTATGCGATGAGCGAGAAATTCGCTACCGAACACCCTGAACTGGCCAAGAAAATGCTGCTTGCCCATACTCGTGCTATGGAATACGTTTATCTCCACCCGGCGAAAGCCGCTGAAATTTTCGCCGAATGGTGGCAGGTGCCTATAGAAGTGGCGTATATGACTGTTTACAAGAAGACGGTTTACGAGGGTCGCAGTCTGTGCTGGGAGATTGAAAAACAGGATTTCGAAGATTACGTCGCCTGGGGGCAGCAACTGGGTATGCTGGACTTCGATAAATATCCTGAATTCGAAAGTTACGTTGATACGACACTTCTGGAACAGTGCGGTGCCGATGATTTCGAGACCTTTATAAGAACGAAAGTTGACCCTGTATTTCCGGTAGGGATGTCGTATGAAGACTGGAAAGCGAAAGCTCTGGAAATCAATTAGTTGCTGGTCGATATGTTAAGCCGTATCAGGAGGGCAGCCTTCGTGGCTGTTCTCCTGAACGTCCTGTTTTGCGTTTCATGTCAGGCTCCCCATGCGGATATTCGCATCGGGGCGCCCGACGGAGCCGGTGAAATACTGGCCCGGTACGCCGCGGACAAACTGAATGCAGACGTGACGGTGCGAAATAATTCAGGAGTAAAGGAATATTTTGACTGCTGTGCCGCCAGCACGATGTGGGCGCTCAGCAGCGGTAGTCTCGATATTGCCATCCTTTGTCCTGATGAAGCCCGGTCGCTCGTGGAGTCAGACGAACGGTATGTGATACTTGGCCCGTGCCTGATGAACTCGATTGTGACAGTCCTAAAGGATAGCGCAAAAACGGACATGATTGGTATCGCTCAGGGTAGAGTATACCAGGAAAAACTGGTTAAGGATATTTTTGGTGAAAATACGGAGACCAGGTCGATGCTGATTCAGTCGCTGCCGACCGCCTATGAGCGAGGTATTGTCGATGGCGTAGTCATTGACATCGACAAATCAATCTATCTCGATGGTACGGTGGTGCCGGTACCGGGTGAAGGAGTGATTACCTATCTCTTAGTTGCCCGTAAAGACGTTGCAGACCTTGATAAGGTGAAAGAAGTGTTTTCACAGGCCGCCCGTGATTTAAACAATGCGGATATTCTGCAGGAAATGATTGAAGTAGTCTTCGCAGACTCGAACGAGAAACCGAAAGCAACTCGCTGGTTCGAAAACGGATTCCGGTACCTTGAACCGGAAACATAGTTAAGATAACTCACGCAGAGATTGCCGTATGAAAATCAGAAACAAGCTTATAAACATACCTGCCGTTAACCATAGGAGAGGATGGCGGTTGCCTGACCTGTACTGGGTGATTGGCCTGCTCATCCTGGTTGGTATCTGGCAGTTCGGCGCCTGGCAGATGGACAGTGTCCTCCTTTTACCGTCTCCGTGGCTGGCAATAAAAGCCCTTTTTGAAGTGGTACAGGATGCGAAAGTCCTGAAAGACCTGCTCGTTACCATGCAGCGAGTCGTCCTCGGTTTCGGAGTATCGGTGGTAATCGGCCTTCCCCTGGGGTACCTGATGGGGTATTCGAAACGATTCATGAAAATTATCGACCCGATGATGAATACCCTGCGAACGGTGCCGATTATGGCGTGGGTGCCGTTAACGATATTGTGGTTCGGCCTGGGTGACGGTCCGACGATATTTCTCATTGCCTTCAGTGGTGTCTTTTTAATCATTATCAATACCATTGCCGGGGTTCGAGACATTTCTCAGGACTACTATAACGCTGCACGGAGTATGGGCGCGGGTTTTTTCAATATTTTCCTTCACGTGATACTTCCGGGTTCTTTACCCGGAATTTTAACCGGAATGAGGCTATCTCTCGGTACCGGATGGATGTCAGTCATATGAGCGGAGTTTATTGCAACCCAGTCTGGGTTCGGTCATCAAATGATATTCGCACAGATAAGAATGGAAACCCCAACCTTGATGGCTCTAATGATTTTAGCCGGGTTAATCGGTTTCATTATGGATAAGTTGTTTGTGATGGGTATCAGGTTGTTCATCAGGTGGAAACCTGAAAATGCGATATAACACAGGATGTGCTGTAAAGGAGAAAAAATTGAGCGTAAACGCATCGTCGAATCTGAATTCGGAAGTATTGAGCGAAATTCAATTGGTGAGAAATCAGAGCCTTGAAAAGGTTATGCACGCCGAAGAGAACGGCATCAGAGTGATAGGTATCTACTGTACCTACTGTCCAGCAGAACTGGTGATGGCTTCCGGAGCGGTTGCCATCGGTCTTTGCGGTACCAGTGAAAGGCCTATCGGCGATGCTGAAAAAGACTTACCGAGAAATCTTTGTCCCTTAATCAAGTCCTCATATGGCTTTGCTATTACCGATACCTGTCCGTTTTTTCATGTTTCAGACATGATTATCGGCGAGACAACCTGTGACGGAAAAAAGAAAATGTTCGAGATACTGGCGAACAAAGGCCTGAAAGACGTGTTCGTGATGAACCTC
Source organism: uncultured Dehalococcoidales bacterium (assembly GCA_964463875.1). GTDB lineage: Bacteria > Chloroflexota > Dehalococcoidia > Dehalococcoidales > UBA2162 > MGML01. Next base: position 84,874 of record CAYXEG010000001.1, read on the forward strand.
CCGCAAATGCCGGATGATGAAGCTTCGGTTCAACTCTGGCTGGCAGAACTCAGACGGTTGAAACAGTACCTTGAAAAAAAATACAACGTCACTATCACGGATGAAAAGCTTCGCGAAGCTATTCGCATAACCAACGAGGAAACCCGGGTTCTGAAAGACCTGTTCGACTTGAATAAACAGATTCCGGCTCTTGTTACAGGGATGGAATTACTCGAGATTTCCTGGC
>CAYXEG010000001.1:85109-87016 GCA_964463875.1 uncultured Dehalococcoidales bacterium
ATATCCTGTTTATTGATGCTAGTAAAGACTTTGAAAAAGTTAAAAATCAAAACAAATTAAGAGAAGAAGACATAGCTAAAATACTCAATACCTATGAAAATCGTTTAGAAATTGAAAAATATTCCCACAAAGCATCACTCGATGAAATCAAGGAAAAAGCCGCGAAGGGATATCATGTCGGTTCTGCTTCGACGAAACGCATCCTGCTGACCGGCACGCCGATAGGCTCCGGCAGCGAAAAAGTTCTCAGAATACTGGAAGAGAGCGATGCCCTGATGGTGGCAATGGAGAATTGCGGCGGGTATAAAACGGTTGATTTACTGATTGAAGAGGATGATTCCGTTGAGCCGTTGCTGCTTATGGCCAGGAAGTATCTGAAGATACCGTGCTCGGTAATGTCGCCGAACAGCGACAGGATAGACCTGTTACGCAGAATGATACGAGAATTCAGAATCGATGGAGTCGTCGATCTTGACTGGCAGGCTTGCCATACGTACAACGTCGAATCATATTTCGTGGCTGACCTGGTCAGAAATGAGCTGAATTTACCGTTCCTTCAAATAGAAACCGATTATTCGCAATCCGATACGGAAACGCTTCGGGTCAGGATTGAGGCTTTTCTTGAAACCATTGCGACAGGTGGTACCCGATGATAACCGCCGGACTGGATATAGGGTCCCGGACCATCGCTATCGTCGAATGGGATGGAACCCGGATTCTCCGCAGCAAGGTTATTTTTACCGGTACCGACCCCGCCGGAAATTCACGAAAGCTGATGGACGGTCACAGCTACGACCGTATCGTCGCGACCGGTTACGGCCGCTACCTTGCCACCGAGCAGAAACTGGCCGATTCAGTTATCACCGAGATAAAGGCGCATGCCATCGGGGTGCACTACCAGTTCGGGGATGTCCGAACAATTCTCGATATCGGCGGCCAGGACAGCAAAGTTATCGCCGTGAATGAAAACGGAACGGTCGGCAGGTTCGAGATGAATGACCGGTGCGCCGCCGGTACCGGCCGTTTTCTTGAAAATATGGCCCTGGCACTGGGTATGACAGTAGAAGAACTCGGCCTGCATGCCCTGGAAGCCGGAGATAAAAGCGTCCCGTTGTCCAGTATGTGCACCGTATTTGCCGAGTCGGAGGTTGTCACGCTTATCGGGCGCGGCGCCGACAGCCGAAGCGTTGCCCTGGGAATTCACGAAGCGATTACCGAACGTATCTCAGGGATGGTTCGGCATATCGGGGTCAAGCCTCGGTTTGTCTTTGCCGGGGGGGTAGCTTTTAATCCCTGTATGAAGAAACTGTTGGCCGGAAAGCTGGGAATCGAGGTAACGACACCTGAAAACCCGCAGATAATGGGCGCCCTGGGAGCGGCTCTGCAGGCAGAGCGAGACCTGATGGCAGAAAGAAAGGACTAAATGACATGACGACCGATGAAATGGTGGCGAGAATACTGGACTTTATCATTACCTGTTTCTCGGTCAATATCGTCATCGGTCTGATTCCTGCTTTTTTCATTGCCGGCGGTGTGAATGTATTCGTACCTCAGAACTGGGTAGTTAAATATTTCGGTCAGAATACAAACAAATTTCTTTCATACGGAGCGGCGACAATTGTCGGTATTGTTATATCTGTCTGATCATGTACCGCAATACCGCTGTTCAGCGGTATACGAAAAAGGGGTGCCGGACTGGGGCCGGCTATCACGTTTTTACTATCCGGCCCCGGGCTTGACGTATTCCCAATCATATTTACGTTTCAGTTGCTGGGAAGAAATCTGGGTTTTTCCAGACTGATTGGGTTTACGGTGCTTTCGATAGTAATGGGTATTATCATGGCAACCATCTACAGAAAAGAAGAAGCGGTAAAAGGGCTGGCCTCCTTTGATCAGATCAGCGCACC
>CAYXEG010000002.1:0-41032 GCA_964463875.1 uncultured Dehalococcoidales bacterium
CCCCTTACCTTCGCGATGCGAACACGACGCTCTCCCAGATGAGCTACAGCCCCATACAGAGACCTGAGGAACCTCCGATAGCACTTGATACAGGTTAACCATTCCTCTCTTTTGACATGAGAGGTCAGGCAGGAGTGAGGAGTAACGACTTCCACATAGCCCCCTCACCCTAACCCTCTCCCGCGTTGGGGAGAGGGAACTTTTACAGAGGTTTCCACACTATTAAACTACTATTTGGTTACCAATAGTCGAGAATGCGGAGTTGAAGCTCGAACCCCTTGCCTCACCGATGAATCGGGGCGCTCTCCCGGATGAGCTACAGCCCCACTCCATAACGATTATATCATACATCGTTCTTGTCAGTCAGCTACATAATTGTTATACTGAATCGTCAGGAACCTGCTCATTTTTATGGAATACGAAACGATTATCGGGCTTGAAGTCCACGCCCAGTTGAAGACAAAAAGCAAGATGTACTGCCGGTGCAGTTCCGCTTATGCGGACGCTCCTCCGAATACGCACGTCTGTCCGGTCTGCCTGGGTCTGCCCGGGGTGCTGCCGGTGATTAACCGCCGGGCGGTCGAGTATACCATCATGACCGGGCTGGCTTTGAACTGCCGGATTGCCGATTATACCAAGTTCGACCGCAAAAATTACCCGTATCCCGACCTCGTCAAGGGCTACCAGATATCGCAGTATGACGAACCGTTCTGCCTCGGCGGGTATCTGACGCTCGATATGGATGGTATGGAACGGAAAATCGGTATTACTCGGGTGCACCTCGAGGAAGACGTTTCGAAGCTGATTCACCGGACACTGCCCGACGGAGCGTCGTACAGTTTAGTGGATGTGAATCGGTCGGGGGTGCCGCTGATGGAAGTCGTCAGCGAACCGGACATGCGGTCACCGGAAGAAGCCCGGCAGTACCTGATGAAACTGAGAAGCATCCTTCGCTACCTCGATGTCTCGACGGCCAACATGGAGGAAGGCAGTTTCCGGTGCGACGCCAATATCAGCATCCGGCCGAAAGGCAGCACCAAGCTGATGGCGAAGGTCGAAGTAAAGAACATGAACAGCTTCAGGGGAGTTTTCAACGCCCTTGAATACGAGGTAAAACGCCAGACAAAAGCGGCTGAAACAGGCCAGCGGCTGGTTCAGGAAACCCGCGGCTGGGTCGAAGAAAAAGGCGTGACGGTTTCCCAGCGAAGTAAGGAATACGCACATGATTACCGGTATTTTCCTGAGCCGGACCTGCCGCCGATGACGCTCAGCCGGGAAAAAGTTGAGGAAATCCGGGCGCGGCTGCCCGAATTGCCTGATGCCAGGTGCGCCCGTTTCATGGAAGACTACGGGTTGAGCCGATACGAAGCCGGGGTCCTTACCGGTTCGCGTGAGATGGCGGATTATGAGGAGGCGCTTGTTACCGCTATGAGGGATGGCTCGGTCCGGGAAAGAGCGAAGCTTGGCAGTAACTGGATTTTGGGCGAAGTCAGTCGTATAATGAATGCCAACACGATAGATATATCCGTTTTTAAAGAGAAAGTGGATGTTTCCCGCCTGGCGAGGCTGGTTGCCCTGAATACGGAGGGAACCGTTAATACGGCTACCGCGAAAACGATGCTGGAAGAGATGTACCGGACCGGCAAAGACGCCGACAGTCTCCTGAAAGAGGGTGGCCGGAGCCAGATTAGCGATACGGCTGAACTGGAGAAAGCGGTTTCCCAGGCGATAGCGGCCAACAGCGGAGCGGTTGCCGACTACCGGGCCGGGAAAGAAACAGCTGTCAAGTTTCTTGTCGGACAGGTAATGAAAGTAACCAGAGGCAGGGCAAACCCTCAACTGGTGAATGAATTAATGAAGAAAAAATTAGAGGAAGAGATACGTTGAGTACTTACCTGAATATAGCTCAGTTAGTTCTTGCGGCTGCCCTGGTGCTTTCTATCCTGATACAGGTCAAGGGCGGCGGCCTCGGCGGTATATTCGGCCAGGCGGACAGTGTATACCGGACGAGAAGGGGCATCGAAAAGACACTGTTTCAATTAACGGTCGTGCTGGCATTTCTGTTCATTGTCGTTTCTATTATTTCACTCCGAGTTAACTGACAACCCGGCTTCTGCCATCGTTCCGTACAGCCTGTCCGGCCTTTTCGATTTCGAAACAGGCCCGTGCCGGGTTCCGGCGAGATTGATTTTTATCTGAAGTAAGGATAATTCATAACGTTCTAGACTTATTCACTCAAGGCTATCTATTTTACGGCTGTTTGTGGTAAAATCAGTTCTGAAATCCCGGCGTTTCGCGGTAGAGCGTACTCTGAATGCGCCTTGAAGGATTGTCAACATGAAAAAGTGGCTGATGATAACAAAGGCGCCCTTTCTGCCGTTAGCGGTGATACTGGCGTTCCTGGGTACCTCGATAGCTTTCTATGACGGTTTTTTTCATCTCGGCCATGCGTTACTGGCGTGCCTGGGCATCGTTATCGGCCACACCAGCGTCAATGTTTTCAATGAATACTTCGACTATAAGAGCGGCATAGACATTCATACGAAACCGACTCCGTTTTCCGGAGGCAGCGGGGCGATGCCGCAGGGGCTGTTTACCGAAAGACAGGCATTGCGGCTGGGGATTATTACCTTTGCGGCTCTCATACCAATCGGGATATACTTTCTTTTCACCGCCGGGGTAATGCTGTTGCCGTTGCTTCTTATAGCCGCTTTTTGCATCGTTCTCTACAGTCCGTTTATCCTCAAGCGGTACTGGCCGGAGTGGTCGCCGGGTATAGGACTCGGAGTCATTACCGTTCTCGGAACCTATTTCGTCATTACCGGAGAATACCATCTCCACGTTATCATAGCTACGATTCCCTCGTTTATCCTGGTGCACAATCTTCTATTACTGAACGAATTTCCTGATTTCAAAGCGGATAGCGGAGGAGGCCGGAAGACGACGCCGATTACCTGGGGAAAGAAGAAAGCCGCCAGGCTTTATGTGGTGATGACGGTACTGGTGTATGTCGCCCTCGTTGCCGGTGTTCTCACCGGCCAGATGCCGGCGCTGGTTCTGCTCGGCCTGTTGACGATACCGATTGCCGTGAAAGCGATTCGAGGTTCGCAGTATTACGATGATTTAGAGCGTTTCCTTCCGGCGATGTCAGCCAATGTGCAGGTCGTTCTCTTTACACAGTTGCTGACCGGCGCGGGCTATTTTCTATCGAATATTATAGGGATTAGATTGTTATGGCAGTAGACCTTATCTTACTTCACGCTCCGAGCGTGTACGATTTCCGAAAAAAAACCATTCTTTACGGCCCGGTGAGCGACCTTATTCCGCCTTCGCCGGTTTTCGAGATGTATCCAATCGGTTTAACAAGTATCGCCGAGTACCTCGAAAAAGCGGGCTACCGGGTGAGAATCGTCAACCTGGCCGTGAGGATGATGCGGGATAAAAACTTCGACGCCGAAAAGATGATTCGGAAGCTGAAAGCCCCGATTTTCGGTATCGACCTTCACTGGATGGTACACAGTCACGGCTCTATCGAAGTCGCCCGGCTGGTAAAAAAATACCATCCGGAATCGAAGGTCATTTTCGGAGGGTTTTCTTCCACCTATTTCCATGACCAGCTCATCCGGTACCCGGAGATAGATTTCGTACTGCGGGGGGATTCAACCGAGGAGCCTTTCCGGAAGCTGATGGACTGTCTGAAACAGGGGAAGGAACCGGATGCCGTACCGAACCTGACCTGGAAGGATAAAACCGGGGCGGTGAAGATGAATCCGTTCACCAATATACCGGCGGACATCGAAGATGTCATGGTCAACCATTTCAGCGGCGTCATGAAAGCGATTATCCGGTACAAAGACCTTATCAGCTACACGCCGGTCAGCGACTGGCTGCGCTACCCGATAACAGCGGTCATCACCTGCCGGGGCTGCAACCACAACTGCGTTATCTGCGGCGGTTCGAATGCCGCTTTCAAGAATTACCATCATCGGAATAAAACCGTTTTCAGGTCGCCGGAAGCCATCGTCCGGAATCTCCGTCAGATAGCCGGTTTCAGTCGCGGCCCGATTTTCATCCTCGGCGACCTGTATCAGAACGGCCCGGAATATGCGGCGGAAATCCTGCGGCTGATTAAAGAAAACCCGGTGAAAAACCAGCTTATCTTCGAGTTGTTCGCCCCGGTTCCGAAAGAATCGCTTCAACAGATTGCCGAAGCTGCCCCCGGTTTTTGCCTGGAAATATCCCCGGAATCGCACGATGAAAAAGTACGGAAGCAGGCCGGCAGGAATTACACCAGCAAAGCCCTCGAACGAACCATTGCCGATGCCCTCGAGGTCGGTTGCAGCCGGATGGATGTCTTTTTCATGACCGGCCTCCCGGAACAGGATACGAAGTCGGTTCTCGGTACGGTCGATTACTGCGGGCACCTGATGGAGAAATTCAAGGGGGACAAACGGCTGGCATTGTTCCTGGCGCCGATTTCCCCGTTCCTCGACCCCGGTTGCCTGGGGTACGAGCAGCCGGAAAAATTCGGCTACAAGGTGTTCTTCCGCGAGGTCGAGCAGTTCCGGCAGGGACTGGCGGCGCCAAGCTGGAAGTACTCGCTGAACTACGAAACCGAGTGGATGACCCGTGATGAGATAGCCGAAAGCGGCTACGAAGCGATACTACGGCTGGTAAAGCTGAAAGCAAAGTACGGTATTATTCCTCCGGATGTTGCCGAAATTGGTATCAGGCGCATCGAGGAAGCCCGGGAGATGATGCACCGGATTGACGAGGTGATGGCCGGGGATAACGTCGAAGAAGAGCTGGCGAAGTTAAAACCGGAAGTAGACAGAATTAATGCCTTCCCGGTGAGTGAGAAGATTCACCTCGAGCTGCCAATGGGGAAAGAAAAGCTGCGCGTTCTGAACTCAATCCGGACATTGATAACCGGCCGGGGATAGGCAGCTGGCAAGAGTTTATTTGTCTTCGATAACGACGGCGGTACCGTACGCCAGAATTTCGGAAGCATTCTGCATGACCAGCGAAGTGACGAATCTCAGGGTGATGACGGCATTGGCGCCCATCGATTCAGCGTCTTCTTCGAGGCGTTGAAGTGCTTGTTCCCTCGATTCGGCCATCATTTTCGTGTATTCGGTTATCTCGCCGCCGACGATGCCCCGCAGCCCTGCCATGATGTCCCTTCCGATATGACGGGCGCGAATGGTGCTGCCTTTGGCCATGCCGAGGGTTTTGACGATATTCTTCCCTTCGATGGTATCCGTCGTTACAATTATCATTTGTCCACCTTCTTAAAGTTCTCGGTTTTCGCCTGTTTCATTCTGTCCCGGATAACGATGAGGAGCAGGGTCACGCCGCCGATGGCGACGATGCCGACAAGAATCCTGAATACCAGCGGGATGAGGGCAGAGAAGAAGAAGTCCTGGGCAATGAAACCGATTACCCCCAGCAGGGCAAGCCCGATAATGATGAAAACTGCGTTTATCATGTAGCTATCTCCGGTCGTACGATTTACGCGGCAGGCTGATGGCAGTGGCGGAGGGGGTGGGATTCGAACCCACGGTTACCTTGCGATAACAGCGGTTTTCAAGACCGCCTCCTTAGGCCTCTCGGACACCCCTCCTAGCTTCAATTTTCGACAAACCAGCTGTACATAAATAACGGTCGCTACTAATTTCAATACTTCATTATGCTCTAATTGAACAGCATCGTCAAACCGTTTAGCTGCTGCTTCCTGTAATCCTGGTGTGACATGAGAATAAATCTTACTAGCAACTTATCGTAGTAGGGTAATGCCTAATGCTACGAGAAGTTGCAAGAACCAATCAAGACATTCCTGATTTCGACTTTCGCCGGTTTGGAGACGGAGTAAGCCGGTATTGTCTAGGAAAAACTCATATTGACCCGCGAAATCCCTTTTGACACTCTCCTGATTCCATACTAAAATATCAATGTAACATTAATAGTGAAGGTAACATTCAGTAATGGGAAAACAACTGCTTATAAGGGAGGTCATAGAACTCCAGCGGACAATTGACCGGGCGCGAAGGCAGGATGAACTCGATGTCTGGATGGAGCTGAACGTCACGCTGCCGCAGTTGAAGAGCCTGTTTTTTATCGGCAGCGAGGGGACGACGAACCTGAGTTCCCTGGCATCGACCCTCAATGTCACACCGACGAACGTGACTGGTATCGTCGACCGGCTTGTGAAACAGGGGCTTATTACCCGCACCGAGAATCCGGACGACCGGCGCATGCTGCTGCTCCGGGTAACGAAGGAAGGTGAAGAGCTTATCAATCGTCTGCGAGAGCGGCGGTTGGGTTACCTGAATGCCATTCTGAAGCGCATCAGCCTGGAAGAACTGGAAACCCTGTCGTTCGGGCTAAAGTCGATTATCAGGGCTATCGAGGCAGAGAAAAACGAAAAGGGAGCTTGAGGGAGAGTTCTGTATGTTCTGGCCCGGCGACCGGCAGGAATGCCGGTTCATTTTTGACCGGTACAGGTTGCTATTGAAAGCGATTTATCATGCGTAAATACGTTGTTTTTTTCGTTGTAAGTCTTGCCCTGATGCTGGCTGCCATCAGCAATTCATCAGCGTCAGTAGCGTTCCCGGTGATAATAACCGACCTGAACACCACCCTGGTGATGGCAGGGTGGATACTGACGGCTTTCCAGCTTGTTCAGACCATCATCATGCCGCTGGCCGGTAAGTTAAGTGATATTTTCAGCCGGAAGGCAGCCTTCATCGTCTATACCGTACTCTTCACCGCCGGTTCAATTCTGTGCGCCCTAGCACCGAACGTACAACTGCTGATTGGAGCGCGGGTGATACAGGCAATCGGCGGCGGGGGTTTCATGCCCTGCGCGGCGGGAATCGTCAGCGCTGAATTTCCGGAATCGAGGCAGAAATACATCGGCCTGTTCTCGAGCGTCTTTCCCTTCGGAGCAATCATCGGCCCGAACCTCGGCGGATGGATGGTGGAGGCATTCGGCTGGCGGTCGGTCTTCTGGGTAAATGTGCCAATCGGCATCCTCATTATTCTTCTCTCAGTGCTGCTTCTCAAGAAGGAACAAAACGGGAATACTTCGATACGGGATATCGATTTCGCGGGAGCCGGATTGCTGTTCGGTTCGATGTCTGCTCTGATGTACTGTTTCACGCTGCTCGGTGATTTCGAAACAGGAATCCCGTGGGTTCAATTCAGCGTCTTTCTCGGGCTAAGTATCATCCTGGCCCTATTGTTCATCCACCGGGAACGGCGGGTGAAGGACCCGATAATCGACCTCGAACTGCTGAAAAAGCGCCCGTTTATGGCCGCGAATGTCTATAATCTGATATACGGCGTGTGCGCTCTGGGTGTCTTTTCGCTGATTCCCCTGTACGCCGTCTCCATCTACGGCATGTCAACTCTGGAGAGCGGCGTCCTGCTGACTCCGAGGTCGGTAGCAATGATGGCGGCTTCGACGTTGACCAGTTTCTCGCTGGTCAAGTGGGGGTACCGGAAGCCGATATTGGCAGGTACTCTGCTTGTCATGGTCACAATGGTACTACTGGCGCTGATGGCCCTCCAGCCCCAGGGGTTCAGCCTGGGCGGACTCAGCGTGAGCGGGATACTGGTTCTCTACATCGTCGTCGGAGCGGCAGGAATCGGGCACGGTACCTGCACACCGGCTGCGAATAATGCGTGCATCGAACTGATGCCGGAAAAAGTGGCGACTATTACGGGTTTGCGAGGCATGTTCCGGAGCCTCGGGAGCACATTCGGTGTCGCTATCTCGACCGTTGTCATCCACGCCATGGGCGATGAAAAACGAGCTTTCTTCGCGGTCATGCTCGCCTCGGCAGGGCTGCTGGTACTCATCATACCGGCAATCTTCATGATGCCGGCGTCACCGGTACCGAAAAAGGAGAAACAAAAATAAGGTTCTGTTCGGTTCTCATCGGCGGATGAGAGGAAGACAATGTCGGTGCAAGTTTCGACTTCCCGGCACCGGACGAAGGAGCCCACCGATCCTTTCCTTCATTCCTCCCTCTGGCACAACCGTTCCGTTTCACAGTATCATGGAGTTGTCTTTTAACAGCAAGAAGACCGTACTTGACAGGAGAGTACCTTGACCACCTTTTTCCATCACAATCTGCTGGCTTTGAACGACCTCAGCCGTACTGGTTTCCGGGAGTGGCTGTTCCTGCCTTCGATGTTGTTCGAGGCGCAGGATAAGTGGTGGGGCGACAGGGGTAAGAGAACCGTACCTCACGAAGGTATCGATATCTCGATGTACCGGACCACTGCCGGAGTTGTAGCGTATCTCACCGGGGGAACCCGGGTGCCGGCGGTTTTTACCGGCAGGATAGAGAAAATAATCGACGATTTCCTCGGAAAATCGGTTTTCGTCCGTTCGGAACAGCTCGATAACGAAGACGGCCGTTTTTTCACGCTGTACGGGCACATCGAGCCATCAAAGGACAACCGGCCGGGTAAAGTCATCGATGAAGGTAATGTTATCGGGTTAATCGCCGGCGGGAAGCGGACCTCCGTCCGCCCTCACCTGCATATCTCGTTCGCCCGGATACCGGAGAGCCTGCCGGTTGAAGAACTGAACTGGGAGGCAATCGGGGAGAGAAGAAGCCTGCGGCTCATCGACCCTCTTGACATAATAACAATACCGCATTCGGTTATCGTCACGGACATAAAAACAGGCGGGGAGTAACCCCGCCTGTTTGATGAGGCAAGACTTTATACTATCTGCGTCCGGTCATATCGGCTCTCATGTCCTGGTCAATCCAGGCCCATCGCAGCCAGAACTTCGTGGCGCCGGCGCCGTAGTAATTCCTCAGCCAGGGCTGCCAGATGCGGTAACCCCAGGGAGCCGGCATCTGGATAAGGAATGCCTGTTCGAGGACATATTTCCAGGTTTCTTTGGTGATGGCGTCAGCCGCCGGGTAGTTCACCATGACATTTTCGCACTGGACTTCGTAGGCATGCTCGATAACCGGGTCGGTTCCGACCGGGTCGTTAACGCAACTGAGGTTGAAGGCGTTCGGGCCGCGGAAGTATCCCATGCTGTAGCGGACAAACAGCGAGCCATCGCCGCCGGGCAGAGACGAGAGAATCAGGTCTTCATAGGTACGGCCAATCCAGACGTTGGTAAAAACAGTCGGTTCGTGCAGAACAGCCTCGACTTCGATACCAACCTGAGACCAGTATTCACTGATGATAGAAAAGGCCTGTTCGGAAGCGGGGGTATTCGACATTTCCATCTTAATCTTGAAACCGTTCGGGTAACCGGCATCAGCCAGCAATTGTTTGGCTTTTTCAGGATTGTAGCCGTAGAGTTCCTGAACGGTTGAGTTCTGCTCTTCGAGCGGGGTATAGATGCTCTTGTACCATTTACGGGCTGGGCTGTCGAGGTATTCCGCCTGTCCTTTGTAGAAATCTTCAACGATTTCAGGATGATTGATAGCCAGCATCATCGCCTGGCGGACTTCTTTCTTGGAGAAGGGGCTATCGGTTTTCCGAACATCTCCGGCGACCTGCTGGGGAGCGATGATGGTCTGAGCATACTTAATGTTCGGATTCGTCCTGATAATCGTATCGAAATCTTCCTGCTCGAGGGTATCGATAGCCGAGAAGTCAGCTTTTCCGGTTCGGAGAGCTGCCAGCCGGGTCGAATAGTCGGGGATTATCTGGTACTTGATGCCATCGATATAGGGTAATTTATCGCCCTTGCCGGGGCCGACCGGGTTGATATCCCAGTAGTTGTCATTTTTAATCAGGTTGAGGGCAACGCTCGGGACATAGTCATCAATCATGAAAGGCCCGTTGCCGACAACATCATACCAGTTGTTACTCTTTCCGTAGGTATCGAGGAATTCTTTCGGCCAGACATACTGAACGCCGCCGCCGCCCATCAGCCAGAGGTAACCGGTCGTCGGGGCAACGGGAGTCCGGACGGTAAGCTGCCAGGGGCCGGTGCGTTCGACTACCATATTCTGCATCAACCCCGGTTCGAAGAGGGCTGACATGGTCTTGTTATCCCTCATATATTCGAGGCTGTAGGCAACATCTTCGGCGGTCATTTCCCTTCCGTTGACGAGCTTCGAAGCTGCCTGTTCGGGATTATATGCCCAGCGTACACCCTGACGAATATTCAGTACCCAGACACCTACGCCGGGAGTTTCGAAGCTTTCAGCCAGGTTGGGTCCGACATAGCGGTAGTCTTCGACACCGCCGATATAGCTGGTTTCTCCGGTACCAGCCGGACCTTTGGCGAAATCAATACCGAGAATCTGTTCGAGGACCCATCCGCCGATGCCGTCAGCGCTCTGACCAATCACCGCACCCGGGTTCCAGACGGTTATATCCGACCCGGTGAGAACCACCAGTGTTCCGCCGTATCTCGGTTTATCCGGGTCAGCGGTAACGGTGGTACTCGGACCGGATGTTCCGACATCAGTTTTTTCTTCATCTTCACCACCCACGACAACGGTTTGACCCTTGTCAACCTCCGTCACCGTTCCACCGCTTGTTTCTTTCGTGTCACAGGAAGCAATAACGAGCGAGAGTACCATGAGGCAGCTTATCATGAGCACCAGGATTTTTTTAGCCATATCAGTTTTCCTCCTCTGGTTTTCTTTCAATAAGTATTTTGAAAGACTCCTTACTTATTCGCAGCTCAGTTACAGCAACCCCTCGCCACTATCAACTATCTCAATTTCGTGCCCCCCTTTCGTGTCACGGTCGAACGCCCTTGTGGCTGGTGACCTGCATATTCTTCGCTTACGTGTTCGCAATAAATAAAAAAGGGCACCAGAACCGCCGTACTATTTCGGCAGCTTTAGTACCCTCTATCTCGCTATAACCACACTTTTATGGCAGGAGAATCAGGATGATATAGGCTGTGACTGTTATGTAATTGTTGTAGGCTCCAGTGTAATACGTTTATTTCAGCTTTGTCAATACATAGCGTACCTATGAAAAGAGGCGGGGAACGAATCCCCGCCTCTCAGTGTCAGGGTAACAAAGGACTGATTATCTTCGTCCGGTCATATCGAACTTCATATCCTGGTCTATCCAGGCCCATCTCAGCCAGAATTTGACGTCATTAGCGCCGTAGTAGTTCCTCAGCCACGGCTGCCATATCCGGTATCCCCAGGGAGCCGGCATCGGAATAAGGAAGGCTTGTTCGAGAACGTATTTCCAGGTTTCCTTGGTTATCGCGTCGGCCGCCGCGTAGTCGACACCGACGGTCTGCGACTGGACATCGAAGGCGTGCTCGATAATCGGGTCGGAGCCTATCGGGTCATTGACGAAACTCAGGTTGAAGATGTTGGGGCCGCGGAAGTAGCCCATGCTGTAGCGGACGAACAGCGAACCGTCACCGCCGGGGAAGGCGGAGAGGAACAGGTCCTGATAGCTGCGGTTAACCCAGACACCGAAAAAGACGCTTGATTCAAGAAGAACCGGTTCGATTTCGATGCCGACATCCGCCCAGTATTCCTTGATAATCGAGAAAGCCGTCTCGGAAGCAGGGCTGTTCAGCATTTCAATTTTCAACTTGAAGCCGTCCGGGTAACCTGCCTGGGCGAGCAGTTGTTTGGCTTTTTCAGGATTGTATCCGTAGAGCTCCTGAACAATTGCGTTCTGTTCTTCGAGAGGAGTGTAGATGGTGGTATACCACTTGCGGGCGGGGCTGTCCAGGAATTCGGCTTCACCCCGGTAGAAATCGTTAACAATCTCAGGGTGATTGATTGCCAGCATCATCGCATGGCGGACCTCCTTCTTAGAGAAAGGATTATTCGGGTCGGTTATTCTGCCTGCCACCTGCTGCGGGGCGATGATAGTCTGGGCGTACTTCATATCCGGATTCGTCCGGGTAATCGACTGAAAATCTTCCCTTTCGAGGGTATCGACTGCCGACCAGTCAGCCCGGCCGGTCCTCATTGCCGCGAGGCGGGTTGAAGCATCAGGGATTATCTGGTAGTTGAGAGCGTCCGGATAAGGTAACTGGTCGCCCTTACCGGCGCCAATCGGGTTGGTATCCCAGTAGTTCGGGTTGCGGATATATCTGCCGACGGAGCCCGGGACGTAGTCATCGATGATGTAGGGGCCGGTGCCGACGACATCATACCAGTTGTTGCTGGTAGCGTACTGCTCGAGGAATTCCTTCGGCCAGACGTACTGGACGCCGCCGCCACCGAGAATCCAGAGATAGGTCGTGCAGGGAGATACCGGGGTATAAAGGGTTATCTGCCAGGGGCCGGTTCTCTCGACGGTGGCATTCTTTATCAGGGTAGGTTCGGAGAAGTTCGTCGATGAAGTGGGATTATCCCTCATATATTCGATACTGTAAGCGACGTCTTCAGCGGTCAGTTCCCGGCCGCCGACAAGCTTCGAAGCTGCCTGGTCGGGATGATTGTAGAAGTGAATGCCCTGCCGGATATTGAGCACCCAGACGCCGGCTTCAGGCGTCTCCCAGCTTTCGGCAATATTACCACCGAGGTACCGGTAATCGGCGATGCCGCCGATATAATTCGTTTCGCCTCTGCCGGCCGGGCCGGCCGTAAAATCGACTCCCAGTATCTGTTCGATAGCGTATCCGCCCTGGCCCGCGCCCTGGCCGGCTACCGCGCCCGGATTCCAGTACTGGATATCAGAGCTTGCTAAAATGACCAGCGTGCCACCGTACTTCGGTTTATCCGGGTCGGCGGTTACCGTAGTGATTGGACCGGAAGTTCCGACATCACCGTCGTCATCATCTCCGCTGACGACAACGGTCTGGCCTTTATCAACCTCCGTTACCTTACCGCCGGTATCGGTATCCGAGGTACAGGAAGCGATTACCAGGGAAAGAACCATCAGGCAGCTAATTACGAGTAACAAGTATTTTTTCAACATGTCAGCATTTCCTCCTCAGGTGTTCTTCCAACAAGAATTTTTGAAAGAACCGGGTCATCGTGCAGCTCTGGAGAAGCAACCCAATAACCTTCCTTGATTATTTCAATATGCCACCTCCTCAGCCTTTTCTACTCTTTTTTCCTTTCGATTCCTCACCGAAACGATACCAGGCCGGATTTCTCCGGAAATAAAAAAGGGCACTAAACACCGCCGTACTAATTTCGGCAGCTTTAGTACCCTCTATCTCGCTATAACCACACTTTTATGGCAGGAGAATCAGGATGGTAAAGGCTGTGACTGTTATGTAATTGTGACAGGCTACAGTGTAATACGTTTATTTCAGCTTTGTCAATACATTCAGAAAACAAAAAGGCGGGAGCCTCGGAGGCTCCCGCCAGATGTGCTGTTACTCAGCGAGCTGTTATCTGCGTCCGGTCATATCGAATTTCATATCCTGGTCTATCCAGGCCCACTGTACCCAGAACTTCAGGTCGCTGGCGCCGTAGTAGTTTCTCAGCCAGGGCTGCCAGATTCTGTAGCCCCAGGGAGCAGGCATCGGGATGAGGTAGGCCTGTTCGAGTACCCACTTCCAGGTTTCCTTGGTGATTGCATCAGCCGCCGGGTAATTGACCATGACGTTCTGAGCCTGAACTTCATAAGCATGCTCAATCTCAGGAACGTTGTAGGTCTTGTTTACTTCGCTCAGGTTGAAGAGGTTCGGGCCGCGGAAGTAGCCCA
Organism: uncultured Dehalococcoidales bacterium; assembly: GCA_964463875.1. Lineage (GTDB taxonomy): Bacteria > Chloroflexota > Dehalococcoidia > Dehalococcoidales > UBA2162 > MGML01. The sequence continues at coordinate 13,636 of CAYXEG010000002.1, forward strand.
TGCTGTAGCGGACGAAGAAGGAACCGTCACCGCCGGGGAAGGCGGAGAGAATCAGGTCTTCGCCGTAGGTGTGGCCGGCCCAGACGCCGGAGAAGATGGAAGGTTCGAGGACGACCGATTCAAGTTCGATGCCGACTTTGCCCATGTATTCTTTCATGATAGCGAAAGCGGTATCGGAGGCAGGCGCGTTCTGCATCTGCACTTTCATCTTGAAGCCATCGGGATAACCGGCTTCGACAAGGAGGGCTTTTGCCCCTTCGGGGTCGTAGCCGTAGAGTGCCTGAACCGTAGCGTTCTGTTCCTCGAGCGGGGTATAAATGCTCTTGTACCATTTACGGGCAGGGCTGTCCAGAATTTCCGCCCGTCCCTTGTAGAAGTCTTCGACGATTCCCGGATGGTCGAGAGCCATCATCATCGCCTGGCGGACTTTCTTATTGGCGAACGGGGTATCGAGGTTGACATTACCGGCCAGTTGCTGGGGAGCAATGATGGTCTGGACGGACTTAATTTCAGGGTATGTCCGGATGATAGATTCGTAATCTTCCTGTTCCAGGGTGTCGCCCCACATCCAGTCAGCTTTACCGGTTCTCATTGCGGCCAGCCGGGTCGAATAGTCGGGAATTATCTGGAATTTGACACCGTCCGGATAAGGAAGCCTGTCTCCCTTACCTTCACCGATAGGATTGACAGCCCAGTAATTGTCGTTTCTGATGAAAGTCATGGCAACGCCCGGGACGTAGTCATCGATGATGTACGGGCCGGTGCCAACGACATCGTACCAGTTGTTGCTCTTTCCGTAGGTATCAAGGAATTCCTTGGGCCATACGTATTGAACGCCGCCACCACCCATCAGCCAGAGGTAGCCGGTCGTCGGGGCAACCGGGGTCCTGACGGTAATCTGCCAGGGGCCGGTGCGTTCGATAACCATGTTCTGCATCAGGGTAGGTTCAAAGAGGGCGGACTGGGACGGGTTATCTCTCATGAATTCGAGGCTGTAGGCAACATCTTCTGCGGTCATCTGACGACCGGCAACAAGCTTGGAGGCTGCCTGGTCGGGATGGTTGGTGAAGTAGACGTTCTGTCTGATATTCAGTACCCAGACGCCGACTTCAGGAGTCTCGAAGCTCTCGGCAACGTTACCGGCAATATAGCGGTAGTCTTCAACGCCGCCGATATAGTTGGTCTCGCCGGTTCCGGCGGGGCCTTTGGTGAAATCGATACCAAGAATTTGTTCAACCTGAAGCGAGGGGACACCATCAGTGCCCTGCGCCATAACCGCCAGCGGGTTCCAGGCCTGAACGTCCGTACCCCGGATGAGGGTAAGGATACCGCCGTACTTCGGTTTGTCCGTGTCGGCTTCGACATCGGCAATCGGGCCTGACTCGCCGACATCCTTTACGTCATCATCGCCGCCAACAACCACTGTCTGGCCCTTATCATCAGTTGTCACCGTACCGCCTGTTGTTTTCGTATCGCAGGCAGCTATGACGAGTGAAAGAACCATCAGGCAGCTTATCATGAACACCAAGTATTTTTTAGCCATATTCAGATTTTTCCTCCTCGGGTATTCTTCCAATAAGTATTTTGAAAGAACGATAAAAATTGCAGCCCTTTAGAGCAACCCTAAACCTTTACCGTTTATCTCAATATCTCACCTCCTTTGGCTGGTTCAACAACCCGGCAGCTAATCACAAGCACCCCAAATCCTTCGCCTTGCCCGCACACACGAACCAGCATACTCTTAGATTTAAATCAGCGAATTCATTCCGGAAAAGGTTACCCACTAGGTCAAAAGCACCTGGTTTCCGAATAAGGTAAACCTTTTGTCTGAATCCCGGTATTTCCGGGCAAACAAAAAGGCACCAAAAACCGCCGTACTATTGTTGGCAGCTTTAGTACCCCTAGCCTTATCATAAGCATCTTTAGGTGAAAGATGTCAGACATATAAGGTTTATAAATTCGATTTCAGGGTACAGTGTAATACGTTTTCGGCAGCTTTGTCAACTTGAACCGGGTAGTTTTACCGGTATTCCGAGGTATTTTCCGGAAGCGTCCGGCATCCCTGTCTCGACTGCCAATCAAAGCTAGCCGAGAGGTAACCGGACATCGACGACGGCAACCCGTCCGCCTTTCACTTCGGCGAGGGCTTCCCTGAGAACCGGGGGAAGTTCAGCCGGTTCGGTCACCGTTTTCCCGTATCCTCCGCAGGATTCGGCAATGAGAGCGTAATCGGCCGGAGGGGCGATATCGATAGCTGAAATCCGCCCGGTTTCCTCGTTCAGTCTTTTACCAGCCATTTGTTCGACGATGACCCGTATCGCCCCGTACGACTGATTATCGAAAATTACCGCCAGGAACGGCAGCCCGTAGCGCATCGCCGGCCACAGCGAAGCAACCGGGCAGCCCCAGACAAAGCCGCCGTCCGTCATCACGCTTACCACCGTTTTCTCGGGAGCGGCCCTTTTAGCGCCGAGGGCAGCTCCGAGCGCCCACATGATAGAACCGCCGGCGCAGGCAAGCAAGGTGCCGGGTTTTGTACGGTCGACCTGGGCGGCGAGCGACGATGACTGGCTTATCAGGTGGTTGACCAGCACCGTATCGTCATCGAGAATCCCGGCGATACAGTACGCCAGCCAGTCGGGAGAAACAGGTTTATCACCTGATTTTCTCATGGCTGTTGCCCGGTTGGCTGCCCGTCTTTTCTCATGGGCGTCTTTCAGGCGGCTATACCGGGCATCGAGCTTCTTCCTGATTTCAGGGGTTATTTTTCCTCTCAGTATGCCGGTGAGAGCGGGTATCGCCTGGCGGGAATCGGCTTTTACAAACAGCTCGGCGCCGCGGCCCCAGAGCCGCCTTCCCACCGTCAGAGGGTCGATGTCGATATGGAATATCCGGGCGTCCCGGCGGGGAAATATTTCAGCAGGTACGTAGGGGGTATCATAATCGATAACCAGTATCGTATCGGCTTCAGCGAACGGCTCGTTGCCCCGCAGGCCGCCACCCATTTCTTCCATGCCGGCGCAGAGCGGGTGGGTCGTCGGGAAATTCATCCGGGTCAGGCCGGGCACGACCGGGGCGCAGAGGGTTTCGGCAAGGTCTATCAGGTTTTGCACGTTTTCATGGTACCGTTCGGTGTACCCGGCAACTATCAACGGGTTCTCCGATGACAGCAGCCCCGCGGCTATTTTTTCAAGGTCGGCCACGTTCGCGACAGGCAGAGCTTCCGTTACCAGTCTCAGGGAATCGGCGGAACGTTTTTCTACCTTGTTCACCAGTACCGCCGGAGAATAGTAGAGGTACACCGGGCCGCGCGGTTCGGAAAAAGCAATGCTCAGGGCTTTCTTCATTACGTCATGGATATCTTCCTCAGGCGTCAGTTCGTGGTCCCATTTGACGCTGTTGCGCACCATCAGCCCCTGGTCGAAGGCTTCGCCCTTCCAGTTTACCCGTTCGGCAGCCGGCTGAATGCCCGCCATCAACACCACCGGGATTCTGCCCCACTGGGCATTGTGCAGGGCTCCGCCCGTCTGCTGGGTGCCGAGCTCGCTGTGAACGAGGACTATCTGCGGCTTTCCGGAGACCAGGTAATGCCCGTACGCAGCCGTCATCGCCACCGATTCATGGAGGCACATGACAAGTTCCGGAGCCTTCTTTCCGGATTCCCGGCAACGCAAACAGGCGGCGTTGACCGAGGCAAATTCTCCTCCCGGGTTAATGAAAACCGTATCGATGCCATTGGCATTACATACTTCAAGGAAAGCTTCGGCGCCTGAGTACTGTTCCATCGTATCAACTCCTTTTTTCCCGGAGAGTCGGTTCGGTTCTAGCTGGGGAAGGCTCCGCCATCAACGTTGATGGTCTGTCCGGTGATATTTTTCGCGTCTTCGGAAGCGAAAAACACAACTGCCCGGCCGATGTCTTCAGGTGTCTGGCCTCTCCCCATCGGCACCCCGGGGGCAACGTATTTTTCGAAATATTCCCGGTCGGAGAGGTGGTCCGAACCGGGGGTCATCTGCTTGCGGCGGGCGGCGCTTCTTTCGTAGAGAGGCGTATAGAGCGTGCCGGGGCAGATACAGTTGACGTTGACGTTATAGGATGCGCCCTGGCTGGCGGTCATCCGGGTAAACTGAATGACACCGGCTTTGGCGACGGCGTAGCTGGTCATCGGCCCGAGGTTGGCAATATTCTCCGGGTCGTCATCCCGGGGACTGAACGGGCGGCCGGGCATCGGACGGCCGGCAACGGAGGCGATATTGATGATTTTTCCGCTTTTCCGCCCGATAAAGTAGGGCATGATTGCCCGGCTCATCAGCATGGTCGATTTCAGGTTAAGTTTCACCGTGTCATCCCATTCCTGTTCCTCGGTGTAGACTTCACCCGGTTTTTCGAAATAGAAACGGGCTTCGCCGCCGACATTATTAACCACAATATCGATAACGCCGAATTCCTTCTTAACGATATCGAGCGCTTTTTCAACCTGAGCTTTCTCGGTCGCGTTGGCGGCAACGCCGAGGGCGCGCCTGCCCATGGCTTTGACTTTTCCGGCAATCCGGTCGGCGGTTTCCTGCCGCAGGTCCATCACTGCCACATTGGCGCCTTCTTCAGCCAGGCACAGAACGATTCCCTCGCCGATTCCCGCGCCGCCCCCGGTAACAACGGCAACTTTACCTTCGAGTTTCATGAATTCCTCCTCCAGATAATGCGATGTTTTTAACGATAAGCTTCGTTTCAATGGGTGAATAATAGTAGTTCCTGTTCAATATTTCAAGTTAACAGGAAATGGGAAGAGCAGCAACCTGCTTCAGGGTGTATAGTATCATGTGCACCGGTCTCTCACCATCATTCTAAAAATAAGGGCAGCCGCCTTCAGAGAAAGCGACTGCCCTGTTAGTTCGATAAAGGCTACGGGTTAACGGCCCATCGAGGTTTTCAGTTCCTGGTCGACCCAGGCATACTGAAGCCACCACTTGGGGTAGTATTCCCCATAGTAGTCCTTCAGCCAGGGTTGCCAGATCCGGTACCCGTAGGGAGCCGGTAACGGGATAAGGAAAGCATTTTCGAGAATGTAAGGAATGGTATCCCTCAGGGCTTTATCCGCCGCCGGGTAATTAATCATGACATTTTCAGTCTGAATGCGGTAAGCGTTCTCGATAACGGGGTCCGTTCCCACGGGGTCATTGACGTGGCTCATGTTAAAGAAGTTCGGACCGCGGTAGAAACCAAAGCTATAGCGAACGAAGAGAGCGCCGTTGCCGCCGGGGAACTGGGACAGCATAAGGTCTTCGCACTCCCGGCCGATCCATAAACCGGTGAAGATGGTTGGTTCGACAATCTGGAGGTCAATATTGATGCCAACCTGCTCCCAGTAGGCTTTTAACAGCGAACCGGCTTCTTCATGAGCAGGATTATTCTGCAGCACCATTTTCATGGTAAATCCGTCAGGATATCCGGCCTGAACGAGCAGTTGCTTAGCTTTTTCGGGGTTGTAGCCATAGAGTTCCTGCACCGTTTCGGGCAGTTCTTCCATGGGTACGTAAATACTCTCGTACCATTTACGCGCCGGGCTGTCGAGCAGTTCGGCTTTCCCCCCGTACAGGTCCGAAACAATCGAAGGATGGTCGATAGCCAGCATCATTGCCTGGCGGACTTCTTTACTGCCGAAGGGATTTTCCGGAAGGTCGACTCTCCCCGATATCTGAATCGGGTCGATAATCATCTGAGCGTACTTAATCTCTGGTTTGCTGCTGATAATGGTGTCGAAATCTTCCCTTGTCAGGATGTCGGCGAACGAGCACTCCGCCTGTCCGGTCCTGAGAGCGGCGAGCCGTGTCGAGTAATCCGGAACAATCTGCCAGGTTACCTCATCGGCATAGGGGAGTTTGTCCCCTTTACCAGGGCCGACCGGATTAACACCCCAGTAGTTATCGTTGCGGATATATTTAGCAGCACTGCCATCGATATATTCGTTAATCATATACGGACCGGTACCGACGACATCCCGCCAGTCATTGCTGGTGCCGTAGGTATCCAGCCATTCTTTCGGCCAGACCGACTGGCCGGCGCCGCCCCCCATTATCCAGAGGTAGCCGGTAGTCGGTGAAACGGGGGTTCTAACGGTAATCTGCCATTCTCCGGTTCTTTCGACCGTAGTATTGGATATAAGGCCGGGTTCGGAGATAGCGGTAACCGAAGTGGGCGTATCTCTCATCCATTCGATGCTGTAAGCGACATCTTCAGCCGTCATTTCCCGTCCGCCGACGAGTTTCGAGGCTTCATGGTCGGGATGATTGGTAAAGTGGACTCCCTTTCGAATATTGAGTATCCAGACGCCGATTTCCGGGGTCTCCCAGCTTTCGGCAAGCATGCCGGCAACGTATTTGAAGTCAGAAATATTCGAGATAAAGTTCGTTTCGCCGGAACCGGCAGGGCCGGCAGCATGGTCGGCGGTGAGTATCGCTTCGAGCATCAGACCGTCCTGAGCGGCAGCTCTGCCGACGGTTGCTCCCGGGTTCCAGGTATCAAAACCGGTCGTATTCAGTATTGTTATTTTACCGCCATACTGCGGTTTTTCAGTGTTTTTCGTAACATTAGTCAGTGGACCGGAGGAATCGACCGTTTCATTATCCGTCACGGTTTCTTTCGTTCCTTCGTTACCGCACGATGCTATCACAAGCGACAGTACCATCATACAGCTAATTACCAGCCACACGATTTTTTTAGCCATACAATAAATTTTTCTCCTTTTAATCTATTTGGTAAACAACGTCTCCCGGCAGGGCACAAAACCCCGCCTTTTTTACGATTTTCCTTATTGTTCACCTCCTGCGATCATTTTTATCGGGAATTTTTTCACCGGCACTCATTTTCAGTGCGTATAAGGATATCTTTGGAAAACACGCAGAATGACCCGGTTGCATACTGATGGGGGTAACGATGCCGGACTGTTGAAGCGTGCGGCAGACTGGATAATCAATCTCGGTCAGACGTCGTGTGTTCCGATTGCATCCTTATGTTATGGTAGTTCTATCTTCACCCCTGCGACAAGTGTAGGGAATACTTAATTTGTTATTTGACATAATTGGGACATAACAACGACTGGCGAAATTGCTCCCCGGGCGGTTTGTCAGATTATAGTACTTTCGATTTATACCGTTCTTTCACATAACCGGGAGGCCGCCCTGTTACAGGCGGCCTCTTTTTCATTTATCTTGTATGTTCGACTAAGGGTTCGTGGTTAGCGGCCCATCGAGGTTTTCAGGTCCTGGTCGACCCAGGCATACTGAAGCCACCACTTAAGCTGAGGTTCACCGTAGTAGTTTTTTAACCACGGTTGCCAGACACGGTAGCCCCAGGGAGCCGGCATCTGAATCAGGAAAGCCTGTTCGAGGATATAAGGAATAACGTCTTTGAGTGCCTTATCCGCAGTCGGATAGTCAACCATAACTGTTTGTGATTGGATGTTGTAAGCATTTTCGATAGTCGGGTCGGTGCCTACCGGGTCGTTGACGTGACTCATGTTGAAGAAATTCGGGCCGCGGTAGTAACCAAGGCTGTATCGGACAAACAATGCGCCCGTACCGCCGGGATACTGTGAAAGCATCAGGTCTTCGACTTCACGGCCGGTCCACATGCTCGTGAAGATACTCGGTTCGACAATTTGAAGTTCGATGTCGATTCCGACTTCGTCCCAGTAAGATTTAATAAGCGAAGCGGATTCTTCCATCGCCGGAGAATTCTGGAGGTACATCTTCATCTTGAAACCGTCCGGGTAGCCTGCCTGAGCCAGCAGTTGTTTGGCTTTTTCAGGGTTGTAGCCGTACAGTTCCTGTACCTGTTCGGGTAATTCCTCCAGGGGAATATAAATACTGTCGAACCATTTCCGGGCAGGGCTATCAATAATTTCAGCCTGTCCCGCATAAAGGCCGTCGACAATACCAGGGTGGTCGATAGCCATCATCATCGCCTGGCGAACTTCCACTTTCGAGAAAGGATTGTCGGTCAGGTCGACGCGGCCGCTGACCTGAATCGGGTCGATGATGGTCTGAGCCCATCGTATATCAGGATTGCTGGCGACAATGGTCTCATAATCTTCCCGGGGAAGAACATCGATGAAGGATGTTTCGGCTCGGCCGGTTCGAAGGGCAGCCAGTCTGGTTGAGTAATCAGGAATAATCTGCCAGTTTAACGAATCAGCATACGGGAGCCGGTCGCCCTTGCCGGGACCAACGGGATTGATACCCCAGTAGCTTCCATTTTTGATATATCTGACAACACTGCCGGCAACATAGTCATCTACCATATAAGGTCCGGTACCGACGACATCTCTCCAGTCATTACTGGTTGCGTAGGTTTCCAGCCATTCTTTCGGCCAGACATACTGAGCGCCGCCGCCACCCATCAGCCACAGGTAGCCTGTCGTTGCCGCAACGGGCGTTCTGACCGTAACCTGCCACATGCCCGTTTTTTCAACGGTCATGTTCGATATCAAATCAGGTTCGGCAAAAGCCGATACGCTCGGGGTATCTCTCATGAATTCAAAACTGGCAACAACATCATCGGCGGTCATTTCACGACCACCGACCAACTTCGATGCTTCGTGGTCAGGATGATTGGTAAAAAACACTCCTTGCCGGATGTCAAGCACCCAGACACCAACTTCCGGAGTTTCCCAGTTTTCAGCAAGCTTTCCGGTGACGTATTTGAAATCACTTACGCCGCCAATATAGTTTGTCTCACCTGTGCCGGCTGGTCCGGCTGCTCGGTCAACACCAAGAATCTGCTCGAGCATGATACCATCCTGTTCGGCCTGTCTGCCGATTGACGCGCCGGGATTCCAGACTTGAATATCGGTATTTGTCAGGATAGTAATTCTGCCGCCGTATTGCGGCTTGTCCGTGTCTGCAATAACGCTTGTGGTGGGGCCGCTATCAACCGGGGTTTCACCGGTTGATACTTTAACCGTTTCACCTTCGCCATCGGTAGTAACTTTACCACCTTCGCCATCGTTACTGCAGGATGCTATCATAAGCGACAGCACCATAAGGCAACTTACCAGTAACCACACGATTTTTTTTGCCATACAGGGGTAACCTCCTTTTTCTTTTCCTTTCTAACTTTACCGACATGAAAACCACGGAACGACCTGTTGACGGACATCAGTCTTCCGTTTTCATGCGAGAACTACTTTCAATAAATCACCTCCTGGAACGGGCCGTTTTTCTCCCTGGCGGACACAGGTATACCCGGGCATCAATCCGGTCCTGATTTTAGGCACAAGCGCGCAATAAAAGAAAGCACACGCTATCCCGAAAAATTACGGCTTGACAAGTGGCAGCTTGCGGTAGCCAGAAACCATTACTGGTTCGTAATCAGGAGATTTCGTTGTCTCTATTTTTAACCAGGTTTAAGAAAGAACTCCGGATTTTTTGAATTTTCCGGTAGTATCTTTCCGTAGCAGCAGCTCTCAATGATTACCGGAACCGGTAATCACCGTATACTGCAATGTAACCTTTTAATGTGACAATGTCAAGTAAAAAAACAGCCTTCGAGACTGATTCATAGCGTGGAGCTGTTTTGTACATTGCCGACGCCAAAAAAAAGAAGCCGGAGCGTTCGATACGCTCCGGCTTGCTGCTGTTACGTTGTATCCCGTTTCCGGTTAGTACCCCATTGATTCTTTCAATTCGGTATCCAGCCAGATGTACATGAGATATTCGTCGAGGTTGGCATTGCCACCGCCACCGGTAGCGCCGTAGAAATTCTGAAGCCAGGGCCACCACATCGTAAACGAATGCGGTGAAGGAAGATAAATGGGTACGGCCTGTTCCAGTTCCCACGGGCCGACTTCCTTCAGAATTCTGGCAATCGCCGCGTCGTCTATACCAAGATTTGCGGATATCTCCTTGACGGCATTTTCCGTGCGTTCATGATACCATCGGCTGTAATTCCAGATGCTGGCTTCGGACATGCACATGAGCCGGTACGGTTTACCGACGTAGTCATTAGCATAAATCGCCTCTTCGTAGGTTCTGCCCGTCCACTGACTGACGTAGACGCTCCATTCGAGATTGGCGAGTTCCATGTTGATGTTGATGGCTGCGAGGTATTCTTTAATAATCGACAGGTAATCCGAATGTGTCGAAGCGCAGGTTATCGTGAACTTGAATCCGTCCGGGTACCCTGCCTCGGCCAGCAACTCTTTGGCTCTGGCAACATCATAACCGAAAAGGTCCTGGACTGTCTTGGACTGTTCTTCGAGGGGCGTGTAAATGGGGCTGAATACCTTCAGGTTGGCATACGGCCAGCCAAGTATATCCGCGTATCCGCCATAATAGTCCTGCGCCAGTTCCTGCTGGTTAACCGCCAGGTTCATCGCGTATCTGACTTTAATGTCGTTAAAAGGAAGATTTTCGTTGTCAAGCCTGGGCCAGATAAGGTTAATACTGGCGGCAGGAGATGATTTCAGGATAAGGTCAGTATTCTGTTTTTGCAGCAATTTGACATCTTCCCAGTTCGCAAGGTCCATGTAGTCAATCTTGCCTGTGCGGAAACCGGCTTGCTGGGTCGATGTATCGGCAATAATCAGTTCTTTGATACCATCCGGATAGGGCAACTGATTTTCAGGATGTAAAGGATCGAACTGCCAGTAGTTCGGATTTCTCTCGTACTGGGCATAACTTCCGGAGACGTAATCTTTTATCATGAAGGCACCGGTTCCGATGAATTGCCGCCAGTCGGATAACGGTTCTCCTCCGTTCGCTTCCACTGCATCCGGGCAAAGGTGCCAGAGGTGGTCGCCAACGACATCTACCATGAGGCCTTTCCATTCCGGTTTAACCTTGACTTCAACGGTATATTTATCGGTGGCTGTTGCAGAAATCGGCGCTTTGCCGACTTTCGTGTAGGAGTTATAGAGATAAGACCGGGGTGACGTGAAATTTCTGTTTATATTCCAGGCAGCATCTTCGGCGGTGTATTCTCTTCCGTTTGCCGGAGCTTTATCCCACCAGAAAACGCCCGGGCGGATATGATAGATGAACGTTTCGTCATCATAAATTTCCCAGCTTTCCGCAAGCTTCCCGGTGAGCATATCGACGAAGCCGCCGAAGCCCCCGCGCCAATCATTTTCGCCGGTTCCGGCGGGACCCCTCGTCCAGTCACCCATCAGCAGCTCTTCCCCCATCAGACATATGGTAAACATGTCAGCCGCTGCGGCGTAATCCCAGCTTGTTACGTCACTCAGACGAATCCTGACGAACTGCCCTCCGTATTTCGGTTCGCCCGCTGGAACTATTTCATCCTCTACGATATCTTCACTGTCCGGCTTCTCTATCGGAGAAGTGGTATCACTGATTTTAACCGTATCAGTGGTGTCATTGTCTTTGTCCGCAGTATCAGTGGTGCCGTTGTCACAGGAAGCTAACACCAGCGACACTACCATAAAAAGACACACAAGAACTTGTAGCCATGCTCTCTTCATCAGGTATTCCTTTCAAAATTCGATAGATTCAGGGTTATTTTCTGTCTCGGTCCCTGACCGCCAACCTCCATTTCAGACAAAAATTATTGTATGTTTATTCCCTCCTTTCACAAATAAATGACACCGCTCTGATGTCATTTATTCCCGGGATTTTTCCTGATTTGTTTCTGTATGGAGAAACAAACACGAAAGTGCCTTCAATATTGGGAATAATAATAAGTGAATTCGATTCAACTTGTCAATAACTGTATCCTCTCATGAGGCTCCCGCGAAACGCGAACAGTATGTTTGGAAAATCGGGGATTGAGAGAAGCACCGGACCCGTTGCATAAAAAAAGCCGGAGCGTATCGAACGCTCCGGCTTCGCGGCAATCAGCGTGTATTTAGTAACCCATTTCCTTTTTCATTTCGGTATCGAGCCAGCTGTAGTAGATGAAGAATTCCGGCTGGACGAAGCCCATGTTGCCTTCACCGTGGTAGTTCTGCAGCCAGGGCCACCATAGATGATAGTTATACTCGACGGGCAGCCAGATACCGATTGCCTGTTCGAGAACGAACGAGCCGTATTCCTTCAGAATCGGGTCGATATAAGCCGAGTTGAAGTAGTTACCCATGATTTCGTTGTACCAGGCTCTCGTCTTCTCGCTCTCGAAGAACGAATGGTTATCGAAGCTTTCCGTGCGGACGTCGAGCATCCTCGCCGGCCAGTGGTTGGTCCAGCCTTTGAAGACCATTTCGTCGTGGTTCCGGCCGCGGTAGATGCTGTAGTAGGCACCGGATTCAAGGGGTTCGATATCCATATCGACGTTAATCTCGGCAAGGTATGCCTTGACAATGGAAAGGAAGTCGGCATTGGTTGTCTGACACTGTATCTTGGTCTTGAATCCATTCGGATATCCGGCTTCAGCCAGGAGCGCTTTGGCGCCTTCGGGGTCGTAGCTGAAGAGCTTCTGGACCGCGGCAGGCTGCTCTTCCATCGGGGTATACCAGGGCGAGTAGTCCTCGCTGGGGTTGTAGGGCCAGCCCATGACAACCGCGTTGCCCTTGTAGTAATCCTGAACGATTTCTTCCCTGTTTATCGCCATGTTCATTGCCTGGCGAACTTTAATGTCGTCGAAGGGCGGTTTATCGACTCTCATAACGGGGAAGTTACAGCCGCCGTAACTGGTGATATACAGAAGGTCGGGGCACTGCCTCTTCAGCAGTTCGCCGTCTTCCCAGGTAACGGTGCCGAGACGGTCGACCTGGCCGGTGCGGAAAGCGGCCAGCCTGGTCGATGAGTCTTCGATAACGAGTGATTTCAGGCCGTCAACGTAAGGCAGTTTGTTTTCCGGATGGAATGGGTCGGACTGCCAGTAGTTATCGTTCTTCTTGTATTTAATCATACTGCCGGGTACGTAATCCTCCAGGATGAACGGGCCGGCTCCCCTGAGGTTACGCCATTCGGTCATGTCGCCGTAGGTTTCGATGACTTCTTTGGGGTAAATCCACGACATAGCGCCGGTCAGCAGCCAGATAACGCCAATCTGCTTCGGCGGTACTTCCATGACACAGGTCCATTTATCAGTAGCATAAATTTTTGTCGGGCGGGCATCGACATCGACGCTGCCCGGATGGTAAGCTCCCGGAGCGAACCAGGTGCGGTTAATGCTGTACTCGAAATCATAAGCATCGAGTTCTCTTCCATTCGTCGGAGCACGGCTGTCGTAATACATGCCTTTCCGGACGTGGAAGACAATCTTGTTGCCGTCAACGATTTCCCAGCTTTCGGCATAGTTGCCGGCCCAGACATCGGAACGGCCGGAGAAACCGCCAATCCAGCGGATTTCGTTCGAACCGGCGGCGCCCTTCGTCCAGTCACCCATCATCGGATACCCGCCGATATAATGCTGAGCGGTGCAGTCCATCGTCAGGCTTTTCACCGGGTCCCATCCCCGGTAATCGCTGAAGGCTATGAAATTATAGACGCCCCCGTATTTCGGTTCGTCCGGGTCGCGGAATCCTTTTTCGATAATCTCGGTCTTGGTTATCCCGCCTGTTTCAGTGGTCGTGATGGTTACTTCTTCAGTTTCCCCTGTCTCTTTACCCTCTGTTTCGGCTGGTTCAGACGTACATGATGCCACGACCAGTGACAGCACCATGACCAGACTGACCAGCAGCCATACTATTTTTTTGGCCATTTCCAGTTTTCCTCCCTCCAAGTATTTTTTTTAACCGAAGCCCGGCCTGCCCCCGCTGTTCTCCGGTTACGTGACAATTTCATTACTTTACCGGATATGAAACATGGGACATTGGCTGAGGGTGTATGCAAGCTCCAATGTCCCATGCCATCAAAAAAACCTTTACCGGAAAATCCCCGAGAAGGATATGCGGTATAATTACAGGATTTTAACTTATAGAAATCAACATGTCAATACTAAAGTATTGTATATTCCACCTTTTTTTCCTATTGTGTCGATTTCCACCGGAAATCGCCTTGTATCGTTACACTTCGTTACCGGACGTCCGTCCGTACGTCCGGCTGTCGCTGGCCGTCCAGAAGAAAATCGGGCTGTCGATTCTCCGGAAAATCAACGGCAGGTGCTTCATCCCGGCGGGGACGAAGATGAGGCAGCTTTTATCGAAAATATACTGCTCGTCCTCCAGCCAGAACTCGATTTCTCCGCCCAGTTCGCGGGGCTTGCCGGGTACCGAGCCGACGAACCCGAGGGTCTCCCCGAAATCATGGGTATGGGCGATTTCCGTCTGAACGCCGGCCTTGCCGTGAACAGCGGTTATCCAGTGGCAATCGGTGTAGAAACCCCCGGGTAGAATCTTGTCATCGAGGTGGAACATGTAGACGCCTTCGAAGTAATTGCCGGCTTTTCTCTGTTCCTCGATACTTTTCGGCGTCTTACCTTCGAGCGATTTCAGGTAGGTTTTATCCGGCTCGGTCATAATGTATTTGCTGTATTTTTTCTCTGCCATGCTCAATTCTCCTTATCGTGCTTCGCTATCGTTTACTTCGCGGGAATCATCACCGGTTCTTCACCCATCGGCCAGAAGTGGCCGAAGAGGAAGGGGCGGTCCATCGTCTTGACGTGAATCGGGCAGTGCTGAACCCCTTTCGGGAACCAGACGAGTGCCGAGGTCGAGAATTCGGCTTTCTCCCATTCCTCGCCGAAGGCGACTTCGACGGTGGCGCCAAGGTTTTTCTGGTCGTGAGGGTCAGCCGAAAGGAACATCAGGTATTCGTCGGCATAGTGGGAATGGGGCGGTTCGGCAAACATACCCTTTCGTGTGACAAAGTACAGGGCGAAATTCGGTTTGGCGCCTCTCACCTCTTCGATAGCCTTCGAAATCTCTTTATTCCCACCGAGGAAATCGCTGTTCATCGGCCCGAACGACGGCCAGGGGGCTTTTACTTCCCGAAGGATAAATTTATCGTACTTGGTATCTGTCATTATCATTCTTCCTTTCCTGTCTCGATTCGGATACCCGTTTATGCCGGCTGCTTCGGCGGGTCATATCGCGGGGGCAGCGTCAGCGTCAACACCCAGGCCATTTTATCAGTGCCGCCGGTAACGCGGTGACCGTAGGGAACACCTTTCGGCACGTAGGTCATGGCCGCCGAATCGATGGTATGCACTTCCTTTTCCGTGCCCATGGTGATTTCGACCTTTGTTTCCAGGTTGCCGATAGTTGCGGGGGTGCCACCGGCGTACATGTTGACGCGGTCGGCGTCGGCCGCTGCGACCGGTTCGTTCATCAGCGGCAGGGCCGCCAGCGGCGAGAGCCGGACGCCGAAATCACAGCCCCGGGCGTCCTTTCCCCGTAACTCGAAAACCTGAAAATCAGCGTACTGCTTTATTTCCGGAGCGAGGATGTATTTATCGACTTCTCTTTTAGGCATTCTCAGTTCCTTTCTTCAACTATTTCTTTTCCGGTTATGTTTGGTTTCAAGGGCGTACCCTTAAGCGGCGGTCTGCAAAGCTAAATCCCCCTTATTCCCCCTTTACGAAAGGGGGAGTTTTGGAGAGCTTTTCCCATCTTCAGCTAACGAGTTGCCAACCGCACACATACGTATCATAATCTTATTTCTTTCCCCAGAGGGGTGTATTGCCGATGGTGAAGCACAGCACCGGTTGCCGGATGTTCCTGAATTCTATCGGGCAGTGGCTCAGGCCTTTGGGGATATACACGAGCGAGCTTTGGGTAATCCGGTGTTTCTCATCGCCGAGGACAATCGAAACGTCTCCGTCGATTTTTCTCGGGTCGTCCTTGCCGCAGTAGCCGACGATGCCAATCATCTCATCGAAATCGTGGGTATGGGCTTCCGGCGACATGACGGTATTCCCTTCCCAAATCCAGACGAAATCCGCGTAAAAAGCCCCCTTCGAAGCATCGGTGTCGAGGGAAACAACCTGGTTCGCCTTGACGGTTCCGGGGGGCGGCGGGGGCGGGGGATTCTTCGGGTCCCAGTGCGGCTTCGGTTTCGTGATGATAAATTTCCCGAAGCGGGTGCCCGACTCGTCCGGTTCCGGCCTGGGGAAGAAAGGTTCTTTCGACTGGCCTGCCTTCAGGTCCGTGCTTGCCGAGGTACGCCCGTAATGGCTTATCGGCGCCAGGGTAAAGAAAAACACCGGGCGGTTCACCTCCCGGAAGGTGAGGGGGCAGTGTTTCATGCCCGGCGGGACGTGCACCAGGCAGCTTTTCGTCAGGTAATGGGTCTCGTCGCCGAGGATTATCTCCATCCGGCAATCCAGTTCCGAAGGGTTATCCTGGTCGGTACTGATAAAACCGATGACCTCGCTGAAATCGTGGTGGTGCGGTTCCTCGGTCGTGCCGGAGGTAGTCACGCCTTCCCAGAGCCAGAGACATTCCATGTACATTTCGGCGCCTTCGACCTTTTCGTCATCCATCCAGAGAAGGCGCAAGCCTTCGACGGTGGATTCGATGGGGCTGGCCGCCCGCATCTCGTCGATTTTCTTCATCTCTTCGGGCGTGTACTCACGGGTATCGGTGATGATGTATTTGGCGTATTTCGTACTCATCCTGGACTCCTTTCACTGCAATTATTCATCCCAGAGACGGAAAGGGGGATACACATCGGTGGTTAACGTAACATAGGCCATGACACGGTATGTCCATCGGTTTGTCCCGACAACGAGCCTGAAGATATCTTCCGGGTACTTTCCGGTGAAGAGGAGAGCAACCCCGCCGAAAAAGGCAAGAATGATGGTTAGCCCGACTCTCGATTCCTGGCCTCCTCCTCCCTGAAGAAGCGCCGTGATAATGTAGTGAGGAATCGCCAGCAGCCACCACTTGACCAGCACCAGCCCCCGGGACAGGGTTTCCGGGTAGTCGATGGAGATATCGGCCGGATACGAATCGTCCGGTTCCAGGCTGAACGGAGGGTACCTGTCTGTCCCGAGCGCCTGGTAACTGTAGAATCCCACCCGCCAGCTCCAGCGCATGACGCCGACCGTAAAATCGAACAGGCTTCTCGGGTATTTACCGGTAAACAGTATGGCAAAAAAAGCAATGACCCAGACGACGCAGCAGGCTGCCCATAAAAAACCCAGGACAATATAGTGAGGAATACCCAGCAGCCATTTCACCAGCCACATCCACTGCCCCGGAGGAACAGTCAGTTCTCCTCTTAAAGAAACCGGGTACGATTTCGTTTCTTGAGACATGTTCTTTCCTCTCCTGTAATTATTTGTTTATTCCTGTATGAAACTTGTACGAAGTGTAGTAAAGTGCAGGTATTTTGTCAACAGGAAAATCCGCCGGTACAGTATCGCTCCCGCCCCGCTTTCTGATAACATTTATTATCCGAACGGGTATCGGTTGATTTCCAGGGCGAAAATTCCCGGGCGGTCATTCGTTTTCAAACCAGAAACAACAAATTTCCGGAGGAAAAAGCAAAGATGGCACAAACACCCGACCAGCAGTATAAAGAAAAGGGAAAGCGTCTCTGGGATGTCGTCAACGGCCAGGTGCCGGACCGGGTTCCGGTCATGCTCGAACTGAGTTACTTCCCGGCCTGGTACAACGGCATCCCCTTCTGCGCCGCCTACTACGATTACGACCGGTGGCTCGCAGCCTGCATCAAGACAGTCAAGGATTTCGACCCCGACCTGACTTTCGTCACCTCGTTCTTTCCCGGCGAAGCCCTCGAAATGCTTCAACCCGCCCCACTGCGGTGGCCGGGGCACGGCGTTTCGGTCAACGATTCCCACCAGTACCTGGAAATGGAGAACATGCTGCCGGACGAGTACGGCCATTTCCTCGGCGATACTTCCGATTTCCTGCTCCGCACCTTCCTGCCGCGTGCCTGCGGCGCCGCCAAAGGACTGGAGAAACTGCCCCGCCTGGCCGCTCGCGGTTTCAGTTACCAGAGCGCCTTCGCCCTCGCCCAGGCGTTCACCGACCCGGACGTGACAGAGACGATTGACCGGCTGCGGGAAATCGGCACCTTGATGAACAACTGGCAGGCAAAGATGAAAGCCTTCAACGAAGAAGTGGACAAGCTCGGCTACCCGACCTTCAATCCCGGCACCGCCCAGGCGCCTTTCGATTCGGTATCCGATTTCCTCCGGGGCATGCAGGGAACGATGAAGGACATGTTCCGTCAGCCGGATAAGCTCCTGGCCGCCTGCGATATGATACTGAAAGAAAGGGTAACTTCCGGCCTGCCCTCGGTGCAGGGCAGCGACGCCAGCCCCCACCTGCTCTTCATGGGACTCCACCGGGGCTCCGACGGCTTCATGTCGCTGAAGCAGTTCGAAAAATTCTACTGGCCGGGGCTGAAAGCCGTCATCCAGGCGGTTATCGATGCCGGCCTGACGCCCCTGATTTTCTGCGAGGGGAACTGGACCTCGAAACTGGAGTACCTGCTCGAACTGCCCCCGCATAAAAGCGTCGCCCGCCTCGACCTGACCGATATCTACAAAGCCGCCGAAGTGCTGAAGGGGCACACCGCCGTCATGGCCGGGGTGCCGGCCTCGATTCTCCAGACAGGCACGACCGACCAGGTGAAGGATTTTTGTAAAGAATTCATCGACGCCCTCGGCAAAGACGGCGGGTTCATCATGTCCCCCGGCAGTTCTATCGATAAAGCAAAGCCGCAGAATATTAAAATGATGGTGGATTTTACAAAGGAATACGGTATATACCGGTAGCCTGATTCAATTTGAATTTTCAGGCTGGCTTTAGTAAAGTTAGCTGAAAAAAAAATACCAGACTAAGAAAGCATGGAGGAACATTAATGGCAGACCTTTCACCCCAGGAGAAATACAGGATAGCCGACCAGCGGCTGGCTGACTGTATCGAACTCAAAGAAGTCGACCGGGTACCAATCGACATGTCCTTCGGGTATTTCCCGGCAAGGTACACCAACCAGCCTTTCTCAATCGTCTACTACGAGCCGCAGAAATGGTGCGAAGCGGTAAAGAAAACCGTCGTGGACTTCGACCCCGATTCCCTGTTCTACATCCAGGGAATGCAGCCCGGCAAAGCCCTTGAGCTTATCGATCCCAAAACACAAAAATGGCCGGGACACGGTGTTTCCGAATTCCACGGCAACCAGGCAGTCGAAATCGAAACGATGTACGCCAATGAATATGAAGAGGTTCTCAATAACAGATTTGAATTCAACCTCAGGAAGCAGTTGCCGAGAACCGTCGGGTCGATGGCGGCCTGGGCTAATTTCCCCGATATCGGCGGGATGATGGGGGCAATGGGCATCGCCGAATGGCTGTCCAGGCCGGAGACGGTCGAATCGGTAGCCAGGCTCCAGGAAGCCGGACGCCTGATAGCCGAGTGGAGAAAAAACCTCCCGGATGTCAACGCCGAAGTCGAGAAACTCGGTTACCCCGTCGGCGGTATGGGTGGCGGCGGCTGCCCCTACGATGCCGTCATGAACGGCCTCCGCGGTATGCCCGGAACCATGAAAGATATGTTCCGGCAGCCGGATAAACTTCATGAACTCATCGATAAAACCTTGAAAGATTCGCTCGCCAATATCGCCAGGATGCCTTACCGCGAGCACCACAAGCGGAGTTTCATGGCTACCCACCGGGGGTCCGACGGATTCATGTCCATCAAGCAGTTCGAAGAATTCTACTGGCCGGGTTTGAAAGCAGTTATCCTGGCGGCAATCGACCGGGGTATCATACCCTGCATGTTCTTCGAAGGCGACTGGACAACCCGTCTTGAGTACCTCCTCGAACTTCCCAAGGGTAAAATTATGGCCCATCTCGATTCAACCGATATATTCAGGGCAAAGGATATCCTTAAAGGCCACATGGCTATCAGGGGTAACTTCCCCGGTTCGATGCTGACCGCCGGTACGCCGGACGACGTTAAAGCGCACTGCAGGAAACTCATCGATTACGTCGGCAAGGACGGCGGCTACGTGATGTGTCCGAGAGTCGTCCCCGATTTCGCGAAAGCCGAAAACCTCCACGCCATGATTGACTTCACCAAGGAATACGGCGTCTACCGCTAATCTTGAAACTGACAAACCAAAAGGGGGTTCCGGTTTCCGGAACCCCCTTTTCAATTTCACGAAACAATTCCTGACTTGGGACAAATCCATAAAACGTTAAAGTATAGCCTTAAAAAAACGACATGCGGGCCACTAACTCACTGTTATGTCTACAATCAGCCTTATCCGTGTTATCATTCTATACCTGCACCGGAGGGCGCTGGGACGCCTCGTACCAAAATGACTATTGAATTGAAAGAGGAATTCCGCAATAATAGCGATTCGCATTTGCGAGATTCACCGTTTTCTGATGCAATATCACCGAACTATAAGCAACAGGTGAATCGTGGCAATCTCTATCAATTACATTTGTTTCATTATTGAATCAGGCTGATTGCTATGGATTGCCACGTGGTTCCGATACCTTATCGTAGACCTTAACTTGTGTATGTCGGAACCACTCGCAAAAACAATTTTATAAGCAGTGACTCCTCTTTTTACTCAGGGCCACTAATTGTCCTAAGTCAGGAAACAACAATTTTCAATAGTTAAAAAAAGGGCTTTTCAGCCCTTTTTCACTTGAAGATTGTTTACAGAAACCTAGTCCGGCGAGGCGTAATTCTGCTCCCGGTTGAAGACCCGGTTGAGGAGTTCGATGGTACCCCAGACCTTCCGCCGGACGCCCCCGCCCTCGCTGCCAATCCACTGGTAGAATTTTTCCCGGGGGATATTCCTGGCTTCTTCGATTGTCAGTCCCCTCGCCAAATCGCAAAGCGCTTCGACAACGACGTTCGCCGTCGGGTCGCAACTGCAAAGGTACCGTATATCGTCAACCCTGCCGTCCTTTATCATGACGTAGACGTTGATGTAGTCCGATTCACCCTTGCCGCAGATGTGAATACCTTCCGCCTTGGAATCGATGAAGTAGGACGGGTCCTCGAATTTACCGGCGTTTTTAAACCCTTCCTTCATCAGTTGCTTGTATTTTTCAGCTACGATTTCATCCATTTACCTGACCTGCTCCATAGTATATTTTTCCGGATATCATTATACATAGAAGCGTTCTTCGAAAATTTCCTGAAGCGTTTCAAGAAACACGTCACACTCCTCGATGGTGTTGTAGAAGTAGAAAGAAACCCGGTACATCATTCTCTGTTCGTTCGGCAACTGCGGCCCCGACCAGCCGACGCCGAATGTTTTATTAAGATAGGAATGGACGCAGAACTGTCCGTCCCGTATCATCACGTTGCTTTTATCGCTCAGTTCCTCGGCAATGCCGTTGGCGTTCGGCCGCTTGACCTCGAAGGAAAGGATGCCGCTTCTCTTGGCAGGGTCTTTCGGGCCGAGGATATGGAACCAGCCGAGGTCGCCGTAGCGTTCCATCAGTTTTCCGGTAAGATAGCTGTTCAGCTTTTCTTCCTGCTTTTTGATGTTCGCCATGCCGACCTTCTGCAGGTATTCGACAGCCGCTCCGGCGGCAATCTGCCCGGCATAGTCCTGGAGGCCGACCTCGAACCGCTCGGGCGGTTGCAGCAGGGTATAATCATCGTAGTTCGAGTCGAATACCGTATCGCCGCCGAGCATGACCGGCAGAATCACGTTTTCAGCCTCGTCTTCCTCACGGGTCATTTTTCCAAGGTAGTCGGATTTCCCGTAGAGCACGCCGACGCCCCGCGGCCCGCACATCTTGTGCATGGAGAAGGCGAGGAAATCGACATCGAGTTCCTTCACGTCAACCTTCTGGTGAGGTACCGCCTGGGCTCCGTCGAGCAGTACCAGTGCCCCGTACCGGTGAGCAAGCAGTATCATTTCCTTTGCCGGAACGGTGTAGCCGGTCAGGTTGGAGGTGAAGCCGAGGCTGACGAGGCGAACTCTCCGGGTCTTCAACTGCTGCTCGAACATATCGAGGTCAATTTCCCCGTCCGGCGTCGAATCAATCGGCTGATTCATGATGATGCCTTTTTTTCGCAAGCGCAGCCAGGGAATCAGGTTCGAATTATGTTCCTTATCGGTATGGAGGACGACATCACCCGGTTTGAACTGGGTACCGAGCGCTACCAGGTTGATGCCGTGGCTTGAATTCAGGGTAAAAATTACCTCTTTGTGAGACGAAGCATTGAGAAATTCCTTGACTATATTCCTGGAACCTTTCATGCCCCGGTCGGGATTCCCGTCGATACGGTCGGTTACCTCAGAAGCAAAGCGGTGGCGGCTTCTGCCTTCGCCGCAGGCGGGAAATTCATTATAGTATTCGCAAAAAGCCTCCACGACCTGCCGGGGAACCAGGGTATTGCAGGCATTATCGAAATACACCGGCAACCTGCCGTCATGTTTTATTTGCAAAGACGGGAAGTCTTTTCTTACCCATTCCAGAGAATTATCGATAGTCAACGAAGTTTCCTCCCTTTGACACATTATAACGACTACATCAGGATTATTCCAATACGGGAGCTACTTTAATAGTATACTTAATTGATATGTTTTATCAACTTTTTTCCTGCGTGATTATTGGATCCATCCTGCTTTCCCTGAAAAAATGTTCCGGGTTAAAAATGCTGAAGTCTTTTTTAAAAAATTGACATTAAGTAGTGATATTGCTACATTAGTGTCTAATAAAAAAAAGGAGAGTGTTTATGGCAGGAAATATTTACAAGTGCCTTAACCCCACCGGCGTCCAGATGCCGTCGAAGCAGTACCCGCTTGCTCCTCGACTGGACACCATCGAGGGCAAGACCATCCACATGTGCATCTGCGGAGAGCCTGATATCACCATTCCCTTAAGCAGGACCGTTCCCCCCAGATTCCCCCAGGTAAACTGGACCCTCAAGAAGACCTACGGCATCGACCCGAACCGGATGAGCGATGAAGAAATTAAAACGACCGATGCCGTCATCCTCGGCGTTTGCTGGTGACATAACGCAATCAGAAGGCAGTTGCCTTATCTGATGGACCTCGAACGACGCGGTATCCCCACCGTCCTCATCGATTTCGAAGACCAGGATGTCTTTGTCAGAGAAGAAGCGAAAGTTATCGGTATGCCCAATATCCGGCTTGTTCACGCTTCACGAACCATGCGCGGGCCTGAGGATGTCGAACAAATTCTCCCTGAACTGCTCGATGCTCTGACCCGGCCTTTAACCCGGGAAGAAAAAGGCGAAGGAATGTGGACCCCCAGCGCCCCCAGGATACTCTTCGAAGGAACCCTCGAAGATGCCGAAGAATTTTACATGCAGTCAGAGAGAATACCCGGTATGTTGAACGCCTGGTATGCAAAATATACCGATGGCGCCCCCATTACTGTCCCGACCGAAGAGCGGGTCGAGAAGATGCTCAAAGGCACCAGCCACGCTCCCAATGAGTTGATTAGCTATCAATCCGACCTGTTCCTGCCCGATGCTCCGGAATCAATCGGCAGTGAACCGTCTGCCAGGAAAGGCGAACCAGTCAGGTTCATGCCGGATAGAAGAGTTGCCACCGTCGAACAGGTGGCGGTCAACGCCGTCATGGCCGGCTGCCTGCCGGAATATTTCCCCATCGTCCTGGCAATCGCTGAAGCGTCAGCCGGTACCGGCGACGGCCGGGACGGGCAGGGCTTCATCGTCAGCGGCCCTGTCGCAAAGGAAATCGGCATGAACTTCGGTTTCGGTGTCTTCGGCCCGGGTAACCGCCCGAACAAGACCATCGGCCGGAGTTCCAAGCTGATGTGGCGAAACCTCGGCGGCGCAATTCCAGGTATTACTGTCACCAGCAACTTCGGCGACAACCCGGCCGTCAACGGCGGTTTCTGCATTGCGGAAAACGCTGAAGGCCTTCCCAAAGAATGGCTCGGACTGAACGAGGAACTCGGCTATAAGAAAACCGATAATATCGTCATGGTTGCCAGCCCCGGCTCGTTCTTCATCCACAACCACTTCATGCCGGGCGTCTACCGGGCACTCCAGAAGGGCGGACACGGCGCCATCGCCAGGTTCCTCGATGTCAAAGGAATCAACGGCCCGCACAACTGGCTCGAATACATCATCCAGGGCATCTGGGCAACCCGCGAAGGCGGTTTCACGCTGGTGATGGTACCTGAAATGGCCCAGCACCTCGTCGATATCGGCTTTAAATCCAAGGATGATGTCTATAAGTGGATTTGGGAGAGAAGCTTCGAGCCGGTCGGCCGGTACCGGATGAGGGGCGGCCCCGATTTCGTGACCAATGGCTGGACCTCCATCGAACGGACTTCCGGCAAGGTCTGGAAGGAACTCCCCGAGGATTACTTGGTCCCTGCCGGCGGCCAGAACCCGAGAGCCAACATGATACTGGTCTGCGGCGACCACGGTGACGAAGAAATGCTCCACAGCTTCACCGGCGGTCACGGACAGTCCTTTAATATCGATAAGTGGAAATAGTAACGCACCCTTACGGGTGAAATAAACAGGTACAAAAAAGGGAAAGGGTTCTGTTTTTTTATGGTTGGTATGCACGTTTTTACGAGATTCACCGTCGACAGGCATTTATGTCCCGTATGAACGCCAGTGAATCGGGGTGAACCGAAGCAATCTCGACTAATTCGGTTATTTGTTTATTTCTTTTACCTGCCAACCAAAACCGAACAAACTCTACAAAAAAGCGCCCCGACAAAAATCGGGGCGCTTTTTATAAAAGGAGAATTCGTATAACCGTATGTATCGGGTAAGGACTACTTTTTGCCTTCGATTTCCTTATGGACGGCGCCGACCTTAATCTGAATCTGCTTCTTCTTCTTTTCTTCGGCTTTCGGCATGGAGACCGTCAGGACGCCGTTATCGTAGTGGCTCTCGATTTTCTCGGTATCGACCGTATCGGGCAGGCGAAGGGCGCGATAGAACGAGCCGCTGACGCATTCCCTGAGCAGGTACTGTTCGTTTTCTTTCTCGGTTTCGGTTTTTCGTTCGGCTTTGATGGTGAGGACATTATCCTCGACCGAAACATCGATGTCGCCGACATTCACGCCGGGTACCACCGCCTTGACTTCGACAGTGTCGCCTTTCTGGATTACATCCATCGGTATATTCCAGTATTCGGCGCCACCGGAAGATGACTGCGTTCCGCCGATTCCTCTCCACAACCGGTTCATCGTGTCTTCCATCTGCCGTAATTCCCTGAAGGGGTCCCATCTCTGCATAACCATTGTAATATTCCTCCTTGGATTGATTTTCAGTTTTAATTCAAATTTTTTAATGTCCGAGTAATCTGTTTAGTCTCTCCATTACTTCGCCATACCCTCACCTCCAAAGACCGGCCGCGGATTGTGTCAGGCAGCGGCCTTTTTTATCTCAGAAGCGGTTTTCGGACCGACCTTTTTCTTGTTGTCGGCAATCACTTCGAGGTACTTGGTGAACGAACACTGAAGGCACTGCTCGTACCAGCCTTCGTAGTCGTTGTAGAGAAACAGGTTTCCGCCGCATTTGGGACACCGATTTTTTCTCAATGTCGTCATTTTCAGGCTCCTTACCAGACTGATTAGCAATCTCCTTGTTAGTTTGCTAACACTTTCGGCGAAAATAAAAGCAACCGAATCAATTAGCAATCTAACCTTTCGTTTGCTAATTTCATTCTAATACGCTGTATAAAACCTGTCAAGAGGGTTTTTAACAATTTTTTATTAAGTCGGGAAGGCTTCGTTTTTCACAACCGGGAAAAGGGTATTTCGCCATCGGATACCATCGCAGCCGTTCCTGCCCTCGTCAACAGGTCACCTTTGTGGTTTAATATGGAGAAACAAGACTTTATCAAATACTACCCGTAAAAGGAGAACACATGGCAGACTGTCAACTCACGAAAAGATGTCCGATATTTAACGACAAGATGAAAATCGATGCCGCAACCTCCGCCGCTTTCAAGGCGAAGTACTGTCAGGGGAATAATGCGGATTGCGCCCGGTTTACCCTTTTCAGGAATAACCAGGGTGTTCCACCCGACCTGCTGCCGGATATGATGGACAGGGCCAACGAAATCCTGGCCGGAAAATAACGAGCCGTAACGACTTCAAAGGAATAATCCGACCATTGAGCTTACAGGTCCAACAAAAAAGGAGGCGGTTGCCTCCTTTTTTTCACCTGATTTTCCGAGTGTTCTACTCTCCCGTACACCACCGGAAGGCATTCTGGAACATCTTCAACCAGGGCGAGGCAGCGAGGACGTAGTCGCCGACCTCTTTCTTCCAGTCGCCCCTCTTCCAGGCTTCCGGGATATACGGCCATTGCCACAGTAGAAATGCCCGTTCGGGATGAGGCATCATCGCCAGGTGCCGGCCGTCCTTCGAGCAGAACCCGGCGATGCCCGCCGGCGAACCGTTCGGATTGAAGCGGTATTTTTCCGTCGGAACGCCCGCATCATCGACGTAGGCAATCGGGGTCAGGCCCTGTTCCCGCGCCGAATCGAGGATAGCCGGGTCCGGACAGAAGAGCTTCCCGCCGCCGTGGGCCGACCAGATACCGAGTATCGAGTCCTCCATGCCTTTCAGCATCATCGCCGGGCTTTCCGTTATCTTCACCATTCCCCAGTGCGATTCGAACCGCTCCGAGTTGTTGGTAATGAAACGGGGCTGGACGTCTTCGGGTATGCCCTGCCAGGGAACGATGCCGAGGAAGGCCATCAACTGGCAGCCGTTGCAGATACCGAGCGAGAAGGTGTCCTCCCGGGCGAAGAAGGTATCGAATACCTCCTTCAGCTTCGGGTTGAACTTGATTTGCGCCGCCCAGCCTTTCGCCGGGTCGAGCACGTCGGCATAGGAGAAACCGCCGACGAAGACGACCCCCCTGAACTTGTCGAGGGATATCTTTTCTTCGAGAAGGTCAGTCATGGTCACGTCCCAGGGTTCGAAACCGGCCCAGAAGAACGCCGAGGTCATCTCCCGGTCGCCGTTGCTGCCTTCTTCCCTGATAATGGCCACTTTCGGTTTTCCTTCACCCCGGAAATTACCTGCGGTAATCGGCTCCGGTTCGAATTTGACGTCGTACCGGATGCCGGTTCTCTCCCGGCCGGTCGTCAGTTCTTTCGCCATGTCAGCGTTCATCTGCTCGAGTTCCAGCCGGTCGCTGGCCGATTCCCACCAGTTCAGCAGGGTGAGGGTATCGATATCGAGAACCGTTTCTCCGCCGTGGCTGACGGTCACCCGCTTTTCAGCGGTGGTATCGCCCAAAATGGTATACTTCAGGCCGTATTCATCGAGGATGATTTTTACCTTGTTCTCGTTATCCGGCAGGTATTCGAGCACCAGGCCGAGTTCCTCCGAGAAAAGCTGCTTAAGGGCGCTCTCTTTTCCGGGCAGGTTAACGGCAAATCCGCCGTTACCGGCAAGGGCCATCTCGACAAGGGTGGTGATGAGGCCGCCGTCGCTCCGGTCGTGGCAGGCAAGCAGCAGGTCTTCGTCAATCATCTTCTGAACGTCCGATTCCTTTAAATCATAGAAGAAGACC
>CAYXEG010000002.1:41042-49696 GCA_964463875.1 uncultured Dehalococcoidales bacterium
CAACCTTGAATAGACTGATGAGAAGCTGGTGATTTTCGACGTCCGGGCATTCGTTGCCAATCTGGCCGAATGCCTGGGCGAGGGCTGAGCCGCCAAGACGGTTCTTACCGTTCGAAAGGTCGACCAGTACCAGCCGGCTGTCGCCGGAATTTTTCAGGTCCGGGGTAAGTTTCTTCGTAATGTCCGGCATGGTGGCGTAGCCGGAGATAACCACCTGGCCGGGGGCTTTGACGTTTTCGTCGTCGACCCTCGCAGCCATCGACAGGCTGTCTTTGCCGCCGTCGACAGCGATACCAAGCTCAATCATCAGGCCGGCGACCGCCTTGACTGCATCGTACATCCGGGCACCTTCACCGGGCAGCTTGGCCGCCCACATCCAGTTAACCGAACACTTGATGTGGCTTAAATCGCTGATGCGGGCGGAAATCATGTTCGTCAGCATTTCGCCGACAGCCATCCTGGCGCCGGCTTTTTCGTCGAGCAGCATCTTAATCGGCTGCTCGCCGAGGGCAATCGCTCCGCCGGTCAGGCCGAAATGGCTCTGGGCGACAACCGCGACATCCGCCACGGGCAACTGAAGGGGACCGCAGCACTGCTGCTGGGCAATCAGGCCGGTCACGCTCCGGTCGACTTTCCGTACCAGGTAGCCCTTCGAGCCGACCGACGGCAGCCGGAAAACAAGCCGCAGGGCTTCTTCGACAGTGAGTCCGTCCGGCAGGGAAAGCGGTTCGAGTTTCCGGGGAATTCGCTGAAGCTCGTAGGATTTCGGCGGCATTTCACCGAGAATTTTGTCCAGGGGCAGGTCGACCGGCGTCGAGTTATCCAGCTCGTCGAAAACGACTATCCGGCCGTCGCCGGTTATCTCGCCGAGGACTTCGCAGTTGACCTTTTCCCGCTTGCAGATTACCTGGAACTCGCCGATTCTATCCCGGTTAATCAGGAATGCCGAGCGTTCCTGGTACTCGGCGCACCAGATATCGGCGACCTTCAGCGACGGGTCGCCGAGATTTATTTTCCGGATATAAACCTTGCCTCCTGCCGGGTCGACCAGTTCGGTCAGCACGTTCGCCGGGCCGCCCGCCCCCTGGTCGTGGACATTGAGGAAGGGGTTATTCTCGCCTTTTTCGGCGCAGGCCCGGATAACCCGGTTGAGCTTGTTTTCCATTTCGGCATTGCCGCGCTGGACGGCGTTGAAATCGAGCTCGGCAAGGTTCTCTCCCTGCATCATGCTCGAAGCGGCGCCGCCGCCCATGCCGATGCGGTAAGCCGGCCCGCCGACCTGCACCACCAGGGCGCCTTTATGGGTCGGTTTAGCGGCGGTATTGGTGTCATCTATCTGGCCGATACCCCCGGTGAACATGATTGGTTTAAGCCAGGCCCGGCGCTCTTTTCCGGGAAGTACCTGTTCGAAGCTACGGACGAACCCCTGTATCAGCGGTTCGCCGAATTTGTTGCCGTAATCGGAAGCTCCGTTGCTTGCTTGAATCAGTATCTCGCGCGGCGAAGCCAGCTCGAAGGGGTAAACTAACCCTTCCGGCTCGCCCGGAATCGGGAAATCAGCCAGGCTCAAGGCTCCCGTGCAGTATCCGGCTGTGCCAGCGATAACGAAACTGCCCCGACCGGTAGCATGGCCGTCACGGATTCGGCCGCCGGTGCCGGTGGTGGCGCCTTCGAACGGCTGTATACCGCTGGGGTAGTTGTGCGTCTCAGCCGTAAAGAGAACGTGATAGTAACACTCTTTCGTAATGAACGCCGAGCTTTTTCCCGGTACCGAAGGCAGTATCGTCCATATCTTGTAACCCCGGATGGCGCTTGAGTCATCGCTGAAGGCGATAACGCTGTTCGAGGGGTTTTTCAGAATGGTCGACCGGACGATATTAAGCAGGGTTTCAGGAATATCCCGCCCGTCTATCTTCAGCCTGCCCTTGAAAAACCAGTGCCGGGAGTGCTCGCTGTTATTATTGCCAAGCATGAACAGTTCGGCATCAGTCGGATTTCGTTTGAGTTCGTTGATAAAAAGGTTGGCATAAAACCGGACGTCCCAGTCGTCCATGCCCAGCCCGTTTTCGCGGTTGTATTTCCGGAGAATATCGATACCCTTTTCAAGGAGCGGTATCGTCCCGGTTTTTTCCGGGGTAATACCCGCCGAGAACGCCTTCAGCGGTTCCGGATACGGAATTTCCGTCATCCGGTCGTGATTCGCGGCCGTGAACGCTTCTCTATCCGTACCGGCGGGGATAAGATACCGGCGGGAACGCTCGATACGGGTGATTTTCTCCAGGCCGCAGGCCCGGCAGACAGCTACCGCATTGGTCGAGTAGGCGGTATCGAAACTCAGGCGCGGCCCGACTTCGACGACATCGTCCAGGAAAGGTTTCTCCCCGAAGTTGCCCGGTTCGAAGGTTTCGGCCAGCAGCCAGCGCAGTTTCGCCAGCTCTTCGGGAGTAAGGGGAGCACTCGTCTGAACGTTGAAACAGTACTCGAAATCCGGCTTGATTTTCCGATAAAACTGGCGTACTTCCGGTGTTTTTGTCACGTCTGTCATGTCACCCCCGTCAATCGGCCGTTTCATTCTGATGCCAGGTTCAAAAAAGGTATTCGTGTGGTAATAGGAAAACTCTGCGATTACACCTGATTATACCCCTCGTGGAACAAGTCAATCAATACCCGCCTCTTCGCCCCGAGCGGATTATCGAGGCTGAAAAAGCAAGTTTTAAATACCTGTTGAATGCTTGTCCCAAATGATGTTACTATCATGTCTGTATACTTTCATTAGTTAACTATATATACGAAAAACAAAAAGTTAGGAGTGAACGAACCATGACCAAAAATCCCGGATACCCGGAAAACTGGAGCAAAATGACTCCGGCGGAAAAAAGAGACTGGCGACTGAATAAAGCAAAGGATACCACCGGTATCAGATTTGTCAGCCCGGAAGCCGAGAAAAACTACAAGATTCGCCTCCAGAGGACGATTGACGTCTACAACGTGACCGAACCCGACCATCTGCCGGTTAACCTGCCGATAGGCGACCTTCCCCTCCGCATGGCAGGCCTGAACGCCCACACCAGCATGTACGAGCCGGAAAAAGCAATCGAAGCCTGTAAAAAATTCAACGAAAAATACATGGACGAACTCGAGGTATTCGCCGGCACCATGGGCATGGCCGGCAAGGCCCTCGAAATGCTCGATTACAAGCTCTACTTCTGGCCGGGCAGGGGTATCCCGGAAACCGCCCCGGGCTGGCAGTTCATCGAGGGCGAATACATGACCGCCGACGAATACGATGAACTGATACTCGACCCGACCGATTTCTGGATTCGGAAATACCTGCCCCGCGTGTTCGGTACCCTTCAGCCGATGACCCTCTTCCAGCCCTTCACCAATATCACCGAGAATGTCCACGTCAACCAGTTGGCTATCTTCGGCACCCCGCCCATGCAGGAAATGCTGAACGCCCTCATTAAAGTCGGCCAGGAATTCCAGAACCACATGAAAGCTTCGATGGAGTACATGCCGATGCGGGCGGCCAACGGCTTCCCCGGCATGGCCGGCGCCTTCGCCAAAGCCCCCTTCGATACCCTCGGCGATTCGCTCCGGGGTACCACCAGCATCATGAAAGACATGTACCGCCATCCCGACAAGCTGCTTAAAGCCCTCGATGTCGTGGCCGACTTCACCATTGCCAACGTCCTGAACAGCCCGAACGTCGCCAACCTGCAAACGGTCGGCTATCCGCTCCACAAAGGGGCTGACGGCTGGATGTCGCAGAAGCAGTTCGATACCTTCTACTGGCCGTCCCTGAAAAAAGTCATGGATGCCTTCATCGCCGAAGGCCTTATCCAGAGCCACTTCGCCGAAGGCAGCTTCGACACCCGCATGGAATACGTCGCCGACTTCCCGAAAGGAACGGTCCACTGGTACTTCGACCGCTCCGACATGAAGAAAGCCAAGCAGGTACTCGGCAAGAATTTCTCGATACAGGGTAACATCCCGGCGTCGATGGTCGTTACCGGCAACCCCGAAGATGTTACGAAGTACTGCCGCAACCTCATCGAGACCTGCGCTCCCGGCGGCGGCTATATCCTTTCCGCCGGCAGCATGCCGGACAACCCGAAACTCGAAAACGTCTACGCCATGTACGAAACCGTCCAGAAATACGGCTCCTACAAGAAATAGGCTATCCTGAATGTACTATAAAGGGGAGGCTCGAAATCGAGCCTCCCCTATTGTTGAGTCTCAGCCCGTTAATCCGTTTTTGCGAGGAGCCCTGACACCTTCCAGCGCAAGTACATGATGAAGTATCGGGGTGACGCGGCAATCCATATAATCAGCCCAATACACCAGCGGGACAGAAAAATCAGTATGGATTGCTTCGTCCCGATTCACTTCGTTCATGCGGGATTCAGAAACCTTCTGTTGACGAATAGCTCGCAAACACGAGTCGGGTGATTACTTCTTCTCCCTCATCCTCTCGAAAAACGTCTGCACACATGGTTGTCCAGCCATACCTGCCGTAAAGCATGGTACAATAATTCTCCCTGATATACTCAAAACAGTTTCTGGGAATCTGATTTCTTGTATGTATGACCAAGTGGTAAAGCATCTCTCAACCTGATAATCACTAACATCTATCTTTTATGATATTCTCTAGACAACTCTCATTTATCAAACTATAATTGAATGAACATTAATATATGAATGGACTTGGTACAACAATGACCTATGAATTCATGACAAAACTAGGAAAATGTACAATTGATTCTGAAAAATTATCACTGACTCGAGGTGGAGTCATTGGTAAGTCGGTCGATAAAACCATTGGAACTTCAATATCGCTCTGGCTCGTTTTTTACTCAATCTTGTCTATCAGTAGTTTTGCATTTAGCGTAAATTTCTTTTTACACAATAGCTACGCTTACGGAACAGTTTTCATTTTGATTGGCTTCTGGTTAGCTTATAGTGTGCTCAAGAGCTTCAGTTATTCCGGCACGAATATAGTTGAGCGCAGTGAAGTAGAAAAAATAACTGTTCACAAACCACGACCACCGTTAATGCGTGGATATCTAGTAGTTCATTTCCTCCGCGATGGAATAAAAAAGAAAAGGGTCGTTATGCTTCCAGGCAGTATGTCAGGTGGTGAAGAAGAGTTCAAACGAGCACAACAAATACTACATGAATCAGGTTGGGATGAATTTATCGTTTAGTCTTTGGATTATGGCTTTTCCGACGTCCTGACTTACGAACTTAACGTCTTTACTTTCCACTACACCGCTTGTTTTTTGACCAACTACCATAAGGTTCGTTAATGAATCTACTAATCAAGAAACGAAAAATAATACGAGTAATAATTGGAATTTGTTCCTGACATCTTCGCCAAACAATTGTGATTGTAAAGTTGGATATAAATGTAATTATTTATCGTTAGTCGTAAAACCTATAGCGATACCATGAAGTTACCTTTACTTTAATGCTTTTATCTTTCAATTTCTGGATATATACGTTTGAATTATTCTCCCCGCAGTAGCTGTCAACCAGTTCAACTTCTTCAAGTTTGTCTAAAGTCATTAAAGGTGAATAGTCTCTGATACAATTTTCAGTTAGATAAACTTTTATAAGATTCTTTAGCTTTGACAAGGGAGATATATCTTGTAACCTGTTGCTGGTTAAATCAATTTCAGTAAGGTTTGTTAATGATGTTGTCGGAGAGATATCCACTATGTTATTTCCATTTAAATTTAGCTTAATCAAGTTAGTTAGTGATTCTATCGGTGATATATCAGCTATGCCATTGCCTGTCAAACTGAGTACATTAAGTTTTTTCATTGATCTAAGGGGTGTAATATCGGTAATCTTATTGTAATCCAAATTTAGTTCTTTAAGATTTATAAGAGATTTTAGATCAGATATATCTGTTAGAAAACAATCAGTTAATGTAAGAAACTCAAGCTTTTGAAGTTTTGATAATGGGAAAATATCATTGAACTTGGCTATATAACCGTTGTGTACATCCACACCTATTATCGTGAGTTCCTTCAAGTTTACAAGTCTTTCGATTCCCGACAAGTCTTCTATTGGGGTGAATCTAATATCAAGTTGCATAAGTTCTTCTAAATCGGATTCAGTTAACACTTCATTTGGGGACTTATTTAAGTCTAATCTGATTAATGCCTCTAATCCAAGATCTTTAAATATGCCACTAGATGGGAATTCAGGTTTATTACAACTTGAAAGAAATTGGCTTACTTGTAGTAAAACTATTAGTAGTAGTATTAATTTTTTCATTGCTTATTAGTCAACACATAAGAATTATCATACAGTACTATTGGAATTTACTGTTAAAATAAGTTAAGTATGAGTAAAACAATCGCAAACAGGATAAATAAAAAAGAGTGAACATTCATGCTCCCTCTTCTTTATTCTCTCAGAGTAAGTTAGATGATCACCATTGAATAACCATCGGTATAAACTCGTTCATGTACGGATTCATTTCCCAGCGTGGCTTATTTCTTCTCCCTCATCCTCTCGAAGTACGTCGGTACGTACGGCAATTCCGCGTTCCTTTGAACCTCCGAGGTTTCCTTACCGGTCACCGGGTGCCTGTAGTGGAACGGGAAAATATACCCGGAGGGGTAGAGCGAATCCATCCCTCCCGGCAGGATATCGGCAGTCGAGCCTTCGGTACTCTGCTGTTTGCTCATATCGGCGGCTTCGAGTCGCTTCCGCTTTACCCAGCCCTTCTCCGGCGGGTAGGACAGGCTCAGGCTGTAGGCAAGCTTCAGAATCCTCCATTTTCCGTCCTGCCTGATATATTCGCATTCGTAAATCCCGCCCATGTAGGACTGTTTCATGCCTTTGCCCATCGGAACGGCCGTGCAGCCGTAGCTGTACCACCGGCCTTTGGCGGTCAGCCGGTCGGGAGCGACATCGACAATCGGCGAAAGCTGCATCACCTGGTGGAGGAACTCGGGCGTAACCCTGCGGTCCCGGTCGAAATACCGCTCGATGCCTTTCTTCCCCAGCCAGGTTCCTTCGTAGAGTTTTAACTCGCAATCCGGGCTGTCGGCAAAGCAGTCAATGACTTCCGGGCTCATCCAGTGCTCCAGGTAGAAGCCGTAGGCCCGTTGCAGTTTCTTGATTTCCTCGGCATCCTGAAGGAGCAGCAGCGTCTGCACCTGTTTCTCAAGCTCCTGAATCCGTTTCTCCATTTCCTGTTCGTTCAACGGTCTCCTCCTGTTCTCTCTCCGCCTGAGACCTATTTATAGACGCCGTATTTCTTGGTGGCGTCAATCATCATCCGGACATTATCGATGTTCGTATTGTCGATTGCCGCCCCGCTTATCATGATGTAGCCGCCGCCCGGAGCGCAGTCATCGACGAGTTTTTTCACAGTATCTTCAACCATCTGGGGAGTGCCGACCGAAAGCGTGGCTATCGGCATGTTGCCGCCGATGCAGCAGACATCGCCGAGCACCTCTTTCGCCTTCTTCATGTCCGTCGCGTCAAAGCCGTAAACGACACTGCCTTTCGGGACATCGCGGATTATTTCAAGGCGGGTATTATAGCCGCCTTCCGCCCAGGGGAACGGAATACAGCCTTCCTCGATAAGCCCTTCCAGGAGTGCCTTGAAACTGGGCCAGTAGAATTTTTTATACTGAGCATCGGAAAGGAATCCGTCGGCGCCCTTGTGGAGAGGGATGAAAACGACCGGATTACCGTTGTGTTTCGCGGCATCGGAGCCCATTTTAATCATCAGGGGGGTAATTACCTCGAGGGCTTTGAGGACTTTGTCCGGGCGGCGGTAGAGGTCTTTCATAATGCCGGTCGTGCCGCGCAGGGTATCGCTGAGGGTGTCGAACGGCGCTTTCGTGCCGCCGCCGAAAAATCCCGGCATGCCGCTGGCCGTCATTACCCCGTCGAATTTACCGGCATAAGCTATCCATTTCAGGGCTTCTTCTCCGGCTTCGAACAGCTTCTTGAAGGCCGCCTGGACCGGAGGAGTGCCGTAGGGAAGAATGTTAACGGCAGAGAAGCCGCCGTACATCTCGGTGATATCGGTCAGGTGAGGCAGCGACTGCCAGCCGTCGAGGGCGCCGAAAACCCTCGGCAGGTAGTAATTGGAGAAATAGTAGGAGGGGTCCATGATGAGTAAATCGTACTCGTCATCCCTCATGTATTCTTTTTCGAGGCACTGGTAGGAAAACCGCTTATCGACGCCGTGTCCCGGCCAGGCGTAGAGTTTATAGTCGAGAATCTCGAACATCTTGCCCGGAGGCGAAACCATCGCCCCGCCGTGGGCGTCAGGCAGCAGTTCGAGGTAGCACTTTTTCCAGGCCTCGAATAGTTTTTCATAGTCATACATGGCATCGTAGGGTGTATACCCGCTGTAATGAGCCGGGAAGAAACTGAACATCGGGAAAATCGGAACCCGTTCCGGTTCCTTCAGGCTGATGGCATCGACGAACAGTTGCACCCTCGCTTTGTAAGCCTTTTCCGCCTCGGGGCTGACATAACTCGCCCCTTCGGGAGAAAGCCATTTTGCCACCAGAGCCGCTCTTCTCTCTTCCGGAGTCATTTTCTTCCAATCCGCTGACATGTGATTACCTCCTTGCTTTTTTTACCGTATCGAATATTCAGGTACGTATCGTGGAAAA
>CAYXEG010000003.1:0-46783 GCA_964463875.1 uncultured Dehalococcoidales bacterium
AAAGTAATCAGTGAAAGACAGACGTTCAACGATACTCACCAGGAACTGACGGCCTTATCAATCCGATGCGGAACACCCTCACCTTCACCTCTCCCGTCAAGGGAGAGGGAATAGCTGTTCGATGGTATGTGATGTTAATCAAAGATTCCCTGAATTGTACAGCATTTGTGTGTTGTGCCCTGAGCTTGTCTCGTTCATTCCGTTTATCCTGAGCTTGTCGAAGGACGTCCGACCGACTGTCTTCTTGACCTCAATGTTACCGCCGTGTATAGTTTGAGTCAGGTGAGCGATGCACGTCGGCGTGGGAATAATCAGGCTGCGGATTCCGGAGAACGGGTCTCTGAAGGACAAGCGGCATGTCGTGAAATCGATTCTCAGCCAGGTGACGAGCCGCTTCAAGGTTGCCGCCGCCGAAGTGGACGACAACGACTCCTGGCGGCTGGCGACCATCGGTATCTCCTGCATCAGCAACGACCCGCGGCACGCCAACGAAATCATCTCGAAGGTAGCCGGTTTCATCTCCGAGACCCGCTTCGAGGCGGAGATACTGGAGTACCACACCGAAATCATCCCGGTTTTCGATATGGATGACCAGTCCTCCTTCACTTCGGATTAACGGCAGGAAAGAGTTCGCTTGGACGCAAAGGCTTTTATCAGGTATCTGCAAAGCCTGCCGGACTACGCCGGCCAGGTGGCTCACATCGAGCATATCCCGTCACGGGAGGCGTTTACCGACTACCTCGACGCGCCGCTTTCCCCGGAACTCCAGGCGCGACTCGACAGGAAAGGTTTCACCTCGCTCTATACCCACCAGGCGGAAGCGATTAACCAGTCGCTCAAGGGCAACAACGTGATGGTGGCGACCTCGAGTGCCAGCGGCAAAAGCCTCTGCTACAACGTTTCGGTACTGGAAACGCTGCTCAATTCGGTCGACGGCCGCGCCCTCTACCTTTTCCCGACCAAGGCGCTCGCCCAGGACCAGCTCCGGGTGTTGCGGGAGATGTTCACGCCCTCACCGTTCCGGACACTCGAGTTTTCGACCTTCGACGGCGATACCGACTATTCTGAGCGGAACGATATCCGGAAAAGGTCGCGGGTGATACTCACCAACCCGGACATGCTCCATGTGGGGATTCTGCCGAACCACAGCTCCTGGACGCGGCTGCTCCGAAATCTCAAGTACGTCGTCATCGATGAAGCCCACTCCTACCGGGGGGTGTTCGGTTCGCACGTCGCCGGGGTTATCCGCCGCCTTCGCAGGGTATGTCAGTTTTACGGCTCGGAGCCCCGTTTCATTCTCTGCTCGGCGACCATCGCCAATCCCCGCCAGCACGCCGAAAAACTGACCGGACTGCCCTTCACGGTGGTCGATAACGACGGCGCGCCCCACGGCCCGAAGGAGTTCGTTTTCTGGAACC
Organism: uncultured Dehalococcoidales bacterium; assembly: GCA_964463875.1. Classification (GTDB taxonomy): domain Bacteria; phylum Chloroflexota; class Dehalococcoidia; order Dehalococcoidales; family UBA2162; genus MGML01. The sequence goes on from CAYXEG010000003.1 coordinate 1,419, forward strand.
CACCGGTCGTCGACGAAAAACGAAACTCCCGCCGCAGCACCAACAGCGAGGCGACCCACCTCTTCACCGAACTGGTCAACCGGAGCGTGCGCACCCTGACCTTTACCCTGAGCCGGCGGCTGACCGAGCTTATCTACACCTATTCGCGGGACCGGCTGGCGGAAATCAATCCCCCGCTGGCGCGGCGAATCATGGCTTACCGGGCAGGTTACCTGGCGGAGGACCGGCGGAGAATAGAAAAGCAGCTTTTCGGCGGGCAACTGCTGGGAGCGGTGGCGACGGTGGCGCTCGAACTGGGGGTGGATATCGGCGACCTCGAAGCGACGGTACTGACCGGCTATCCGGGGAGTATCGCCAGCACCTGGCAGCAGGCGGGCAGGAGCGGCCGGGGCATGGAAGAATCGATGACCTTCCTGGTGGCGATGGACAATCCAGTATTTCATGAACCACCCGGAGGCGTTTTTCCAGAAGAGCGTGGAAAACGCCCTCGTCAACCCGGAGAACCACTACATTCTCCGGGCACACCTGCTCTGCGCCGCCTGGGAACTGCCGCTTACCCGGAGAGATGAGGCATATTTCGGGCCGACGATGACAACCGGACTGGAGGAGCTTCAAAAAGAAAACCTGCTCCGGGAACGGGTCAGGAAGTGGTACCTGGCGCCGGTTATTTCCTACCCTGCCCAGGCGATTAACATCCGCTCGACAGGCGGCGAGGACTACGCGGTGATGGACGTCAACACCGCCTCGATACTCGAAACGGTCGATTCGAGTATGGCATTTTTTCAGATACACCCGGGGGCAGTTTACCTGCACCAGGGAAAACCGTACCTCGTGCAGAAGCTCGACCTCGCCGGGCATACCGCTTACGTTACCGAAACCGACCCCGTCTACTATACCCAGACGAAGGAAATTGAGGACCTCAGGATAAAGAAGACCCTGAAAAGCCGGGATGCCGGGACCGTCAAAGTCTACCTGGGAGAGGTGCAGGTGACGAATAACGTGGTCGGCTTCAAGAAGAAGATGCACTTCACCGAAGAAGTCATCGGTGAGGAACCGCTCGATTTACCGCCGATTGAGTTTCCGACGGTCTCGTTCTGGTTCGACCTGCCGATAGACACCGTATTGAAAATCAACGAATCGCAAATGGATTTTGCCGGAGGTTTGCACGCCACCGAACACGCGGCGATTGCCATGCTGCCCCTGTTCACCCTCTGCGACCGGAACGATATCGGCGGCGTCTCCACCACCCTCCACCCCGATACCGGGCGGGCGCAGGTGTTCATCTACGACGCCTATCCGGGGGGAATCGGCATCGCCGAAAAAGGCTTCGAGATAGTCGAAGAGTTATGGCGGGCGACGCTCCGGGTCGTTACGGAATGCCCCTGCGAAAGCGGCTGCCCGAGCTGCATACAATCGCCGAAGTGCGGCAACAACAACAAGCCCCTCGATAAACAGGCGGCGATAGAACTCCTCACCGGCCTGCTTGGCTGAATTTTACCTTTTGAAAAAATTTTTTCTTTCTCCTGCTATCTTTTTGTTCTTTTTGACGTTATATAGTAATAGGTCTATAGTTGATATACGAATCAGAGATATTTCTTACCGGATGGAAAGAAAAAAGTGTGATGCTTTTCTGGATTTTTCGTATATAGATAAGAGAGGTTTTCGGTGAGACTTCCGGGCCTGTATTTTTACAGGCAAGCTGCCAGGTTTCACCGGGAACCGGCGAAAAAAGTAACGGGTAGTTGGTAATGAGTAGTCAGAGGGACGGGTTTCCGACTTTATTAAAGGGATGATTTTACTTTAACAGCAGACAAAGTGTTTCATTGGTGGATTACGTTCGCAGGGCGAACTCCATCCACCCTACTCGGGGGAAAGGCGATAATCTAAAATTTCTGAATCCCGGATCATTCAGTAAGCATTTATGTTAATCAGGAGGTAAGATGGACAGGAAAATGTGGGTCTACGCGGGGTTAATCCTGGTCGTTGCGGTGGCGATGGGAATCGGCATCTGGCAGGTCACGTCGCCGAAAAATCCGGTGACAATTCCGGAGAGCGAGCCGATAGTGCAGATGGATGTCAGCTTCCCCGAAGGAGGCACGCTCAGCCAGCTATCCATTTACGAAGACGGAACGGTCATTCACATCGAAGACTCGGCTGCGGTAGCAGCGCTCAAACCGGGAGATGCATTTACCCGAACGTGGCGGACGGGAAAAGCGAAGACAGGAGATATCGATTACCTGTTCAGCTATCTGGAATCGGTTGACTTTAATGATATCGAGACTACCTATATATCGGAAAGCTTATCGGAACGTGTCCTGGCTGAAACTGCGGACAATGTCACGGAAATATCCCTGGAGACCGATAATTACATCAGAATATCCGCCGATAACGGTCCTGTGGATAACGTGGTAGCCGCCTTCGGGTATCTGCAACCGGGTACCGGTGCGATATCCGAACTGCCCTACCCGCTCAACAATATCTATGCCGAACTGGCTGAAATCATCGAAAACAGCACCGAGAAAGTCCTGACGGAAGAGCTGACGAAATAAACAACTATCTGTATTGCCATGAAAAAGATACTCGTTATACTCCTCATACTGCTACTTTCAGCAGCAATAATGCTGCCGGTAACCGGTTGTTCGCGGGAAACCGACCGGCCGGACTTCGGCGGTTATACGCCCGGCATCATTTATGTCGATTACGTTCACGGATACGAAAGCCTCGCTGAACTGGCAGTCGACGCCGACCTGATAGTTGCCGGAACAATCGACCGGACTCTCGAAACGGTACCGGACGAGGCCACGAAAGACAAGCAAGACCCGAGGTCCTGGATGTGGCAGACGCGGTCGGCCTTCAAGGTGGAGAAATCGGTCAAAGGGGACTGCCCGGAAGAAATCATCGTCTCGCAGGAGGGAGCCGTCGGCTGGGCGCAGGAAGAAGGAAATCCGGTATTCCAGCCGGGCGAAGGGTGCTTCCTTTTCCTGAAGAAAGGTGAGAACGATATCTATTGGCTCCTCCATCCGGACGGACGGTTCAGGATAGAGGATAATTCCGTCTATTCGCTCAATTTCGTGCTGCAGACCGGCGAAGCCCGGCCGCCCCTGGACCTCCGGTTCTGGAACATCAATACAGATAAGTTTTGCTCTAAAGTCATTGAAGCTATCAAGGAAGAATTAATCATCCCGAATGAAGAGCCGGTTATCGTCATGCAACTTTCGTACATGATGCAGGGAAGCCAGCAGGAAATTCGGGTATTTAAAGACGGCAGTGTTCTGCACATTCTGGAAAAAGGGTTACGATTCCCCTCTCCGGGACATCCGGCTGTCAGAATATGGAAGACCGGGAACATTTCTCCGGAGGGTTACGGAGAGGTACGAAGCTTCATCGACTCGGCTGGTTTCCTTGCACTCGATGAGCATTACCAGGTTCCCGGAACAGAACAGGTAACCAGCGATCTGCATTTCACCATCTCCGTCAAAGGCGAAAGTACCGGTAAGACAGTTACGGCTTCAGGTTATTTCACTCCGGATACCGATTATCGGATGAACCTTTTACCTCCGCCGCTCGACGAGATATACTTGAAACTCATCGGGATAGCCGAAAACGAGACGAAAGAACTGTATCGTGAGCAAATATCCGGGTAACGAATGGATTATCAACAAAAAACAATAAAGAAAAGAAGATGGCGGCTAACGCTGATGGTGATACCGTTAGTTGTTACTTTATCGTTTTTCACCTCTTGTAAACCGGGCATGGCCGAACTCCAGGAAATTGAGAAAGAAACAATCGAACTGATGGAGAGCCTTAGGCAACCGTATGAAACCGAAATAAACAGCTACTCCGGCAAGGTTGAGGTATACGTTCCTGACGTATACAGGCTCGGGAAAGCTCTCGACGAGGCGGGAAAAAGGTTGCCGGAAAAGGTGACGGCAATCGAACGCATCCCGCCGCCGGAGGGGTTGAATCCGGACCCGTCCGTTCACTTCCCGCAATTCATCGTCCGCCCGGTAACGTACATGACGGCCGATTTCACCGGCAATCTCGAACTGAAGAACGGCTATCTCTATGCGGGAGAGCACATCATCATCTGGCTTCCCGGCTATTTCGTTCACAACAATAACGGAACAATCGAGGTATGGGACAGGGACGGAACCGTCGTCGGCCGGGTCGGCGAACCGATATCGATGGGCGGCGGCATATCCGAACTCGGTAACTACATTCTCCTTCTGAAAGAACCCCTTTCGCCGGAAGCTGACGGCCCGTTCTGGTTTCAGGCAGGGGCCCGAATGAGCCTGAACTTTGAATCAGACTATTTCAACCTGGAAATAATCGACTATAACAATCAGAGCTACTCCTTCGTCACAATGAAGAAACCGCTGGAAGAAACGGGAGGAAGGCATTACCCTGTTGCAGGTACCCTGGCTGCCGGCGGACAATACGGTTGCCGGTGTGCCTGCATTGTTGTTTTCGACGAATCCGATTCGACAACGATTATCGGACAGTACACTCCCCTCTGGCCGTCCGATTTCACCGCCCGGGTTGAAAACGGAGTACTGCAAATTATGGATGGAAACGGGGTTGTCGTGGCGAGAGACGGGGAAGAGATAACCGTCGAAGCCATAAAAGTAACGAATAATTACAACGAACTCTTCACCCGACTCCGCAACGAGATGCCGGGCGAATGCTTTTACACGAATCTGCTGGTAGAAAGGGTGATACAAGGAGAAGCAGGAAAAAGACTCTCTGAGGAATCCACCCCGGTCACCTTCGATGAAACCGGAAGACAGACCCCGGAAGAAATCCTGTCCGGGTTACCGGTGTATCCCGGTTCGGTGCCTGTAGAAAATCCTCCGCCGGAAGAAAACCCGTCAGAACCAGCGGCGTCATCGAACGAAACGGTGCGATACCGTACCGCTTCGGCGAAATACGAGGTCGATGCCGATTTAGATGACCTCATCGACTGGTACGAAGGGTATTTCAAAGAATCCGGATTTCATTTTAAGACGGGTTTTACTACCGGAAAATCCTTCGGTGAAGTAACCGGCCGGGGATTGACCTACTGGCTGCCCGCGCAACCGGCTGTAAGCGTGGAGGTCACCGCCCGCCCGAAGGATGACCCGTCGTCATCGGTGTACGAACTGCTGGTCTCAGAAGACCTTCGCATTGCCCGGCCGTATGATGAAAATTTGATTCCTTCGGATATCGAACGAATCGATATCGAGTACCGGGGATGGGAGCCGGTAACGGTAACCGGGGAGGCGGATATCGAAGCGCTGACCGGACTGGTCAACACCCTGCCGCTCGACCCCGAATACGCGCGATTCGGACCGCTGCCCGAACCCGACATTATAGAATTTTCGCTGGCGTTCCATTCCGCGTCACAGGGTACGATTACGCTTTTCGAACGCAACAATCAAGTATACATCGAAGGGCATCCCGTTCTGTGGGACACGCACGCCCTTCTGATGAGAAAAGTAAGAGAGATTGGACAAATCGAGGAAACACCATGAACGAACAGAACAACAAACAAGACAAACGCCTGACGGCAATCACGGTAACCGGACTGATACTGGTTTTCGCGCCGGTCAGTTCGGTGATAATCACGCTGATGTACTCGTTTTTCAGAAACATCGAGAAGCGGGTACAACCGGCAATCGGCCTTACCTCGGATATCGTTATTCACAGCGGCATCGAGGCCGACACCTTTTTCACGGCGGCGGCGATTACCTTCGCCCTCGGGCTTATTGTTCTCTCATGGGTTGTTTTCAGGAAAGTCGCTGGAAAAGCGCATGATGAACAGGCAGCTCTACCTCCGGAAAGGGAGTGACGAACGATGAAAAAAACTGCCATACTCTGGTTGCTGGCAACCCTGCTGACAGTAACGGGTTCCTGCGCTCCTTCAATCAGTGAAACAGCCCCGCAAACCGGCTCCGCAAGCCCGCCTCCTGCAGAAAAGAATATGCAGGAACAGATGAACGAACTGGCAGAGAAGTACCGGGACGACCCGGAGAAGTTCGACGCGGCAGTCTACGCCCTTCATGAAGGCGTAACGGTCGAAGAAGCGGTACGAAGGTTCGAACTTTCAAATGACGCCGGTTCTCTCAAGGCGGTCATTGTCGAGAACGAAGAAACCTACGCCGGGAGCTGGATACAGCACCAGCCTGAGTATAAGTTTGTCTTTGCCTTCACTGAAAACGGCGAGGAGATAATCAGGAAGTACGTAAAAGAAGACTCTCCGCTCGCCGGGCTTATCGAGCTCCGCATCTTCGATACCAGCTACCGCGAACTCAAACAAGCCCAGGAGGAGACGATGCAACTTCTCAAAGACGTGAACCTCGATTTTTTCTGCCCTACCAGTATCGATATCAAAGAAAACACTGCGATAGTCTACGTGAGCGACATCAAACTGTTCAACGAGATACTGAACAAGGCTGTAATTGAGCTCCCACCCCATGTCACCCCGGAAATTACTTACGAGCCTCTTGAAGAAGTCCCCTTTGACGTAACTCCGCCAGAGAAGACCGTTTACTTTCCGCAATTAATAATGCGCGGCGGGACTGCATTAAGCAGTTGTGCCAGAGAGCTTGTCCTCAAGGATGGTTACCTGCGCTTCGATGATGCCATAATTATCTGGCAGCCGGACTATTTTCTGAACGACGATAATGGGACTATCGAAGTGATTGACCGGGAGGGTAAGGTGGTGGCGCAGGAAGGTAAAGAGGTTTACATGACCTGCGGGGGACTGGCAACAGTCGAAGAAGTAAACAAATACCTGAAGGATTCGCTGCCGGACGACTTCGAAAGCCCTTTTATTATACAGGGCCACGGGACCAGGCTGAACCTGAATTTTTCATCCGAGCTCTTCAGTATCGAAATCACTCCTTATCAGGGACATGATTTCTATACATTCCATAAAAGGCCGCTGATCGATGAAAAGACCGGCCGCAGTGAGCTACTCACCGGGAAACTGCAAGCTAATTACAGCGAGCAACATTTCATGAGGTATCCGGTTTTCATCGTTGACATGGACGGCTATGGAATGGAGTGTGCTGTCATCTGGCCGGCAGAGTATGAAGCGCGGATACAGGACGGCACGTTCGAAATTGCAGATAAATCAGGGGCCGTTCTTGTCAAAAACGGACAAACGATTACGATTGAAGGCGAGGTTTTTCCTGGCATCAACTCTCCGCTCGCCAGCCGCCTGTATGAAGAGCTACCCGACGGGTGCAAACAGCCTTACCTGGTTATTAAGAGGGTATTGAAGTGAAAGAACTGATTCAAAACAAATAATGCCGGAGGGATAAATGGAATACAGAAAAATGAAAAAACGCGCTCGTGCATCGAGAGGTCGTTCATGAGAAAAATACTACCGATACTACTGCTGCTACTCATCGGGGTACCCTTTCTCGCCGGTTGTCCGGGGGCAATAGACGGCCGACCGCCGGAATACTCGGTGGCGAACCCGAGCCTGCTGACGCTGCCGAACAACTCCAGCATTTTCGTCAGCTACCAGGTCAACCGGGGGAATTCCGGGGAGACGTACCTTCAAAGGTTAGAATTGAACGGTGAAGCCCGATTCTGGGGTACCAACGGGCTGGAGTTAAGTACGAGCCAGTGGGGTTTCTACGGCAGCGACCGGGAATGCGCCGCGCTGATACCCGACAACGCAGGGAATCTCATCGCCGTCTACCCGCTCGATGACGGCCTGAAAGCGCAAAAACTGAACACGAAAGGTGATTCCATCTGGCCGGAAGGCGAAGTGCCGGTATCCGGGGAAAAAGTGTTACCGAACCGGTTCAAAGCAGTCAGCGACCGGGCGGGAGGCGCCCTTATCATCTCTGTTTCGGAAGAAGACCGCCTCACCCTTCGGAGAATAGATACTCATGGCGACCTGCTGTGGACAACCTCTCTCTCGGAGGAAGCGGACAGGTTCGATATCGCGGTCGATACGAACGGCACCGATTTCGTTATCTGGAAAGACCGGCCGCCATACAGCGAGGGGGATTTCTTCGTCCAGGTCGTTAATGCAAACGGTGCGATTGTCGGCGAAAACGGCGGATTGCGGCTGACCGACGAGAACAACCCCGGGTCGTTCACGAATAATTTCGAAAACCGGATTGTTGCCGACGGCAGCGGCGGAGCGGTGGTTATCTGGGCGGAAGCGATTTTTACCGAAGACCGGGGCGGCATTACCGGCCACCGGCTGTTCGCCCAGCGGATTGACGGGCAAGGTGAACCTGTGTGGCAGGATGGCGGGCGGCTCGTGACCGGAAGCGACCGGATACAAAATCCGCAGATTGTCGAAAGCGAGCCGGGAACGTTCCTGATTTTATGGTCGGATATACGGCGTATCTACGGGCAGAAGATTGACGCCTCCGGCACCATCGCCTGGACCGGGGAAGGACGGGAACTGGCCCTGTCCGGAAGCGTCCTGTACTTCACCGTCGCCGGCGACGATGACGGCGGAGCGGTGCTCGCCTGGAATGACGAACGCCTCTGTGCCCAGAGAATAGACAGCAATGGTTCGAAGCTCTGGGGAGACGAAGGCATAGACGTTTCATCGGCTCCTCCCTACTGGGGAGAGTACTCGGTGCCGGCACGGGTTTCACCGGACGGCCGGGGTAACTTCATCATCGCCTGGGCATCAGGCAGCACCATCAAGGCGAAGACAACCTCATGGGTCCAAAAAATAAGCGCTCAGGGCGAACCGCTGTGGGGAAAAGACGGCGTCAGGCTCGGGCTGAAGTAAAAGAAAGGAAATAATGAAACGTTACCTGAATTATCTACTGGCTGGCATTGGAATACTCATGGTTGTCGGGGGGTCGATATCCTGCCGAAGTGCAGGCATACCCAGCACTTCGACGAACAGTGATGTGCTTAGTTACCGGGGTTTTTACCTCAGCGCCGAAGAGGTCGGCCTGACTACCTTTACTCAAGGAACGGTATTCGTCAGGGGAGACAGGGATAACCCGGAGGAAATGAGGGTCCAGATTGTCGCCCGGGTAGAAATCGATACCGAGGATTTCGGCGGTGTCAGTTTCAATATCCCTCAGGGGTGGAAGGTGGCGACGGTGGTTTCCGATTACCCCCAGGGAAACCCGGCTCCGGAAATCTACACGGTCAGCCTGCAAACCGCTGATGAAACGGTGACCTGGCCGGTGATTGTCGAGGTCGGGCGCACCTCACACATAGCCGGGCAAGCTAACCCGCAGGGCGGAACAGGTACCCTGATTATCGAGCTGTCTCCGGCGTTATCCGGCAGGGAACTCCCGGAAGACATCGATATTCTCATCGCCGCCGGCAGTAAAATACCCTCCACTGTCGATGCCGTCCACATGACCCTCAGTATTCCCTTGAACGAGGGCTAACGTATGAATAGAGGACAATGAAGACGTTATGACTTTACGAATAAAGAGTATTACCCTGCTTTTCCTTATCCTGCTGGTCTGTTTCCTGGCGACCGCCTGCAGCGGGACGGACTCCGAAGGAGCGGAATCTCCCCCGGCTGTCGAAAACCGGCCGTGTCTGGCGCCCGGTGACGATTTTGTCGCCGGCGTCGAAGTCACCGATGCCTGGTGCACTGCCGGTGACGAATCGGCCTTTGTTTTTCGCTTCAGCTTGAACAACCTGAAAAACGAACCCGTCGAGGTAACCTGCACCTGGACGCTCAACGAGCCGATGTCGGACCAGCCCTTTTACGAAGGCAGCGCCGAAGCTTCCCTTCCCGCCTCAGGCAAGGAAACCATCGAACTGCCGATAGCGGTAACGAGGTTGTACGACACAAGGTTTTATGTCATGTACGTCTGCGTTTTCCAGGACGGCGTTCAGACCGGCTATTACCGGGAGCAAAAAAGCACCTATGACTGGGATTACCGCACCGAACCGCCTGTCCGGCGGGAATCGCAGCCGGTCTACCGGCACATCTACACGGACACACTGGTAGAAAGAATGCCTGACGGCACATACAAGGTGACTCTGAATGACCTGTTCTTTCTGCCGCCGGGCAGGACCGCTCCTCTGCCGCTGGAAGATATCTCGGTGTCTTTCGATAATGACTCGTTTCCTGCGCCGTTAACAGCCGTTAACGGGGTGAAACCGGCATACGATTTGGCATTTTCCGATACCGATGGAAACGGCGAACTCTCTGCCGGTGACTACCTGACGGTTAGCGGAGAGGCGAAAAATCGCTCGATTCGGTTCGAGTACCGCAACGAGCCATCAATCCATTTTTACTCTGACGAAGTCATCGAAACGGAGCAGGCAGGAGCCATCAGAATCGGGACTGTCGAGTATCGCCATGTTTCCGATTCGACGGTCCAAGTGAAATTCGAGGTGACGTCCGAAAGCCCGTCACCCAGGGTAAACCTCCGGATTATCCACCCCGGAGAAGGCGGCTACGGCGAGACGGGGGCTGATTCCGGAACCCCGGTAACCGAAGGCAACACCGGCACCTGGGAAACCGTCATCGACTATTCGAGACACAAGGAACGGTCGGATGACACACCGTTGTACCTGCTCATCTTCGCCGGAGACGGCACGAACGAGGTGCTCCATTACGTGTGCGAACTGCCCTGATAGAGAGGCTCGAGCAATGAACCGGAAAATGAAAAAGCTGATAACAACAGGAGTAGCGCTGCTGTTGCATGAATAAGAAAAAGGTACCGATGGTATGGATATAAAAGACATCCTTGCACAACTGACGAAGGTTTCGCAGGACTGGGCGTCAGGTAAGAAGTATGACGCGGTAAGGGCTGGAGAATTGAGGCGGGAAGCGATTCGGCTGAACCACCGTCATTACCTGAAAACCATACCTCTTTACCGAAAGCTGGCTGAAGAGGAAGGCTGTGACGGGGAGACGGACATCGATACCCTTAAAAAGAAGCTGATGCTCTCCGCCGATATCTTCAAGAGTTACCGGCAGTCGTGGCTCGACAACAATGATTATGAAAGTATGACCGGCTGGCTCACCGGGCTGTTTCACCGGGAAATCAAAGTCGATACCGAAGGAGTGACGAGTATCGACGGCTGGATTGACCGGCTCGGCATGGCCGGCGTGCACGTCGTCTACAGTTCGGGGACGTCCGGAACCTTCTCCTTCGTTCCCCGCGAAAAAGAGGACTGGCAGCGGGCGTCGCACTTCAACACTTCCTGCCTGGCCCCCCTGCTGGCGCCGAAGATACTGGGGAATTCAATCAAAGGTAAACTGGCGAAATCGGCTCTCCGTCTGAAGTCCGCCGACCGGCTCGGCAGCCTGGCCGGAAGCGGCGGGCTGACCGATTTCGAGGCGGTGTTCCTCGGCTTCCGGGGAGGCCGGATGGGAAACCAGGCATTGATAACCGAACTGGCGCCGTTATTCGGCAGGGTTTCGTACCTCTACGATATCGAAATCACCGGCAGCGCCCTGCGTGCTCTTACCCGGGGTGCCCGGAACGACGAAGAACGGAAAGCGGTCAAGGCGCTGCAGGATGAAGCTGTCGGGCGCAGCAGAGAAAACTGCCGCCGGATAACCGAAAACCTTAACGCCTCCGCCGAAGCCGGACGAAAGGTGTTTATATTCGGAGCGCCGTACCAGTTCAAGGAACTGGGCGAATTCATATCCGGGAGTAACCGGCAACCAGCTTTGAAAAAAGGCAGCCTTGCCCTGTTCGGCGGCGGCTGGAAGAGCTTCGCCGGAGAGGCGGTTGACCGAGCCTCGCTCGTCGCTCTGATGGGCGATTCGCTGAACCTTCCGGAAGCAATGATACTGGAAGGCTATTCGATGACGGAAAGCAACGTCCTGACCCTGCGCTGCGGTCACGGCAGATTTCATATTCCGCCGGTCATCGAACCGGTGATATTCGATGAAGAACTGAACCCGGTCGAGGGCGACGATATCCGGGGAATCTACGGATTTCTCGACCCGATGGCCGTTTCGTACCCCGGTTTCCTTATCACCAATGACGTCGTCCGGCTGGTGAACGGTACCTGCCCCTGCGGCCTGAGCGGGTACGCAGTGACGGAAATCGGGCGCCTTGCCGGGAGCGAAGTAAAAGGCTGCGGCGGCATCATGAGTTCAATGCAGGTATGACGGGAAGCGCACTATGAAAGAACTTCGCGACAGGTACGGATTACTGAAGAACGATAACGGCGTCATACGGGTGCCGTTTCTCATCAAAGGCAGGCTGTCCGTTCCTCCGGAAATTCCAAAAGAACAGATAGAGCAGGCTTTTGCGGGGGAAGAAAAGGACGCCGTCTACGCCCGGCTGCCGGAAGCGCAGGTTATCCGGGAAAGGATTATCGACCGCGAGACGATGAAGTATACCGGCGATTACCTCTATTCGGTCATGCCGGTTTTTTCGCCCGAGGACATCATCGAAACGGATACCTCGAAACCGGCGGATGAACTGTATTCGCTGCCGGTCGAATCAATCCTCGACTATCTGGAAGAAATTATGGCGGTTTTGGAGAAAGATTTTCTCATTGCCGTGGAGGTACTGGCGCTCTACCGGAAAACATCCGAGTACCCGGATGTTTTCATCGAGCAGTGGCTTGCCGGCATGCAATCGGTTTTCAGTCGGGAACAGGCCCGGCAGATGATTGACAACGAGCTGTCATTCGGAGGGATACCGGGCAGCGCTTTCCTCGAAGGCTGGGTGAACACAAACAGCGCCGGCGGAGCGACGGTACGGGCGATGCCCACCCGGCAACTGCACATCACCGCCGGAAACGTGCCGGAAGTACCGCTCCTTTCGGCGGTACGGGCGATTCTCACCAAGTCCTGTTCAGCGGTGAAACTGCCCTTCGGGGCGGTGCTGCCGGGAGCGTTGTTCGCCCTGGCGGCGGCAGCTGTGCCCGACCACCCGATTACCCGCAACCTTTCGTTCGTCTACTGGCAGGGCGGCGACCGGGCAATCGAAGACCGGCTTTTCTCATCGGGAGTCTTCGACCGGATAATCGTCTGGGGTTCTCCGGAAGCGGTCACCTCGGTGCAATCGAGAGCGCTCTTCACCAGAATCGTCACCCTCAACCCGCGCTACGGCGTCAGCCTGATTGGGAAAGAAGCGTTCGGCAACCTCGAAGAAGCGGCAACCCTGGCGGCGGCGGACGTCATGATATACGACCAGAAGGCCTGTACCTCCTCGCTGGTCCAGTACGTGGAAGGGACGGAGGAACAGGCGAACGAGTACGCTGAAATACTCCGGAACATCCTGGCGGAATGGGACGCGAAAGCCCCCGGGTTCATCGCTCCGTCAGCCCTCGGACGGATAAAGCGGCTCCGGCGGGGGAAGTACCTCAGCGCCGGCTGGCACATCAACACGAAAGACGGTGATTTTTCATCGGGCGTAGCGGTCGTTCCCGGCGAGTTCGATATCCTCGACCATCCGATGAGCCGGCTGGTGGTAGTGAGGCCGGTGCCGAAGCTGGAGGAAGCTTTGAACTACCTCAGCCGGTACGTCTCAACGGCCGGGGTGTACCCCGAAGAACGCCGGCTCGAACTCAGGGACAGGATAGCCGCGAGAGGGGTTTCGAGCGTCCTGCCGCTGGGAAGCTGCGACCGGGCATGGGCAGGCATGCCGCACGACGACATGCTGGTGCTGAGCGAACTTATCGACTGGAAGAACGGATAAATGAAAACAAAGCTGACTATTTGCATTCTGGCGATACTGCTGGCCGGTTCGGCGGGTTGTACCAAGGATGTTGATACAGCCGCAACAAACGATGATGAATCATCCGCCGGCGGCTGGGAACTGGTCTATGAAGCCGATAACGGCAGCCAGCTAAGAGATCTCTATTTTTCCGACGACAATAACGGCTGGGCATGCGGCAGCGCCGGACTGCTCCTCCACACCCCGGACGGAGGGGATACCTGGTACCAGGTCGAAACCGGGACGGAGAACGACCTGACCTGCCTGCATTTCTTCAATGATAAAAAGGGGGTAATTGCCAGTCTTCAGGCAAGCATCGGCGCCACGTCTGACGGCGGGAAAAACTGGCAATGGCAGAAACCGGAACTACTCGGCAAAGGCGGTTACCTGGACGTCTTTTTTACCGACCGGCGGAACGGTTGGCTGGTCAGCAACGTCGGGACAATACTCCGGACGAGAGACGGCGGGGCAACCTGGGAAAAACAGGAAAGCGGGACGACCCGGCACCTGGCGGCCGTCTTTTTCATCGATGCGAAAACCGGCTGGATAATCAGCGAGCGTTCCGTCCTCAGCACCACCGACGGCGGGAAAAACTGGAATAAAACACAACCGGACGTCTCCCTGGCAAGCGGTACCTTCTTTACCGATATCTACTTTATCGATAAGCAGGAAGGCTGGATTACCACCACCGCCATGGCAAGTTCCCTGTGGGAAGCGACGGCAACCCTGCTTCATACCACCGACGGCGGCAGAACCTGGGCGGCTGCGCCCTCCCCGCCGGAAAAATGGCTGAAAGCCGTCATCATGACCGACAACACGACCGGCTGGCTGGCCGGCAGCGAGCACCTCTCCTACACGAATGACGGAGGCGCAACCTGGACGGCGCGGCTGGACAGCGGCGGCGACCCGTTCGTCGATATCGTCATCACCGAAAACAACCGGCTCTACGCCCTCACCTTCACGGGTAAAATCTACCGGCACCCTGATGCCCTGCGGGTGGGAAAAACCGGAGTATAGGAGAAAAGCCAATCGTTTACGCGACGAGGCTGGAGAAGTAAATGAAAAAAATATCGATAATTCAGATAGCCGCCGGAGCATTGCTGATTGCTTCCTACTTTATATTCATCAGACTGGTGCAGCCGGGATATTACAGGATGGAAATTCTGGATATCAACGGAGTAATCATCGGCGGTTCTATAGGCAGCCCGTCATGGGCGGTTACGCCGGCGCTGGTTATCTGGACGGCCGGTTACCCGCTGCTTGGAATACTGGTGACCGGCTGCGGGGTATCGCGGCTCATTAAAAACTACCGGGGACAGGCAACAAGGAAGCTGGATATCGCCCAGGTTGTTTTCGGTGCTCTCCTCCTGGCCTTGATGATTATGTTCGTGACAAGCTATGAGCCTCACTGGCCGAATTACGCATCAACAAAGGTAATACAAGGTTTCCCCGGAGCCGTCGAAGTCCGCCATAACCCCGGATGGGTTGCCGGGATGAACGCGTGGAAAATAGGCATGTTCTGCCTCGGCCCGGTCATTACCGCCAGCGGGGGATGGACTCTATTGAAATCGAGAAAGATTGAACGATGAAAGTAACGTTGTATTCGCTGATTCTGATGCTATTAACGGTTGCAGGTATCACCACCGCCTGCACCCCCCCGGAACAGCCGTACCTGATGCCGGTCACGGACTTTTCTTTCACCGGTTTGTGGGATGAGATTCAGGAAACCACGGGGGCAAGCGGCAACCAGACGCACCTTCAGTCCTTCGATTTGCGAATCAAGAATGATAAAGTAATGTCCGGTTCTGCCAGATTCAGCTCTATCGATAACGCGGGGCATGATATCTTTTACAGGGTTGATACGGATACCAGGGGAAAACTGCAATGGAACGGCCGGGGCACGAAAGATATTCTACCGCCCATAGGCCTCAGGTATGACCCGGCAAAAACCTTCGCCGAACTTGACCGTCTCGGGGTAGAGGCAGTTATCGATAGCGCCCGGAGTGTCGGCGTAAGAATCGAGAATATCTACAATGAACGGCAGTATGACTACGCTGATATGTTCCGGCTGGATGACGGTGAATTACTGCCGCTGCGGGAAGCTTCTTTCCCGAAGGACGCCGTGGCAGTACAGATTCAGGTTGACCGGTCCTACGAGCGGGAAGAAGCGGCTCCTTTCGCCCTCGGCAGATTCAGAGTGACGAGCGAATGGTGGTTCACCGGGAACGACCTCGAAAAGGCCGATTCGGTCGTATTCGCGAAAAACCGGCAGGGGCCGGAATTCGTCGGTTTCCTCAAAGGCGTTTATGAGGCATTGCCGGAAGGCTGGGAAATGAGCCTCAGTACCCATGAAGGACACATGAATCCGCCGGAGGGACTGGAAGAACCGCTTTTCGTCCTGATTTTCGAAGATACGGTCAATTCGTTCACCCTGCCGGCCGACCCGGCGAACACTCCGATTGTTCCCGGCCTGCGGCTCTTTTTCTACGACATCGCTGAAAAAGAAGCCCGCATGGAAAAAATCGAACAGCAGCAGCAATACTCGTGGGATATTCCGGTTTACTACGACGAAAGTCCTTTGTACCTTGCCGTCACCTCGCCGGTGTATATCAATTCCGGCCATTACGGAGAGGAAGAAATAACGTATTACCGGGTGCTGGAGAAAGCGCTGAAGGAATTTTTCGATGGAGAAAGAACCGAATAACATAGCGAGGAGATACCGATGAAACGAAAACCCGGACGTATACTACTGGCGGGGCTGTGCCTGCTGTCAATCATTGTTGTCACTTTTATTCCGGGCTGCAACAACATTCAGTGGTCTTCTCAAATAAACAGCTCCATACATGAACTCACTCTTACAGAGTTATGGAATACCATCGCAGCTACAACAGCTATCCAGGAACCGAGCGCAGAAATGGGGACGTTTTCGATGAATGTCGAGCCGGATGGTGAACTCTCATTTTTGGATTTCACCTTCTCGGGAAGAAATAACAACGGAAAACCATGCGTGTATTTCGTCGGTTTCGGGCACAGGAGCAGGATTTCCGTAAAAAGTTATGAAATCGATGATATTATCGTCAGCCGGCATCCGGCATCGGTGTTCGAGGAAATCGATATGTACGGACTGGACTCCATTGAAACGGGTGAGGGAGGATTAAGGATGATTATCTCATTTCAAGCCGGTAGTCTCGTTTACCGAAGAAGCGAGGCTGACCTGTTTCATCTTGAAAAAGGAGAACTTCTGCCTTTGGAGGAAATTATGTTCAGCGGTCAAAACCAGCATTGTACCGTAAGCCTGTTGAAACTTGCCCCGAATAAACCGGTATCCACGACAGCCGCGGCTCCGATGCTGCCGGGTGAAAGAGCTAACGAAATATGGTTTCTCGATGAAGATATCAGCCTGGCCGAGACGGTTGTTTACTGGAATGAGAACTGAATCACTATGTCCGTGGAGAAGAAGGTGAGAATAGGATATCCCGGAAGGCGGGCCCCAAAATCCCTCTTCGGAGGTGTTGAGTAAGGTTGATGGTTCTGCTTCTCCCTTTAAAAGGGAGAATGAGAGGGATTTTTGTGTACCTGCGATATTTTATGCGCGTTCCTTCCGGAGGTTGATAATCGATTATGAAAAGAATAGTGTTGAAAATTCTATTGCTGGCAGCCGCCATGGCGCTGTTGTTCACCGGGGCTTCCTGTAACCGGACCTCCGGCGATGCTTTTAACGAAGATAACCTCATACCGGAAAAGGTACTCGCCGGACTTCCGGTCTATCCTGATGCAGCCATGACCACGGAAGATGGGACCGGGTTCAAGCCGTTTTCAACGCCGCTGTCACCTCAGGTCGAAGGCCGGCCGCCGGAAATCGTCTACGAGACCGTATCCCGGCAGTATACCTCGGAAGCTGAACCGGATTCGATTCTGAAATGGTACCGGAGCAAACTGACCGGCAAAGGTTATCAGGTCTATTCCGAGACGAGCTATTTCGACTTCGACGACTTTAATATACACAACAAAACAGAAACTTCGACAACACAACAGATACAAAGAGCGGATATTATTCACGTAAGCGGTGAAGTCCATAGTTTAGGATTCTATCGTCCCAAGTTAACGCTCATCAGTATCGAAGTGCATGCCTGTTCAACAACCGGGAAAACAATCTTCGCCGTCATCGTCAACCGGGATACGACCACTCCGGCTGAACCGGAGGTAATGAAGCTGTCAACCGGTATAATTTCGTATTCCGGCTTCAAGCAGGAGGCGAGTGTCCGTATCGGCGAACCGAGAAAGGATGCTCCGGTCATTCTTACCATAGCTAATAGCGGAGACGTCAGGTACGGCACTCAGCAGTTCGATGTATCCGGTCGTGAGTTGTCCGAAATTCCGGAAAGCGACCTGGAACCGGCATCGATTCCCACGAACAGGCTCCTGCCGGCAGGTACGGCCGGTATTTACCAGATAGTACATCTGAAAGACCGTTACGAAGACAGGCTGCTCTTCGAAGCGAAGAAAAGCAATGACGGGCCGCCGGATTACCTGATTACGGACAACGCCGGAGCAGTTCTCTATACCCTGCCGATGAACTACCTGATCACCCGGTATAGATACGAAGCCTGCCTGGTCGAAAACGGCCTGGCGGTTTACTACGGCACCAATGTACTGAATTCACGACTGAAGAAGTATTCGTATGACGGAAGTATCGTCTGGTCGGCAGAGGTTCCCCTGACAGGCAGTCCCCACCTCAGCCGAATTCAGGATAACGGCAGCGAACTGCTGGCACTCCGGATACAGAGCAGTGATAATGAACATTATGTCGGCTACTTCACCGCCGAAAACGGCACGATGTTTCTAGAAAACAAGTTTACTGACGACAGGCGGGTTCAGGTAACCGATAAAGCAGGTTACTACTATCTCTTTACCGAATGGCCGGAATACTACGAAATGGCGGTTCCGCCGGGAAGAATCAGTTTATTCTATGGTAACGAAGAAGCAGCCTATGCGGACGTATCCGAAGGCATCTACTACTTCGCTGCCTCGCCTGACGGCCGCTACTTCGCGGTGGTGACGAGAAACAGGTTGTCGATATTTTCGTTTACGGAATAACCAGAAAACTTGACGAATACTACCGGAATGGACTATTGTTTCAGTAAGGTATTGGTTATCAGTGAAGTACCGGACAATACAATGATGACCGTACCGGAGGTGAATGGTATGAACAAAAACAGGTTACGCAGTTTCCTCTATCTTCTGGTTTTCATGCATTTTTTCGACCCGTTCGCCTACAAGACAACCGTTGAAGGTGAGGCCCGGATAAAAGACCGTGACCCGCGCGACCCGAACCAGGCGCCAAAGCCGGGAAAAGGCGACAGCTACCTGCTGGGGGCGACGTTTCTCGGCATCATCCTCGGCGGCGTCGCCGGATTCCTCATCGCCTATCACGGTTTCGGCAACCACATGGTAGTCCTCGGCATTTTTGGCGGGATACTGGCCGGAGGCCTGGCCGGCATCTCTATCGGAAGCCGGCTGAAAAAGAAGAAACAGCAGGAAGCCGACGACGGACCGAGTGCAGGAGTATAGAAAACAGTGGTACAATACAGTCAGACCATGACCGGCGTACCCGGAATCGCCCTCCACCTCTATCAGAATCCTTTCCAGTTCCGGGAGACGGTAGAGCGGGAAACCCTGGCTTCAGGCGGGCGTGGTAACGGCAAAAGGCCGCACCGGGACCCACGGGACTATTGGGTATATATCGGGGCGGTCGCCGGTATCATTGTCGGCTGTACCGCCGGAGCGATAATCGGAGCGTCAACCGCCGGTCTCGGCGGTATATTCCTGGGAATTGTCGCCGGGATGTTCGTCGGCGGGCTGGGTGGCTCATGGGTCGGCGAGCAGATTAAAAAGAAAAAATACGCCCGTAAAAAAGTAAACAGGAAAGAGACGGCGCCCGGCAAGGGGCCGTTCATCGGATAACGCATGATAGAAATTGGGGTAAATCCGGTCATATTCGGTACCGTCCGGTGGTACGGGGTGCTGGTGGCGCTCGGTATTGCCGTGCTGGTAGCATGGTTAATCTGGCACGTCAGGAAAGACCCGTACAAGCGAATTACGCCCGACATGGTGCTCATCGCAGCCATAGTCGGTATCCCGGCCGGGGTGATTGTTTCGAGGGCGATTCACGTTATCGATTTATGGAGCTACTACAGCCGGTTTCCGGGAGAAATCATCGGCGGCGACGGCCTGACCATCTGGGGAGCGATTCTCGGCGGCACCCTCGGCATCCTGATAACGAGCCGGTTCACCAAATTCGATTTCGGCTATTTCTCAGATATCGTGGCCCCCGGCCTGATACTTGCCCAGATAATCGGGAGAATCGGCTGCACCATCAACGGCTGCTGCTACGGCGACGAATGTTCGCTCCCCTGGAGTATTATCTACACCCACCCAGAAACGTACGGGCCGATGACTTACGCTGTTCATCCGACGATGGTTTACGAGATTATTTTCCTGGCGGTATCATTCGGCATTATCATGTTCCTGCGGGGGCGCATTAAACCGGACGGCTCCCTCTACATGATTTACCTCTGCCTCTACTCGGTTTGGAGAATCATCAACGGCTTCCTCAGGGAAGGGACCGATTTCCTCTTCGGCCTCCATCAGGCGCAGATAATCGGCATCCTGCTCCTCCTCATCATCATCCCGATACTGGTCATGAAAACCCGCTGGGGCAAGCCGGAAGTACCGGTAATGGCAGCGGATGATGCACAGGACGAAACAGTACCCGAACTGCCTCCGGCTGAGAAGGAAGGGAATAGCGAGGGAGAAGAGTAAGGGACGACGGAAATTCGGGCGAGAAGTAACAACGTCCGTGTATCCCCCTCACCCTGACCATCTCCCGGGATAGTGAGAGGGAGTTTTCTCAGATTACTATCTGCCGCTATCTGCTTGTTTGGTCAGTCTACAATGAAGTGAAGCAGCGTTACCGTTCCCCATTTATCGCCCGCCACGAGCAGATACACCACATATAGAACGGGTAAGCGAGTGAAAGGACAAGGCAGTGTATGAAAGCGTATTATTGGTCCAGCCGTATCCCGTCTTTTCCCCACAGCCGTTCGCCGTTGGGGTTGATTCTCTGAATATATGAGGCTGTTTCGTCTTTCATGGTTTTTCCGGCCGCCCAGGTGACGTAAAAGCCGCCGTTGCCATCGGGGATAATCCGGGCCGGTTCCTGGCCGGATACCCAATAAGGACGGATAGATGATACAAGAACCCCCTCTTCATTCCATACTTCGCGACCGGCTTCATCGAAGCATTGCGCCCGGAGTTCATATTTTCGATTTATGAATTTCTTCCGAACGGAGGCATTCACTATTACAGGATTGCAGTAAACAGGCGGGTCTTCATCTCCGGGGCTGGAGCGGAATTCGCCATCCTTACCGAAAATCACAAGGTTACCGGAAGAACCGCATTCCATACCGAAATCCTTGTGATAATCCAGCCCGGGAGCCTCGATGTCCGTTCTCCGGAGAAGAACCCCTTCGCTGTCAACCTGCAGGAGACCGATAGTGTTGTTACCCGAAATAAAGGCGGCGAAGGCTCCGTCGCGGTCATCTTTCATGACCTTCAGGGAAGGGGTTTTCCCGAAAAATGTTGCCAGCGTCACCGGGGAAAAGACGGGTATCCCGTCTGCATCCAGTTTATGAAACACGATGCTGTCTATAGTTGATGAGATAACGGATACGCTGCCGTCATCATTCAAAAGCGGCATGGCAAAAACAAGGTCGCTAAAACCGTCATAATAACCCCAGTCGGAAGAAAGCTCGGTTCCGGTCTCACCCCAGAGTTTCTCCCCGTTTTCTCCCAGTTTCTGAATATAAGAGGTTCTCTTATAGTTAAAGTCACTGCCGTAGTTAATCTGGTATGTAATGAAAACCTCGCCCGAATCACCGGCGACGGCAATCGGATGATAAATGGAATACCTCGGCGGCCCGGGGTAAGGACTGCAACCGGCAGCAAACAGCAGCGTTAACAGCAGCATTGCCGAAGCAAATATCTTCATATATCGTCGTCCTTCGAATAACACCCATTCCCTATATGAATCAAGCCCTATAGTATCACAAATAATACGGCAACACACATACGCAACATATAGAACAAATAAGCGTATGAAAAGACAGTGAGGTATGCTATAAAGAACATTTATGATTAAGCCCTATTTTTTAGAAAACAGCTTATTTGAATTTTAGTATAGATTCTTTTTTTGTTGCTTAAGCCAGATAAGCTGGAGAATACTGGTAACAAAAGTAAAGACACTGAGTATGAATGGGAGAAACATTATATAGTAAAACAACGAATATTCTCCGTACCCAAGAGATGCAGCGCGAATAGTGAAACCCAAACCGATAACTGCTATTATTGACCCTGAGGTTATTTGTCGGTTCGAGAAAATGATACCGGCTCTTCGCTGAAATACAGCACAAATGACGATAACAACCCCGAAAACAAGTAGTATAGTCTCTACTATTGAACTAGGAGGAGGAAGCCCCGTAGTTACAGATACTCCCGAGCTGGAGTGTGACATCACTCCGATTTTTGTAGTAAGAAGTAGCTGCGAAGCAAAACCGGTAAATGTTGCAGCAACTATGTGTAGTATGGAAGATGCGTTTTTCATTTTTAATTCCGTCATTCAAGTAATCGGGGATATCGCATCGTACCTTGAAATGGTCAGGAACTTATCGACGATTAGTTCGGATAATGCTTATATATGTAATCCTTTAGGCGCGGGTAACTCCCAGTATTCGTCTTTGGATTGGATTATCCTGATGATACGGATGATAACCCCTCTTAAATTCATGGCATCATCATTCTTGTTTAGAATATTGTCTCTCCATTCCAGTACCTTTATCCGGTGGTTACATTCTACCCTGAAATAATATCCCTGATATTCAGACGTCCCACTGACAAGCTCACCTTCGGGTACGGGAATAACGAATTTGTCAGGATAACAGAAGAAATTTGTCTCTATCATCTTTTGATAGATTCCGTCCATGTCTTCGTCAGATAAAATGAAGTCTATGGTAACCGATGGGTCTTTTCCCAGATACTTTGTATAGGTTCCATTGAACGTATTCAGTACATCCCCGTTGATACCACCATATCCATATTGGAAAATAAGATTGAAATCGGAAGGCCGGGATTCCGGAAGAGTTTCAGACAAGTCACATCCAGTTTCGACAACAGACTCCGGAGATTCTGAGTCCGAAGGAGCATTACATCCGATTCCGATAATCATAACCGCCAACAGACATGTTATTGTACTGATATGTATAATCTTCTGCATTCTCTTTTTTACCACTTTATTATTCATATTGTCAATAACCGAGGTTCTGTTTGGTTTTGGTTGGTAATTACAAGAATGCCTAGAAACAAATCAAAGAGCTATAAATTCCTCTTCATCTCTTCCCTATTCACTCCGTTTTCCGATTCACTTCGCTCATGCGGAATCTACGACATGCGGGATGTACCATCCGACCCTCTCCTGATAAAGTAAGCCGATGCAACTGCAGGAAATTCAGACTTTTTCCATTCGAATATGGAAATACATTCGGAGAAATCATTTCCGCTACTACTCTAAAGGTGCTTTTATTGAATAGTGGTCTATATCAACTACTTTCATTGAATCGGGATTTATGTCTACATCCAACCTTACATCCACCGGGTCCCCTGCTTCTATTCTTACACTGATGTATATTTCTGCTCCTTCTGCCAGTGCTTCTTCGAACCGCTCAAGTTCCTCAGGGTCTTCTTCGAATTCAAGATTAAAGTGACCTCTCTTTGTGTAACCTTTTCCAACGTCATGGGGTTGTAAAAGAGCCCAGTACAGCGTTATTCGGCAGGATTCTCTTTCTTCCAGGAGAATTTTCATGTTATCGGTATTGAGTGCTGTCTGAATTAATTCCGATCTTTCTTCACCGGTTAGAGGCCGGATTTCTTTGATACCTTCAGTATTTTCGGAACATCCGGTAAATATGAATATAAAAATCAAAGTATTGACAAAAAGTAACAATCCTTTTTTCTTCATTCTCTAACTCCTCGCCAATCACTATATCCCAAATAATTATGTACATTAAATAATTCAATGTAATTATTTATGTAAAAATAGTGGTAATTTACGAGCCCATCCGAAAGATGAATCCTGTGATGATACATCATCACAGGATTCCCTTAAGAACTAATTCGGTAAATTACAACTCATAAGTGTTTTATCATTGAGTATAAAGATAAAAGTTTGTGTATTCAGTGTTAACGTAACAACGATATGGAGGATCGACATTGTCAATTACGTCAGTATCATAACTATCATCCCAATTATCCCATTGACTATCCACATTTAGCTTATTAACCGTTGTGTAACATGTTGGTAAATTGGGATGGCTGCCATTAGTGGTTACTATCTCACCAATGTTTTGAGCTCCTGTAGCAGTAGAAAAACCTATATCTTCTATGCCAACTCTTATCCAGGAACTGCCATTATACCATTCCGCTTCCCATGTAGTGCTTGAATATTGATGGACTCTTACTTCAAGTGTTGATGTAGAGATATTAAAAATTATCCGATAGTCGCCGCTGGTACTATTGTATTCATATAAATACCGGTAATCAGATAACTGTGAGTCTTCTATCCATCCTACTTCCATCCAATGGTTAGAGTTGTCATAAGCATAGACTCGATTACATACAAACTCATAACTGTATTCGAGATCGTGTTGGACACCGCAATTAACGACATCCATTTTACCCCAGACACCTTTATTGTCCTGGCAAGTTTGAACTCCCGTATAGTGATAGCCATCATTTTTAGATGACGGATTTGACTTTGAGGGTAAAGAAAGTGCAATAAAGGATTCTATTTGAACAGGTGTTTCATCAAGCATTCGCTTGTATTCAGATGTATTTACAACCGCCGTAAGTTCTCTGTATGAAATAAATTCTCTTTTTTCAGTAGGAATTAATTCGAACATAATTGAACGGTTGTTTACGTTTACCATATTCCCTTTTTTCACTTTAAACAAGTAACCTTTGGGATCTCGGTAGTATTTGTCAGAAGTAGCAAGAACCAATTGATAGTTACCATCTTTAACTGAAAAGGAAAAATTGGTTATAATAGTGCTACCATTTCCAACGATAATCTTTTGTGCAATTACAGATTCATTTGATTCATCCATTTCTGGCGACAATAGAAGAGTAGCTATGTCTTGTTGCTCAAGACCATTGATCGTTACTGTAACGTTTATCTTTTGTTCCGATGTAATAAATGTCTTTAAACTCATCGCTGCTACCGGAGTAGTATTAATACCAAGCACTAAGGTCAGCATCAATAAAATAACAATAGTAAAAATCCGTTTCCTCATTTTCAATCTCCTTAAGAACAATACTTCTATTCACTTGTGCTGTTCCATAGGCTTCTACCTCGCTTCGGTACCTTCTCAGGTCATATCGGTATCGAAATAGTAGCACAAATTCTCCGAAAAGAGTTGTAGATTTTCTTAAGTTTTTCATAGGATTTTCTAAAGACGGGATGTTTTTCTTGTACACTGATGATGCATGGCTATACCAACAGGCAGGTTTTTACTCCCGGAACCGGTACCCAGTCTTCGGCAGGGTTCTTAACAGGAAAACCGTCGGTACAATTACATATACGTACGTTACCATGATACATCACCGTTAGTCTTACATATACTTTTTTTTATTTTGATACGTATTTGTTATAGAGATCTGATTCCGTCACGCTTCGCCTTCTCCCGGGAATAGTATGCCTGGAAGCAATCAAAGAATACCCGCTCCACCAGGGAGGCTGATAAGAGAGAAAAACGGGTGCAGTATCAATAATTTATTATTTATATCACTCATTTTGTGTATGTCATACTTGTTTCATCATTTTTTCCTGCGTTCTACCGGTTAATACCTTGTTATTCCTTATATTTTTGTGCTTTTTCCTGGTATTTCAAAAGATACACCCTGATAATTTGTGCTTTTTTTTACAGTCGCATCTACGATTGTCCAGAATAAACCACATAAACCAATATCAGTACTTTTCATTTTTCTGTGCTTTTTAACAAAGTCACTTTTCGCGGCTGATACTGCTGCTTTTTCGGGCAAAATAAAGGGAGATTTCCAAATAATCTCCCTTTGATACCACTTGTTCCCTGACTAATCGTAATTATTTGTGACGGTTAATCACCTTGACATCCCATGTCCTGTTATCGTCACCGAGGACGCCGCCGACGGCACAGACCCGGATATCGTCCCCCTGATTGGTAGCGGCGGACAGTTCGTAGAGGTAATCTGCTATCTCCCGGGCGGTCGTTCCCTTGTTTTCAATCACCGGCAGGGTTCCCATGACATCGAAAGCAGCCGGTTTCTCCATGTTGCCGGTGTAGGTCGAAACCCCAACCAGGGTGGCTTTTCGCGGTTCGATGACCCAGGTATTCGCCGGAGGAGCATCAGTTACGATACTCAGGATGAAGACCGGTTTACTCTCCCCGTTCCTGAAGGTGATGACGCCGGAGATTCTCGGGGTGTGGAGGCTGTCCGGTTCGTACCGGGCGCCGGTCATGAGGGCGGTCATCAAGCCGGGTTCCGGCTCTCCGAGGGTGTTGTAGAGCAGGCGGTACGCCTCGAAGATTGCCTCGGTCTGGATGCCGTTCGTCACCGCGGCGACGCCGTTCGTTTTATCCGTCTTCACCGCCGTGTAGTGCCGCAGCCAGTCGTACGGTTCGTTACCAATCGGCCCCATAATCAGGCCGTTCTCCGCAAAGGTGGCTTTTCTCTCGCGGCTGGCCGGGCTGCGCCCGGTCACCAGGTAGGCAAAACAGGGCCGTTCGTCAGCGGTCATTCCGAGAAAAATCTGTCGTCCGGGATAGGGACCATTGGGATTAGGCATGGTTGTATTCCTCCTTATACCTCTTTTTTCAGGATAGATGGTTTATTCAAAATCGAGAATATTGAGCCTGAGCTTCGAGTTGCCGTTCCAGGTGTCCAGCTCGAGGTTGTAGACAATATCGATTGAGGAACCGATTTCCCCGGCATAGCCGCCGAGGCCGAAGCCGACAGCGTCGAAACTCATGTTCCCCTGCTTCACTTTCATCCGCAGGTGGGCACCTTCGCTGCCCATGGTAGAGAACGAGACCACGCCGACGCTCCGGCTGAGAAACACCGGCACCGGGTTCCCCTGCCCGAAGGGCGCCATGAGCTGAATCATCGGCCAGGTATCTCCCCCTAAATCGCCGAGAACGACCTCGGTATCGATATCTATCCGGGGGCGGAGGTCGACATCCTTCAATTCTTCGGCGGCGATTTCCAGCAGCTCGTTACGGAGGCGCGGCAGGTTTTCGGTTTTCAGGCTCAAACCGGCTGCCCGGGAGTGCCCGCCGTAATGCGTCAGCAGGTGGCCGCAGCGGGTGAGAGCGTCGATGATATTGAATTCGGGAATGCTCCGGCAGCTTCCGCCGCAGTAGCGGTCGCCGGAACGGATAACGATTGCCGGGCGGTAAAACTCCTCCATCAGCCGGCCCGCTACCAGGCCGACGATGCCCGCCGGAAAACTTTCGTCACCGGCTATCAACAGCGGCTCATCGAGCTGGGAAAGCACCTGCTGCCGGGCCTTTTCAAGCGTCGATGCGGTCAGTTTCTGCCGTTCGGCGTTTTTCTCCTCCAGCCAGGCTGCCAGCTCGCGGGCTTCGTCCGGAGAAGCGGTCGTGAGCAGCCGGTAGCTGCTCATGGCATCTTCCAAACGTCCGGCGGCGTTCAGCCGGGGGGCGATAGTCCAGGATATGCTGGTGCTGCTGAGGCAGGCCGCCTGGAGTGACGTCAGGTTGATAATTTCACGGATACCGAGCCTCGGGCTGGTATTCAAAAACTCGAGGCCTTTCTTCACCAGGTACCGGTTCTCTCCCAGCAGGGGCACCATATCGGCAACGGTTCCCAGGGCGACGAGGTCGACCAGCCCATCGAGCCGGTCTTCTTTTCCCAGCCCCCGGAACAATGCCTGGAGCAGTTTATAGGCGACGCCGACGCCGGCCAGTTCCCGCGTAGGATAGCGAGAGCCGCCCAGCTTGGGATTGATAATAGCGTTCGCCGCCGGAATCTCTTCGGGCGGTTCGTGATGGTCGGTGATGATGACGTCCATGCCGATTTTCCGGGCGGCTTTCACCTCGGCGAGGGCGGTGATGCCGCAATCGACTGTCACCACCAGGCTGACGCCCTGGCTTTTCAGGGTTTCGAGGGCTGAGGTTTTCAGCCCGTAGCCTTCGGTCAGCCGGTTCGGGATATAGGGCACCGCTTCGAATTCGAGAAGGGATAACCCCTGGACGAGGAGAGCCGTAGCAGTGATGCCGTCGGCATCGAAATCGCCGTAAACGGCGATTTTTTCCCGGCTGAGCAGCGCCCGGTAGAGGCGGGCGACCGCTTCCGGTATACCCGGCAGCAAATCCGGGTCGGCTGCCAGGCTTTCATCGGCGGCCAGGAATGACTCGATGTCCTGAGGCTGCGATACCCCCCGGTTATAGAGAAGCCGGGCAACCAGCCGGGACAAGCCGGAGTTGCCCGAATATGCTTCAGGAGGTGATGGAAGGAGATTCCACCGGCTGTGACTCAAGCCTACTCCCCTCTGTATTTCTGCAATATCAGCACCGAATTATGGCCGCCGAAGCCGAACGAGTTCGACAGGGTGGTCGTGACCTCTTTCTTTCGCGCTTCGTTGGGAACATAATCGAGGTCGCATTCGGGGTCTTTGTGTTCCTGGTTGATAGTCGGAGGGATGATGCCGTTGCGGATGACCATGGCGCAAATCGAAGCTTCGATGGCGCCCGAAGCGCCGATGAGGTGGCCGGTCATCGATTTCGTCGAGCTGATTGGCGTCTGGTACGCCCGGTCGCCGAAAACCGCCTTGATGGCCATCGTTTCCACCCGGTCGTTGGCATGGGTGGAGGTGCCGTGGGCGTTGATGTAATCGATATCTTTCGGTTCGAGGCCGGCCTTGGTTAATGCCTGTTTCATGGCCCGTATCGCGCCATCCCCGTTTTCCGCCGGAGCGGTAATGTGGAAAGCATCGCCGCTGGCGCCGTAGGCAACGATTTCAGCCAGGATATCGGCCTTACGGTTCAGGGCATGCTCGAGCGTTTCAAGGATAAGGGCGCAAGCGCCCTCGCCGATGATGAAACCGTCCCGGTCGTTATCGAACGGACGCGAAGCTTTTTCCGGAGCGTCGTTCCGGGTGGAGAGGGCTTTCAGGGCGCTGAACGAAGAAATACCGATTGGGTTGATGATTGCCTCGCTGCCGCCGGCGATAGCCGCCTGGGCATCTCCCCGCCGGATTAACTCATAGGCAACACCGATAGCATCGGAACTGCTCGAACAGGCGGAGGTGGTGCAGAGGTTAACACCCTTGATGCCGAGGGTTATCGAGACCTGGGCGGCGGCCATATCCGAAATCATCATCGGGACAAGGAACGGGCTGACCCGGCTCGGGCCCTGCTCGACCAGCACCTTGGTCTGCTCGTAGAGGGTGGTCAGGCCGCCGATACCGCTGCCCATGATGATGCCAATCTGGTCTTCGTTTTCGGCATTGATTTTTATACCGGACCGTTCGACCGCCTGCATGCTGGCGGCGACGGACATCTGGGAAAAACGGTCCATGCGCCGGGCGGCCTTGCGGTCAATGTGGTCGTTGGGGTTGAAGCCTTTAACTTCAGCGGCGATTCTGGTTTCGTAAACGGAGGCATCAAAGAGGGTGATTTCCCCGATGCCGGATTTTCCTGCGATAAGATTGTTCCAGGTCGTATCGATATCATTTCCCAGCGGTGAAAAACAGCCGATGCCGGTTATGACAACTCTTTTGAAGTGGTTATTTTCCAAACGTTTTATCCTCCTGATTTGCGGGGGGTATTTCTGGCTTAGTATAATTGATTTTGTGGAATACAGTCAATCAGACGGGTAATCATCCGGTTCAGGCATGAATATCATACAGGACAATAATCGTGAAAATTACTCTTGATTTCCTGGGATGTAAATTGAATCAGGCAGAGATTGAGTTCCTGGCGGGGCAGTTCGCTGCCGCCGGGCATGAAATCGTGGAAAACCCGGAAGAGGCGGAACTCTATATCCTCAATACCTGCACGGTCACAAAAACGGCCGACGCCAAGTCCCGCCACCTTCTCCGGCAGGTTCACCGGGCGAATCCGGGAGCCGTACTCGTTGCCACCGGTTGCTATGCCGAGCGGGCGCCGGACGACCTTCGCGGTATCGACGGGGTCAGGGTTGTCGCCGGCAACAGGAACAAGCTGATTCTCCCCGGTTACCTCGCCGTCACAGGCGTCATGGAAAAAGGCGGCCATGATGGCAATCCGAATTACCTTTCCCGGACACGGTCGTTTGTCCGGATTCAGGACGGCTGCAGCCGGTTCTGCACGTTCTGCATCGTCCCGTTTGTCAGGCCGTTCGAGACGAGCGTTCCGGCGCCGCAGGTTATAGATTATGTCAATCAGAAAGCGGCAGCCGGGGTGAAGGAAATCGTCCTCACCGGCACCGAGCCGGGTTCGTATCGGGACGGAGCAACCGGTATCACCGCCCTGCTGGCAAGGCTGCTCCGGGAAACAGCGATAGAAAGGCTGAGGGTCTCGTCGCTCCAGCCCCATGAAATCACTCCGGAGCTGGTAAGTATCTGGAGCAACCGCCGGATGTGCCCGCATTTCCACCTTTCGCTCCAGAGCGGCAGCGACGCGGTTCTGAAAAAGATGAACCGCCGGTACACAACAGACGATTTCCTGAAAGCCGTTTCCCTCATCCGCTCGGCCGTACCGGATGTCGCCGTCACCACCGATATCATCGCCGGCTTTCCGGGTGAGACCGATGAGGATTTCCGGAAGAGCCTGGAATTATGCAGGAATATCGGGTTTGCCCGGGTACATGTCTTCCCCTACTCGAAACGCCCCGGCACCGCCGCGGCGGCGATATCCGGCCAGGTCGAAGACAGTATCAGGACGCAGCGTAGTCAAAATCTGGGGCTGGCGGCCGCCGAATGTGCCGAAACCTTCAGGAACAAGCTGAAAGGCCGTATCACGGACGTTCTGTGGGAGCAAAAGTCCGGCAGCCTGTGGTCCGGCTACACCGGCAACTACGTTCGTGTTTATGTTAAGTCGAATACCGACCTTGCCAACCGTATCACTCCGGTGAAACTGGGCACTCTTTTCAGAGACGGACTGAAAGGCGAATTATTCCCTTAAAACAGATATCACTCTCAGCGCCCTACGCTCCCCTGCTTCTCAGAATCCTGCCGGGAACGCCTTTCTCACAGGGCACTCCCGTCTGGCACAGTCCGCATCCGGCAACGCTCGTTTCGAGGTCGTACTCGCCGCTCCGGGTAACGGCAGCATAACCGATTTCCCCGAGGTATTTTCCGCATTTTACCTTATCGTGCCCCTTTTCGGATATGGCGCCGGCCGGGCAACGCCCGATACATTTACCGCAACTGCCATCGAAATAGAAGAGGCAGTTGGCATACGGCGAAGTCAGCGTTCTCTCCGTTACCGGCAGGGGCATATCGGTAACGACGCTTCCGCACCGGTGGGCGATTCCCTTTTCGGTAATAAATCCGTCGGACAAACTGAAAGACCCCTGCCCGGCGGCAAAGGCGATGTGCCTCTCCGACCAGTTGGAGAACGGCCCTTTTTCGTTACTCTCCATCTTCAGAAACGGCGGGATTGCCGGAGCCACGGCCAGATAGCCCCGTTCGTTCAGAATGTCGACCACATACCGCCGGAATGCGTCATTCAGTTTCTCCCCGAACCAGCGGGTATGCGACCACAACCGGCTGGGCAGTTCGGATTCCTTGCGGTTCGATTTCCGGGTAGCTTGATGTACCGGAAGCACCCAGCTTATGACCGATATCTTTTCCCCGAGATCTTCAGGCGATTTGCCGGTGGCGAGAGCCAGAACCTCTCTCGGCGTCATGTGGGTCGGGGCGATAATCGTTTTATACTCGGTAAACAGAGAATCGTCCCCGTCAGCGAACTTAACCAGCGGCCGGTAAAAGATTGGCATCCCATCCTCGCCAGGCATGAGGTTGAGCGGGCTGGTGAGAACGAACTCTTTCATCTCATCGGTAAGGGCTTTCGCCGATTCTTTTCGTACCTGTTTTTCTTCCGTCATTTACCTCTCTCCATATCCAGGGATAATACCACCGAGGTTTCAACCTGTCGGTCCGGGATATCCCAGTATCGCTTCAATAACATATTCTTGTCGTCCCGAAGCACGAATCCGTGTTTCCTGTAGAAATCAATCGCCCAGTATGAGTCCGCCCAGGTACCGACCAGCAGTTCCGGCGTTTTCACCGTTTCGATGAGGTGTTTGAGCAGCTTGCCGCCGATGCCTTTTCCCTGGTAGTCCGGCAGTACGTAGGCGTGGCGGATGAGGGTTGTATCCTTTACCGGTTCCAGCCCCATGACGCCGACCAGCCCGTCGTTTTCTTCCCAGCCGGCGAACGTCATTCTCTGCATTTCAGCCAGCAGTTCTTCGAGCGGCATATAGGGCGCATGGTAGCGGTCTGCGGGAATAACCCCGTCGTATTTTTTAGCAGATTCATTAATGATGGTATACATACTCCCGGTATCGGCACTTGTACATCGGCGAATCATTTGTATCTCCCTGCATGACTATTCTTACAATCTGATTATAACCGTTTCAGCGAAAAATGGTATACTGTAAAGGTAATATTACGCCGCCAGGCCGTATGTTGAAGGGGGACGGACGTGCAGGAATTAGAGCTGTTAAAATTTGTCGAAACATTCGATAGAATCAAGGAAAAAGCCGGACAGGAAGGGAGGCTGAAATGCAATCCCTCGCCCGAGGTTATGAAGGAACTGATAGCGAAGCAGCCGGGGGTAAAAAAGACGATATACGGTAACTATGTCGCCGAGAGCGAACCGACCTCCCGGTCGGCCATGTTTACAAAAAACAGCGTCGACAGCGTCTTCGGCGATGATGAAGCGAAGGTGCTCCGCCAGTGCGAAGAAGCCCTCGGCAAGGAAAGGCTTATCTGTACCGACAGGATTGTCGGTAATATCGAGACCGGCCCGATTGTCCGGCTGATAGTACCGGAACGGTTCGCCCATGTCGCCTTCGGAGGAGGCAATCTCTTCTGGCCGGTCAACCGCGAAGTCAAAGACCCCGATTACCGGATAGTCTTTTTCTTCGACGAGGCTTTCGAGGCTAACGCTCAAAAACCCCTGCCGGAAAAAGATATCACGATACGGCTGGCAATGCTCCCGGACGGCCGGTTCGTCAAGATAATCCGGAACGGCAACTACATCGGCGAATACAAAAAAGGGGTGTTCGCGGCTGAAGACTGGGCGGCGAAAACGAGAAAAGGCGGCATCTTCCTCCACGCCGGCTGCCGGGAGGACTACCTGCAATCGGTCCACGGCGATTACCGGAAAGTGAGAACCCTGCTGATTGCCCTCAGTGCCAACGGTAAAACGAGCACGACCAGCCGGATTCTGGCGAAAAAAGAAGGGGAAGTCTCCTGGCTTGTCCAGGATGACGGCGGCACGCTCATGCCGGACGGCTCATTCCACGGTTTCGAAGCCGGCGGCATCTTCGTCAAAACGGAGGGCGTCGACCCGGGCGACCAGGCGGAAATTTACTACGGGCTGATGAAACCGGATACTGTCTGCGAGAATGTCTTCGTCGAAGAAAACGGAGAATTCGACTTTTATAATATCGACCGGACCTCCAACGGCCGGGCGGTAATCATGAGAAAAGACTTCATGCACGCCAGCCAGCATATCGACGTCGAAAAAATCGATAATCTTATCATCATCACCCGCGGCCCGCTCGTACCCGCAATCTCGAAGCTGACCTGCGAGCAGGCGGCGGCGATGATGGTGCTTGGGCAAGCGATGGAGTCTTCGGCGGGAGACCCGACCAAAGCCGGAACGATACGCACCGAGTTCTTCTACGACCCGTTCATGGCCGGAGACAAGACCGAGCATGCCAATATCTTCTACAACATCGTTAAAAATCTCCCGAACATGAATTTTTACCTCCTGAACACCGGCGGCATCGGCGAAGACGAACGGTACCGCGATATCAGGCTCGAACATACCATGGGTATCCTCGATTCGCTGATTCGGGGAGGGCTGGAAGACTGGAAAGAATCGCCTACCGGATTTGAGATACCGGCAGCAATCCGGGTCGTCGACCCGATTTATGTTCATCCGGAACGACTGTACCTGAGCGCGGACTTCGCCGAGAAGCAGGCGGCTCTGGATAAACTCAGGTACGAGGCGGTCGCCAAACTGAGCGACCGGCTGCACCCGGAGGTAAGAAAAGTATTCGGCAGAGGGTAGGAATATGACTGAAGAACTGGGCAGGATAGAAAAACCGGAAGCGAAACAATTCGAAGGGAAAAGAAAAATTTACCTCGTTCCCGTAATCTATTCGTACGAGGGAGCGCCGGCCGACTACACGGAGAAATACGAACGGTACTGGAAACAGGTCAGGCAGCACCTGCTCAACCTTGAATCGAAGATGGGCAGTCCCGACTTGATTTACCATGAATCGGTGACCATTGCCGGCGACAAAGGGCTGGAAATCATGAAACAACTCAGCCCGATGAGCTGTGAAATAACAAAAGAGCGGTGCGGCTCCGGGGCGAAGCTCGAAGTGGTCGAGGACGCCGAACTAACCGAGGAAACGATGGACTGGGAACGCCACCTGATGATGGGCTTCATCAGCAGCAAGGTCGCCCGCCTGGTTTCCGAACAGTTCGCCCAGGCTTCAGCAAAACGGTTCGAGTATATCGCAAACCGGATTGAGGAAACGCTCAAGGGCGGCCAGACAGCCATTCTCTTCATCCGGGAAAGTCACCGGGTACAGTTTCCGAAGGATATCGAGGTCTTCAGTGTCTCGCCACCGGCGCTCGACGAGATTCATCGCTGGCTGCGGGAAAGTTCGGAACGGATGGAAGCGGAAGAGAATCGCGAGGCAGGAGCCGAATCTCAGGAAAAGTAACGATTAGAAAAACAGGCTGTTTTTTGTTACAATAGGCTATCTCCGCATACCGCGCAACGGGGGCTGGGAATATGAAATCCAGCCCTTTTCTTTTGCGTTCGGGATGCGTCACTCAGGATACGGATATGAACAATACCAATATTGGTTCCCGATACCGGTGGTACATACTGGTGCTGCTGGCCCTGACGGGATGCTTCGTCACTGCCATGCCTCAAATGTGCATGCCGGTTCTTTTCAAAGAAATCGCCGACGAACTCGGGCTCAGCTTCGTCCAAATCGGCACGGTGTGGGGAATGCTGCCCCTCGCCGGACTGCTGGTCATGCTCCTCGGAGGAATGCTGGCCGACAAGTTCGGAGCGAAGAGAATCCTCGTTTTCGGCAGTCTGCTGACCGGGTTGACCGGTATGGCGAGAGCGCTCTCCGGTGACTTCCCGACGCTTGCGGCAACCATGTTTCTCTTCGGCAT
This sequence comes from uncultured Dehalococcoidales bacterium, assembly GCA_964463875.1. Lineage (GTDB taxonomy): Bacteria > Chloroflexota > Dehalococcoidia > Dehalococcoidales > UBA2162 > MGML01. Next base: position 36,570 of record CAYXEG010000003.1, read on the forward strand.
CCTCCAGGTACTGACGGCGCCTTCCATGTTCAGAGCCTGCGGCACCTGGTTTTCCGGTAAACATCTCGGACTGGCGAACGGCGTTATGTCAATGAGCATGGGATTCGGCTTCCTCGTATCCTCGATGATAAGTTCCTCGGTGCTCTCTCCCCTGCTGGGAGGCTGGAGGAACGTCCTTATCGCCTACGGGGTCATGACAATCGTCGTCGGCCTGCTCTGGCTCTTCACAAAGGGAGAACCTGAGCACCAGTCATTCGCCTCGGAGGTTGAACCGCGGATTTCCTTCAGGGAATCGTTATTGAAAATCGTCCGACTCAGGAACGTCTGGATACTGACCATCATCATCATGCTCCAGGTCAGTTGCACCATGGGAACGCTTGGCTACCTTCCGACCTACCTCAAGAACATCGGGTGGGAGCCGGCGGCGGCCGATAACACCGTCGCCCTGTTCCACGGCATGAGCGCCCTTTTCACCATTCCGGTGGTACTGCTTTCGAACCGGTTGAAATCAAGGAAAATTGTCCTGTTTGTTGCCACTCTGATGACTGCCGCGGGCGTGGGAATCCTGGCTTTTAACACCGGTAACGGCGTCTGGGCAGGCATGATAATCGCCGGGATTGTCCGGGACGGGTTCATGGCAACCCATATGACGACGCTCCTCGAAACCAAAGGGGTAAAAATCGCCTACATAGGCGCGGCGGTAGGTTTTTCGCAGTCCATCGGACGACTTGGAGAAATCATTTCGCCACCGATCGGCGGACGATTAGCCGAGATAAATCCCCAGTATCCGTTCCTGCTGTGGTCGGGTATGGCCGCACTGGCGCTGTTCGCGTTTCTCTTCTTCAAGAAGGAGCGAGCCGGTAAATCAACCAAACCTACGGTTTGACCGCTTTCAGGGTAAAGGTCAGGGGGATTTTATCGCCCGGTATCCGCCAGCCACCCTCCCCGTCCGGCACCATGTACGGCAAGGCCTTGAAGAAGAGGACAGGGAATTCATGGAGAAACGCTATCTTCAGTCCGGCGGCAATCAGTGCATTTATTATGTCACCTAAGGGGTGCGTCCACTCATGGCTGTGGTGAATTCGGGCTGTCTTCACACCGGCGTAGGAGCCTTCGGTCGGATAGATTTCAGGCTCCGGGACATGGAAATAGGAATTGCGAATCTCCGGCTTCACAGCCTCCGGATTTTCATCGAACAGCATGGTAAGGAACGGGTGTTCCTCGCGGATATAGAAAAAACCTCCGCTTTTGAGGAATTGCGCAATTACGCCAGCCCACTGGTTCAAATCAGGCAGCCAGCAGAGAACCCCCGCCGAGGTGTAGACGATATCGAATTCCCCTTTCAGTGTATCCGGTAAATCATAGAGGTTCGAGCAAACGAAATCGGCCTTGATTCCCGTCTGCTTACCCAGGTTCCGGGCAATATCGATTGCCTTGTCCGAAAAATCGGTCCCGGTCACCTTCGCTCCCCTTCTCGCCCATGACAGCGTATCCATGCCGAAATGGCACATCAGGTGGAGCAGCGTTTTCCCGGTAACGTCCCCGACTTCTTCCACTTCGAGGGCATGAAGGGTACTCTTACCCGGTAAAAAGCCGGCGACATTGTAGAATTCCGACCCGGCGTGCAGTTCCGCCCACTCGTTCCACATTTCCCGATTATGCTGAAGATAGTCGTCCATTATCGTTTCCTTCCCCGTTCGGATAACTGATTTCGCTTCCCCACTCGAGAATCTCGTTGCGGAATTCTTCGATAGACATGATGCCGGATGAAATGAGAAACGCCCGGTCGCGCTCAGACAGGTCCGAGAGACGTTTCCATTGCAGTTCACGCAGCATCGGTGAATTCTGGTCCGGGTCATCCGGGTCGGTACCGAGTTCAGGCTCCTGATCGCCAATATCCATCAGAAACGTCCGGTAGTACTTATATCTGCCGGATGTTTCCGTGTAGTCCTCTACCCTCAGTTCTTTGACAATCCTGCCTTCGACACAGCATTCCTCTTTCAGTTCCCTGACCGCTCCTCCTTCCGGTGTTTCGCCGTCTTCGACGCCTCCGCCGGGCAGAAGCCAGATTTCCCCGATACGAGACCTCAGATTCATCCTGGTCATCAGTACCCGGTTTCCCCGGTGGACCAGGCATTGGGCGCGGATTTCACGTTTCGACACGAACAGCCCTCCTTGTTCCGGAATTTCTCTGATATCAGGTGATGGATGATGGTAGCATCAATTGCTCAATTGCGCAACGCCTGCGAACGATACACCCTACTCTACCTGCGTCCTCGGTCGGTACTGGATGGCCTCGGCAACGTGGTGGGCTTTTATTATGTCAACTTTTTCGAGGTCGGCAATCGTCCTCGCCAGCTTCAGTATCCGGTGAAAAGCCCGCGCCGACAGGTACAGTTGTTTCATGGCCGACTTCAGAAGGCTCTGGGCGGCGTCTTCGGTTTTACAGAATTCCCGGACTTCCACCGGCGACATTTCAGAGTTTGTTATCATCGATGTCCCCTCGAACCGGTTTGCCTGTATCTCCCGGGCAGCAATAACCCGCTCCTGGACCCGGGCCGATGCCTCGCCAAGCCGGTCGTCGGAGAGTTTTTCGTACTCGATATGAGGAACTTCGACGAATATATCCACCCGGTCGATGAACGGCCCGCTGATACGCCGCTGGTAGCGCGAAACCGCCTGCGGCGGACAGGTGCACTGCCGCAGCGGGTCGCCGTAGTATCCGCAGGGGCACGGGTTCATGGCCCCGACGAGCATGAAATTGGAGGGAAATTTGACGCTCCCCAGCGCCCGGCTGATAGTCACCATCTTATCCTCGAGCGGCTGGCGAAGGGTTTCCAGCAGCGAATGGCCGAACTCGGGCAGCTCGTCGAGGAAGAGAACACCCCGGTGAGAGAGGCTGATTTCACCCGGCTTCGGCCACTGTCCTCCGCCGACCAGGCCGGCATTAGATATCGTGTAATGCGGAGCGCGGAACGGCCGCCGCCTCATGAGCGGCGTATCCGCCGGCAGCAGGCCGCTGATGCTGTAAATCTTGGTTACCTCAATCGCCTCATCGTCGTTCATCGGCGGCAGAATCGAAGGCACCGCCCGGGCAAGGAGCGTCTTGCCGCTGCCGGGAGGCCCGACCATGACCGTGTTATGCGCTCCTGCCGCTGCCACCTCCAAAGCCCGCTTCACGTGCTCCTGCCCTTTTATGTAAGCAAGGTCGGTTTCCGTACCGGCCGGTTCTTCAACCTCCCCTGCTTCCGCGGGATGGTACTCGGGTTCCGGAATCTCCCCCCGGAAGCAGGCAATGAGCTGGTGCAGCGAGGCTACGGGGATAATTTTTATACCTTTGATGAGGGAGGCTTCACGGGCATCAGCTTCAGGCACGATGACGGTGGTATACCCTTCTTCCTGGGCGAGCGCCACCATCGGTAAAACTCCCGCCGTATGACGAAGGCTGCCATCGAGCGAAAGTTCGCCGAGGATGAGGGTTTTCGTGACATCGGCATAGACCTGTTCCGAGCTGAGAAGAATGCCGAGGGCAATCGGTAAATCGTAGGCGGGTCCGGCTTTCTTCAGGTCGGCCGGCGCCAGGTTGACAACGATTTTCTTATACGGAAACAGGCAGCCTGAGTTGCGAATGGCCGCCCTTACCCGTTCCCGGGCTTCCTGGACAGCCGTATCCGGCAGGCCGACGACGGTGAAAGCCGGCAGACCGGCCGAGATGTAGGTCTCGACCTCGACGATGGCTCCCTCGAGCCCGATTATCGCGCAACTGGTAACTTTGGCTAACATGCCCCTCTACTATAGCACAATATCACCTCTGACTTAATACACTGTCAGGCATGAATCAATAATGTTAATAAAAAATTAACCTGCTAAATTGACATCCTGCCCGTCAACCAATACAATATTTTCATTCGATGGCTCTACCACCACAACCAGGAGGTCATGATGATTAAGACTATCGGACTTTTCCTGCTGGTTTTATCGCTTTTACTCACCCTGCTGACCTCTGCCTGTTCGAACGTCAGACAATTCGAATTGACTACCTCGGTCGAGCCGGCGGAAGCTGGTTCGATTTCACCGGGCGGCATGTACGACGGAGGCAGCCGGGTACGGGTCACTGCCCTCCCCCACCAGGGCTATTCGTTCGAAGGCTGGAGTGGCGACGCCACCGGCACAGCCTCGACCGTTACGATAATGATGGATTCGGACAAGCACCTGACAGCCCGTTTCGTGCCCGCCGGTACGACCCCGACGCCCGATACGAGCCAGACAGAGACCCTCCACAGGGTGACCGTCCAGATGACGCCTGAAAACGGCGGTACCGTCAGTCCCGGCACGGCCGACTACCCGGCAGGCAGCACACTGACACTGACAGCAGTTCCCGGGCCGGGATACTCGTCCGTCTGGTGGAGCGGCGATGTCTCCGGTTCTACCCGTTCGGTCACGATAATCGTCGATGCGAATAAGACCATTACCGCCCATTTCGAGGCTGAAGCCACTCCCCGACAGGAAGGCGAATACCTGCTTACCACCTTCATCAATCCCCCCGGAACCGGCCTGATTACTCCTTCCGGCGGGTCTTACCCTCCCGGCACGACGGTCGAAATAAAGGCTTACCAGGCAGAGGGCTATCGGTTCGTCTCCTGGAGCGGCAGCGTTTCGGGGGGGGGCAGCAGCATGACCGTGACCATGAACAGCGACATGGCAATCGTCGCCAATTTCGAGGAAGCCGGTCTTTTCACGCTCACCACCAACGCCCTGAACCCTCACCTTGAGTTTTACCCCGATTACGCCTGTACCGGCGACGACAGGTCGCCTTCATTCTCCTGGTCGGGAGTCCCCTTCGGGACACGCTCGTTTGTGCTTCTGCTCGACGACGTGACGGCCGCCAGCGATTATTCCCACTGGGTTATCTATAACATTCCGGGAACCGCCCGAAATCTGGCGGGAGGGCTGCCCAAGGTTGCCGAGCTTGATTCAGGCATCCTCCAGGGAAGAAACAGTGCCGGTATCTACGGATACAGCGGCCCGTGCCCCCCGGTATACCGCCGGCATACCTACCGGTTCACCTTCTACGCCCTCGACAATATCATCGATTTACCGGCGGGAGCGGCTAACCGGCAGGCGATTCTGAATCTCATTACCGGACACATCCTGAGGCAAACGCAATTGGAGGGGTATTTCAACCGGTAGCAGTTGGATTACTGACACCTGAGTGCGGAAGTGTTTCGTCGGATAGGTAGTACGAGCCTGACTTTTCCTTAATTACGCAATTGCGCAATTAAGCGAGTGAGCAGTTCCTCATCGTTTTTAACGCCCCGGACGTCCAGGGTGGTGGTGCTGAAAGCTTTCACCATGTTCTCGACCAGCCGGGTTTTGCTTATTTTCTTGCCGCCGCTGAACTTGGCGGTTGACGAGAGGCTTTCGAGGTAGGCATCTTCCTGGCGGTTCAGAAACACGGAGAGCTTTATGGTGCTGGAGGCAGGTTCGGCTGAAGGCGGAGCAACCGTTTCTGCCGCCGGAGGCGCCGGACGCGACCCGCCGGTCAGGCGTTCCAGAGCTTTGCCGTAAGCGCTTTCTTCGGTAATTTTAACTCTTTTCATTTTTCATCACCTCTCTGGTCAACTGCCGATAGGCTTCGGCTCCGGCTGAATTCGGGTCGTAGCTGAGAATCGAGACGCCGGCGGCGGGGGCTTCCTTGAAACGAACCGTGACGGGAATCATCGTTTCGAAGACCCGTATCTTGTCGCCAAAAGCGCGTTTTGTCACGTCGATAACTTCCTTGCTGTGAATGGTACGGGGATTCGTCATGGTAAAGAGAATGCCGGCGATTTTCAGTTTCGAATTCAGTTTTTCCTGAACCCTCAGTACCGTATCGAGCAGCAGGGCAAGCCCTTTCATGGCCAGAAAGTCTGTCTGAAGAGGTATAAGGACGCTGTCGGAAGCGGCCAGGGCGTTAATGGTCAGGAGAGCCAGGCTTGGAAGGCAGTCAATCAGGATGTAATCGTACTTTTTCAGTACCGGTTTTATCATGTCGCGCAGGACATACTCGCGGGTGAAGGCGTTCACCAGGTCAAGCTGCGCCTGAGAAAGTTCGATGTTGGCCGGAATGATATCGATTTTCGGGTTTTTCGTACCGAGAATGACGTCGTTAACAGTAATCGATTTATCATCCCTGACAATAGCGTTCAATAACGTGTACCCGGTCAGCTCGATTTCTTCGGGGGTATGGCCGAAGGAAATGGTGAGGCTGGCCTGCGGGTCCCAGTCGATGACCAGCACCTTTTTGCCGAGTTCGGCCAGGCCTTCGGCGAGGGCAGCGGTCGTGGTGGTTTTCCCGACACCGCCTTTCTGATTAGCTATGGATATGACCGTCATAGTAACCCTTCCTGCCGTTAATATTAACGCATTTACGCAATTTCGTCAATACTCTTTTCCGCATTTCCTCGTTTACTCTTTAACGCATTTACGTTATTACGGTAATACGCTTTTACGTTTTTACGTTATTGCGCTAATGCGTTTTTCCTTATTTGCGTATATACGTTTTTACGTGATTGCGTGTTTGCGTTTTTGTCCTTTTACGCTTTTACGCATTTCCGCTTTTCTGCATTTTTCATCATGTTCTGATATCAGTTCACTGTCTGAAACGATTGTTTCCGGTAAAGAAAAAGCCCTCTCTTTTTACAGTGAGGGCTTTTTCTTTCATGTTTTTACGGGTTATTTTTTAGCTGTTCCGCTGTTTCCTTCTTTCAGGGCTTCGCTGAGTCCGAGGACATTGATAAGTTTCGACTGGTCGGAAACGACCAGCTTTGTATTATTTTCGAGCGAAGCCTGGCTTACCTGGAGCTGTTTCAGCAACTGGGCATTGCCAACAAAGTATTTATCAGCGGCTTTCGAGACATTTTCGATTGCCTGGGCTTCGCCCTCGGCACGGAGTATGGCTGCCTGACGGTCGCCTTCGGCTTCCAGAATCGCTTTCTGACGGTTGCCTTCGGCGCTGAGAATGGCATTCTGTTTATCGCCTTCGGCTTCGAGTATCTGTTTCTGCCGATAAGCTTCAGCTTCGAGAATGGTGGCTCTCTTTTCGCGTTCGGCCTTCATCTGCTTGCTCATGGCGTCCGAGATATCTTTCGGCGGTTCGATTTCCTTGACCTCGACGCGGGTTACCTTCACGCCCCATTTATCGGTCGCTTCATCGAGGGTTTCGGTCAGAGTGGCATTCATCCTCTCTCTCGAAGCCAGCGATTCATCGAGCGCCATTTCGCCGACGACATTCCTGATGTTCGTCTGGGCAAGCTTGCTGACGGCGGTAAAGAAATCAGCCACCTCATAACGGACCGCTTTGGCATCAGTGACATAATAATAAATGACAGCGTCGATGGTGATAGTTACGTTATCGTTGGTAATTACTGCCTGGGGAGGTATATCGATAACCGCTTCCCGCATATCCACCCGCGCAACCAGTTTATCGATAAACGGTATCAGGAATTTGAGGCCAGGTTCGAGCGTCTCTTTGTACTTTCCCAGCCGCTCAACAATGCCTCTCTGTGCCTGACGAATGATGGTAATCGACCTTGCCAGCAGCACGGCTGCAAGAACGAGTACGATGATGAGTATGACAATACCGGGTGACATGTTTAATTTCCTCCTTTTGATTTCTTCACGGATAAGGTTGTTCCGGTAACACCGGTGACGACGATTTCCTCGCCCTCGTGGATTTCGCTCTCCGCCTTAGCTCGCCATTTGACATTGCCGACTCTGACGCGGCCGACTGAATTTTTCTCAAGGCCGCTGATAACGACACCGCGGCTGCCGATTACCGTATCGATATTGGTCGCGGCAGTCGTTACCGATATCCGGTTGTGAATGTATTTCCTGCCCAGAACAATGTATCCGACGCATATCAGGGCGGTTACCAGCAGGGTAACGAACCACAGTTGCACGGGCCAGGTAACAAGCCCGCCGAGAACGAAAGCGGTGCCGATGAATACCAGGTCGAGGCTGGTCTCCAGGCCGAGAACAAGCTCAGCCAGAATCATCACCAGGCCGATTCCGACGAATATCAGCCAGAGCCAGCTATCGGAAAAGGTCATGGCTGTTTCACCATTCATTGCGCAATCTCCTTTCATATATTTGACATAATATTATTTACGATTACCAGAATTGAGCATCGCACCGGAAAAGCATCATCGATATCCTGCCCGTTACCGGTATGCCGGTTCGGTTATATATTCACCTATCATACGTCAAATACGAGCGAATGTAAAGCGGCGCCGAAGCATGTCAGCCGGGGGATTGGAAAGATGCCATTTTGATACGGGGAAGTGGTTACGATTGAAATCAAATTATCTGTTTCTGGTTGTTTTTGTATTTGGCGAACCGGTTGAAGGCGTTTTCGTACTCTTTCACCAGTTCGACCGGCAGGCGAGCCCGGAATCGTTGAATCTGGGCATCGTAGATGTTTTTATCGATTTTTGCCTTGTACCAGTTCCTGATTTCAGCGCCGCATTTCGGGCAGAGCCGGACGACTCTGGCGCGGCGCATCCGTGCCTGTTCCATGACTTCTCTGGGGACGACATTGTGTTTTTCGATGGCAGCGGCGTCAACTTCGTCTCCGCATAACTCGCAGATGACCAGCAATTGCCTGACCATTGCCCAAAACCTGCCTTTTCCCCTGTCTCAGGTTACCGGAGGTTGGGACTTGAGTGTATGCCGTACCGCCTTTTTTGTCAAGGGCAGGGGAGTAAAATACGCCTTTTCCTGCTTGAGCGCCGGTTCCGGCAGGTGTACAATGAGTATTAGAAAGGATGTTCTGATGCCCCTCAATTCCATTATCGTTAAAGGCGCCCGGGAACATAATCTCAAGAATATCGATGTCACCATCCCCCGCGACAAGCTGGTGGTGATTACGGGCGTTTCCGGCTCAGGGAAAAGTTCTCTGGCTTTCGATACAATTTACGCTGAAGGCCAGCGCCGTTATGTCGAATCGCTCTCAGCTTACGCCCGACAATTCCTCGGCAGAATGGAGAAACCGGACGTCGATTACATCGAAGGCTTAAGCCCGGCGATATCAATCGACCAGAAAGGTACCTCGAAAAACCCCCGTTCCACCATGGGAACCGTTACCGAGAGTTACGATTACCTCCGGCTCTTGTTCGCCCGCGCCGGCCACCCCCACTGCCCCCGGTGCGGTCGGGAAATAGCCAGTCAGACGGTGCAGCAGATAGTGGATTCGATTCAGAACATCGAAACCGGCAGCCGTATCATGATAATGGCGCCGATAATAACCGACCGTAAAGGCGAGTATCTTTCCGTATTTGAGGATTTGCGCAAATCCGGATATGCGCGGGTGCGTGTTGACGGAACCGTGCGTGAACTGACCGACGAGATTCAGCTCGACAAGAATAAAAAACATTCCATCGAAGCCGTTATCGACCGCCTTATCATCGGCCAGAGCGATTCCCAGGGCAGGATTGCCGATTCGGTAGAGACCGCTCTGAAGCTCGGCAGCGGGGTCGTCCTGGTATCGATTATCGACGGCAAGGAGATGCTGTTCTCAGAGCATTTCGCCTGCGTCTACTGCGGCATCAGTTTCGGCGAGATAGCCCCCCGTAATTTCAGCTTCAACAATCCCCACGGCGCCTGCCCGGAATGCACCGGCCTCGGCTACCGGCAGGAACTCGACCCGGACCTTATCATTCCGGATAAGGACCTCTCCATCAACGACGGAGCGATTCATCCGTACCGGGGGCATACCTGGTACTATTACCACCTTGAGAGTATCGCCCGGAAATACGGGTTCAACCTCGATACGCCGGTGAAAAACCTTACGAAGAAACAGCTCGACGTCATTCTCTACGGCGAACATCCGAATGCGGAATTGCGCAGAAACCGGTTCGGTCGACTCCGTACCACCGGCTCCGGCATGGAAGGCGTCATTCAGCGACTCGACCGGCTGTACCGTGACACCTCGTCCGATTATTCGAGGCTGGGAATCGAGCAGTACATGGTACTGAAAGACTGCCCGGCCTGCGGCGGCAAACGGCTCAAACCCGAATCGCTGGCCGTGACTGTCGGTGGACTTAACATAATGGATATCAGCGCCATGTCCGTCAGCGGCGTCCTCGAATGGACGGACATGATTAAGGAAAAAGTGCTGACGGAACGGGAAAATATCATCGCCCAGCAGATACTCAAGGAGATAAAATCGAGACTCG
>CAYXEG010000003.1:46793-48229 GCA_964463875.1 uncultured Dehalococcoidales bacterium
TCGGCTTCCTCCGGGATGTCGGCCTCGAGTACCTTACCCTCGACCGGCCTTCCGGAAGCCTCAGCGGCGGCGAAGCCCAGCGTATCCGTCTTGCCACCCAGATTGGCAGCGGCCTGATGGGCGTCCTCTATATCTGCGACGAACCGACCGTCGGGCTTCATCCGGTCGACGACTCACGCCTGATACAAACGCTGTTACGACTGAAAGACCTGGGCAATACGATACTCATCGTCGAGCATGACGAGGCGATGATGAGAGCCGCAGACTATATTATCGACATCGGCCCCGGCGCCGGCGAGCACGGCGGCCGGATAATTGCCGAAGGCACGATTGAAGATATTAAAAACTCCGAAATTTCCATTACCGGCCAGTACCTCAGCGGGAAAAAACAGATACCGATTCCGAAAGAGCGCCGGCCGGGTAACGGCCAGGAAATCGTCATCCGGGGAGCGAGGGAGAACAACCTGAAGAATATCGACGCCCATATTCCGCTCGGCAAGCTGGTCTGCGTGACCGGCGTCTCCGGCAGCGGCAAGAGCAGCCTGGTGAACGAGATTCTCTACAAGAAACTGGCCAAGATACTGTACCGTGCCAAGGATATGCCGGGAAAATGCGACGAAATCACCGGCATCGAATTCATCGACAAGGTGGTGGATATCGACCAGTCGCCCATCGGCCGGACGCCCCGCAGTAATCCGGCGACCTATACCGGGACATTCACCTATATCCGGGAGCTGTTCTCGAGGGTTCCGGAGGCGAGGACGCGGGGCTACACCCCCGGCAGGTTCTCCTTCAACGTCAAGGGCGGGCGTTGCGAAGCCTGCGGCGGCGACGGCTATATCCAGATAGAAATGCAGTTTCTGCCGGATGTTACCGTGCCCTGCGAGGTCTGCGAAGGCAAGCGGTATAACCGGGAAGCCCTCGAGATCAAGTTCCGGGGAAAGAGCATCGCCGACGTACTCGATTTAACCGTCGAGCAGGCGCTCGATTTCTTCGAGAACTTCCCCCAGATAAAAAACAAACTTTCAACCATCCGGGATGTCGGCCTCGGCTATATCCGGATGGGGCAGCCGGCGACAACGCTTTCCGGCGGCGAAGCCCAGAGGGTGAAGCTCGCTACGGAGTTATCGAGGCGTTCGACCGGGAAAACGCTGTATATACTGGATGAACCGACGACCGGCCTTTCCTTCGACGATGTGGCGGCCCTGCTGCGTGTTTTACATAAACTTGTCGATGCCGGGAATACCATCGTTGTTATCGAACACCATCTCGACGTCATGAAGAGCGCCGATTACATCATCGACCTCGGCCCGGGCGCCGGAGAAGCCGGAGGCACTATCGTCACCGCCGGAACCCCTGAAGAAGTCGCCCGGGTGGAGGCCTCCGCGACCGGACGGTACCTTCGGGAGATTCTCGGTGATGCCGCAGTTTCGGCA
>CAYXEG010000004.1:0-5095 GCA_964463875.1 uncultured Dehalococcoidales bacterium
CATCCAGTTTATCCAGGGCGTTTGCCTGCCGTAACTGTGATACAAGGTTCGATATCATCCCTCCCGGAATCTGGTGCGCCAGGACATTCGTATCGATGACCGAAAGTTTCGTGTGGTTGAGATGGTCGGTATACCCGTGAGAAATTTTTTCGAGATACTTCCCTATTTCAAGCATCAAATTGAGGTCAAACCCTGTATCCCGGTCCGTTCCTTCGAGCGCTACCATAATCGGTTCTACGGCCGGATGAGAAGACCGCAGGCCGAACGGGGCGATGACGGCATCGATGCTATCTACTCCCGCTTCAATCGCTTTCAGACAGGTCATGGAGCCCATACCGCTCGTGTAATGAGTGTGAAGCTGCAGAGGTATTCTCAGGAATTTTTTCAGCGCCCTTACGAGAGCAAAAGCATCGTCTGGCGCAAGCAACCCGGCCATGTCCTTTATGCAGATGCTATCGGCTCCCATATCCTGGAATATCCGGGCTTTTTCGAGGTAGTAATCAAGAGTAAAAACCGGACCGCCCATTTTTCGCTCGGTCAGCGAATAGGAAATGGCCAGTTGGGCGTGTTTGCCGCTTTCTTTTACCGCTTTGAGACTTGTCTCAAGATTACGCTCGTCATTGAGGGCGTCGAAAATCCGGAAAATATCGATGCCGACTTCAGCGGCGTGCCTGACAAAAGCTTCGACGACATCATCCGCGTAATGCCGGTACCCGACGATACTCTGGCCGCGCAGCAGCATTTGAAGAGGCGTATCAGGCATGAGTTTTTTCAGTATGCGGGGCCTGTCCCAGGGGTCTTCGTCGAGAAACCGTATCGCTACATCGTAGGTAGCTCCTCCCCAGACTTCCAGAGATTGAAATCCTGCCTTGTTCATCTCGGGAGCTATACCGACGATGTCTTCTGTTCGCAATCGTGTTGCAAAGAGAGACTGCTGCCCGTCTCTGAAGGTCACGTCGGTTACTTTTAGTCGATTATCGTTTCTCAATGGTATACCTCTTTCAGTCCGTTCGTTGAGTCGTCCTGCGACCGTGCCGGTAACGGTCAGCCGGGCAGTCCGTTGACATACAAAGCTATCTGAATGGTAGCAATAAGGTTATAAAACGCGTGCATCACAATGACAATCCAGAGCGAACCGGTCTTATAACGGATAGTGCCGAAAATTAACCCGATGACAAAAATGGAAGCCAGCCCGAAGATGCCGTACTGGACATGAAGGCCTGTCCAGGCTGCCGAGGTAATGATTATCGTTCCGATTGGCCCCAGCTTCGATTGCAGGTAGCCTTTGAAAAGAAACCCGCGGAAAAGCATTTCCTCGAAAACGGGAGCGAAGATAATCAGCGCGCTCCATAATAACGGCGGCCAGATACTGGAGACATAGACGTGCTCCATCCAGTCGGTGGTAATCTCGTTTCCTATCAGGTGCGTCACGAAATCGGCAACGAATATGTAAGCAATGACAATCACCAGGGAAAGGATGACCGTTCTCTTGGTTACTCCCTTGAATCCGAGGTAATCCTTTACGGTAATATCTCTTTTAAACATTACTATCAGGAAAATTAAAAAACAGCAGGCGATTGCCGAACCGATTATTGTGAGTGAGAGGTAGAATCCGTCGTTCATCATACCCTGGATGAGGTCGAGAGCATCGATGAGTTCGTCTCCCTCCATAGTGAAGATGATGTAGATAAGGGTTATTCCGGTGGATACGAACAGGTTTACCATCAGCACCAGAATGCTGAGAAAGGTTGTTTTCCAGAAACCGAATCCCGATTTCTTCCCGTTCCCCGTATTGATGTTAGAAATTTCTTCCAATCCGACCGGGACTGATTCCAACTTGCCTCTCCGAAAGGGTTTTACCCGTTAGTTATGCTTGAATTATAGCAGTTAAGAGCGATAAAGGATACAGGTTCGAAACGTTTCCGGGAATTTGTACTCCGGGATGAAATTGCACACTTGATATTTGTCATTATTTGATATAGTATGTGTCAAATGCCCTTTATCTTTTCTGTCTGGCGCATAACCGTACGAAGAAGCATCTCGAACTGGCGGCTTCTCTCGACGGTGCTGGTCGGCATCATCATTACCGTGGCTATCATGTCCAGCCTGCCGGTTTATGCAAACGCCATCGAAGAATTCGGCCTGCGGCATGCCCTCAGGAACCGGTCGATAGAACTGCTCGACCTGAACGTTTTCGCCCCGAACTATGCGGTAAGCCGGGATGATTTTCGTTCGTCGTCGGAACTGATTGATAACAAGTTACCCGCTCCGCTGAAAAAAGTAACTCACCGGCGCGAAACATGGATAAAAACCGACGAGGTAAACTGCTACTATACCGACCGTCCGACCGACCCGACCAACCAGCCGAGAGGTTTTTTCACCGTCTACTCGAATGTTGAAAATCATATTCAAATCGTCGAGGGAACCCTCGCTTCCCCGGTTCCTTCATCGGTCACGCCCGCTCAAATGAAAACCGCCGGGTTCGTCGTCGAGGGAATGATTGGCAGTGAAACCGCTGAAATCATGAATGTCAAAGTCGGGGATACGCTCGCCCTTCGCCAGTTCTACGGAAACGAACTTGCCGAAGTGTCGGTCAGGTTAACGGCGATTATCGACCCCATCGACCCTACCGAAGAATTCTGGTTTCTCAATTCGCAGGCTTTTACTTATCCGGTGACCGGTGATGACGGAGGGCCGATTCCGCCGGTCGTTCCTTTTTTCGTTCCGGAAGATACGCTGTTCAACGTCGTCCCCGAGGTACTGCCGAACGTAAAAACTTCCTATAACTGGTACTACTACATCGACCGGGAGCTGATTACCGCCGAAAACGCCCTGAGAGTAAAAACCGCCGTTCACCAGTTCGAAAACCTGCTGGCCCTCGATTTGCAGCGCTCCGGGATATTTACCGTCCTCGATAGCGTTATCAACGAATTTTCGGGGAAACTGATGTATTCCCAGATTCCCATCTTTCTCATCATCATCCAGATTACCGCCATTATCCTGTACTACCTGATGATGATATCCGGCATGATTGTCGAGCGACAGGCAACCGAGATATCGATTATGAGAAGCCGGGGCGCCGGCGCCTGGCACATCCTTCTCATCTACTTCACCGAGGGTCTGGTACTGAGCGTCGCCGGCGCCATAGCCGGGTTGTTTCTCGGTGGGTTTCTCTTCGGGCTGCTCGGGAAAACCGGCGTGTTCCATGCTCTCTCGGGCGGCGAAACGATGCCCGTTACCTGGTCGGCAACGGTGATTCTTATGACGGCGGCAGCGGCTTTGCTCTGCCTGGTTGCCCTGCTGATTCCCGCCCTTCAGGTAGCCCGGCGCGGTATTATCTTCCAGCGGCAGTCAGCTTCCCGCCCGATGTCTCAACCCCTCTGGAAACGATTTTACCTCGATATCGTTTTCCTGGGAATAGGCGCCGCCCTGTACTGGGAAGCCAGAATCAAGGGGTCGTTTATCACGAAGAACGTCGTCGGTACCACCGATATGGACCCGCTGCTGCTGATGACGCCGATTCTCCTCCTTTTCGCAGCCGCGATAATCTTTTTACGGCTGTTTCCTCTCCTGGTCGGGCTTATTTCCCGATTGACCCGCCGGGCCGGCAACGCCTGGCTGGCGCTCGGACTCTGGAACATGCAACGAAACCCGTCTCATTACACCCGCCCGGTTGTCCTGCTGATGGTCGCAACCAGTGTCGGACTGTTTGCCGCTACCTTTATCGGGACACTGGATAATAGTTACCTGGAGCGCAACCTTTATATCTCGGGAGGCGACGTCCGTATCGAATCCCTGAACGACACCCATATTTCGTAGAAAAACCTGGAGGAAAGGTACTTTGATATGGACGGTGTCGAAAATGTCGGCATTGCCTACCGGGCGAAAGGCATGTTCTCGTCAACCTGGGCTGACACCGAGGTAGAAGTAGTGGCTGTCGACCCGGAAAGAACAGAAGAAATAGCCTGGTTCAGGGATGATTTCGATGACAAATCACTTTCCGAACTCATGGCAATTCTGAAGGAAGACAACCCCCGGAACGACGGCCTCGAAATACCCGATGTAGCGGAAACACTCGGCGTCTGGGTGTATCCGGAAAACATCCTTCTTAAAACAGAGGTTTTTGCCAGTATCCGTGACGGAAAAGCCCGGTATCAGAAAGTGAAACTCGGAGAACTGACGCCTGAAACAGAAGGCTGGCAGTACCTGGAAGCGAAGATACGAATCGAAGGCTCGCCTGATTTCCTGCCGTCGCCGCGAAACCTGAGCTGTCTCTACGTCAGGACCACCTGGTCGACACTCGAGGTAACCTTGCAGTCTCTCTGTTTCGACAATCTTCAGGTTGGAGGAGAAAGACTACCTGAACCGCTCGTTCTGGATGATTTCGAAGATGTCGCGGAGTGGCAATTATCGACGGCCCTGGAATCGGTCTCCAGAATAAGTGTGTTAACCTCACCGGGCACAATCGGAACGGAAAAAACAATCGTTCGTGACGGCGGGCATTCGGGCAGGTTCAGTTGGAAACCGCACCTGGCAACCATCCTTGGGATTTACCATTCGGCTGATACCCGGCCGATAACCGCCATTGCCGGCGAATCGTTTTCGAAAATGGTCGGTACCGGCGCAAACGCCACCGCCCTGGTGCGGCTCGCCCAGAAACAGGTCGTGGTTTCCGTTGAGGAGACCGTCACGTATTTCCCGACGCTGAACCCCAACTCGAAGCATTTCCTCATCGTCAATCTCAACCGCCTGTTCGATGTCCGAAACCGGCAGCTCGATACTATCACGATTTATCCGAATGAAGCCTGGCTGGACCTGACCGATGTTACCGAACTAAGGAATGGTGTCATGGATAAGGTAAGCAGCGGCCGGTTGGGAGGCCATGACCTGTACGATGTCCGGGCGATGGTTGACCGGATGAAAGACGACCCGCTTGTCGGGGCTGCCTGGAGCGGCATTCTCCTGATTGTCCTGTTCGGGGTTATTTTAGTCAGCGGCCTCGGGTTTATCGTGTATTCCTTCATCACCACCCAGCAGCGGCAGCTTGATTTTGCCGTGCTGAGAACGATTGGGTTCTCCACCGGGCAGATAATCG
>CAYXEG010000004.1:5105-27046 GCA_964463875.1 uncultured Dehalococcoidales bacterium
ACAACTCTTCGTCATCGTTACCGGAATCGGGGCGGGGATACTTCTGGGCGGATTCCTGGGAAAAGTCATGACGCCGTTCCTCGAGCTGTCCGAGCAGGGAACGGCCGTATTACCACCGTTCGTCCTCACTACCGACTGGGGCATCGTCGGTATTGCCTACGGATTTCTGTCAGTCGCATTTCTCGTTACCATCACACTGGTAATCCGGTATTTCTCGAAGATTCAAATACCCCGGATGCTGCGCATGGGAGACAGGTAACCGATCGGTTATTTGGCGGATTTGTCTAATAAATCAGCAAGGAGTTTCCGCTCTGGTGATTGTCAATACCTTCGAATATGATGGTTTACCTGTTCTCAGGAAATTGAATAAGATGACGTTGCGCGATATAATGTTTACTACGTAGTAAACATGCTGGGGAAACAACATATTTTCAAACAAATAGTATCGGAGAAGAAAATATGCACAGTCATCCAAGTCAACCGGCCCTGACGCCGGAACAAAAAGCGGCCATGCCGAAGATTAAGTTCGATTGCAGCGGATTTAAAAAGAACCCGGACGGCTCGTGGGTTTCAACCAAGATAAGCGATATTCAAACGCCTGAATTCACCGTCAGGGTCAGTCCCGGTATTCTGTTTACCGAAGGCCGGGTTATCTGGGGAATTAATGTCGTCGAAGCGCTCGATGAAAATTGTCCCCAGAAATAATGTCAGGTAATCGTTATCGTTCTGACTTCGGGTTGCAGGTTCATTAGCCATGCACGAAATGTCGATAGTCGAATCGTTTCTCCAGGTAGCTCTGGAACATGGCGAAAAAGCAGGCGCTTCAAAAATTGTCAGTATCAATCTCGTTATCGGCGAACTGACCGGGGTGGTTCAGGAGTCAGTCGAATTCTATTTCCGTTTTCTCAGCAAAGAAACGATTGCTGCCGGGGCGGTCATTCACTTCAACCAGGTCAACACCCGTCTCCGCTGCCGGAACTGCGATACGCTGTTTTACCCGGAAAAACATAACTACCGCTGCCCTTCGTGTAACGACCAGAGAGTCGATATCGTCGCCGGAAAAGAACTCCATGTAGAGAGTATTGAAATCGAACAGTAGAATACTCACCGTACGGTGGGTTTATTTCCCTGTTTCGAGCTTTGTCTACCTTATATTTTAAATTATTACCGGCGTAAGCCGGTATCCGGAAACTCCTGAAGTGTTTCATTTTTCTAAATAACCGGTACTGACTTCCTTTCCCGCCCTTTTGGATGGAATAGTGCGAAGTAACTTTAAAACATCCGTTTTACTTTTGACTTCTCAGATAGATTATTGTAATGTAACTCCAAAATAAATGAATGACCTTTTCCCCCTGCTCCGGGCAGGTCGTTAAGGAGTTTTCGATGGCAGCTAATTCTTCCTTTGTCATCCTTGCGGAAAAACTGGGCGCTCCCGGTTCCGAACGGTTCATCGGTATCCTCGAAGCGATGTTTACCCCCCTCGAAGCGGATATCTGCCGCGAACTTTTCGAGCCGGCGACCAGCCCGGAACTCTCGGAACGGCTTGGCGTCGAAGAAGCCAGTATATCTAAAATGCTCGATAACCTGGTAGACAGAGGCATGCTGACCCGCGGCCCGACCCAGTTCGGCTTTCATAAATCGGTGCTGGCGTTCCACCATGAATCGGTGGCAGATACGGCTCCCCATACCGGCCCGTTCGCCATTCCCCAGCACGTCCAGGATTTATGGGCGGATTACTTCCGTAACGAGTGGTGTGCCGAATGGATTACAAAACAGGAAAAACAGCAGGCGCACGGAGGTCGGAATCTGCCGATATCGCCCTCCATGACGGCTATCGAAATGACGCCGGATATCGATTTCGACGACCTTTTACCCGAAGAAAACTTTAAACAGAAAATCATCGACGCCGAACGGCGAATCATCGCTCCCTGCGGCTGCCGCGTCGTCTGGGGTGTTTGCGACCACCCCCTGATGACCTGCTTTGCCACCTTCGACCGGCCGAGAGGCGAGTTCTACCTCAACCAGCCGGGCAGGTTACTGAAAGAATATACCCTCCAGGAATCGCTCGATATCGCTCATGAATCCGAACAATCGGGACTGGTCCACTGGGGCGACTGCTTCTGTTGCAGTTGCTGCTGCGAAAACCTCTACCCGCTGACCAAGTACGGACGGTTCGACCTCATGACTCCCAACCGGTTCGCCGCTTTTGCCGATGAAGACAAGTGTGTCGGCTGTGAAATCTGTGTCAAGAAATGTCCCTTCGGGGCCATCGAAATGAAGAAGACGAATTCCGGTAAGCATAAGGCGTTCGTCAACCTCGAAAAATGCAAAGGCTGCGGGGTCTGTATCGCCAGTTGCAAAAAGAACGCCCTCACCTATAAAATCGTCCGGCCGCCCGAGTACATTACCGGAACCCGCCCGAAACCAGCCGCCGAGGGTGCCAAACCGACCCTGATGGTGCCGGTCTGGGGTTACTACGAACTGAAATAGAGGAAAACTGAACCGATAACGAAACACGGCAGTTCAGCGTGGCTGTCGTGTTTTTCTTTCGGATAACCGATAAGGAGAAAAAATGAAAGCATGCGTTCTTGAAAAACCCGGGCAGGTATCGTTACGGGATATCGATATCCGCGAGGAACTCGGCCCCGACGATGTAAAGATAAAAATACGGAGCGTCGGCATCTGCGGCAGCGATGTCCACTACTACCTGGCCGGGAAAATCGGCAATTTCGTTGTCAGAGAACCGATGGTCCTCGGACACGAAGCCTCCGGCGCTGTCATTGAAACAGGGAAAAACGTCACCGGCCTCAAGCCCGGCGACCGGGTCTGCATGGAACCGGGAATCCCGGAAACCGGCAGTAAAGCTTCGATGCTCGGTATCTACAATCTCGACCCGGCGGTTATATTCTGGGCAACGCCGCCGGTGCATGGATGCCTGCGAGAAACCGTCGTTCACCCGGCACGCTTCGTTTACAAACTGCCGGATAATCTTTCTTTCGGCGAAGGCGCCATGGCCGAACCGCTCTCGGTTGCGTTGCAGGCGGTGAAAAAAGCGTCCGTCAAACCAGGAGATGTGGCCGTCGTGACCGGCTGCGGTACCATCGGGCTTGTCACCGCCCTGGCGGCGAGGGCCGGCGGATGCAGTACGGTGATTATCACCGATGTCATTCAGGAAAAACTCGACGTTGCCGCTAGATATGGCTTCGTTCCGGTCAACATCAAAAAACAAAATGCGAAAGAAACGGTCGATACCATCACCGGAGGCTGGGGAGCCGACGTGGTGTTCGAAGCCAGCGGACAGGCTTCGGCGATTAACGGCATCTTCGACCTTGCCTGTCCCGGCGGCACCGTCGTTTTCATCGGCATGCCGGTTGAGCCGGTACTGATTGATATCGTTGCCGCCCAGGCAAAGGAAATCATTATGAAAACGATATTCCGGTATGCCCACGTCTACCCGAAGGCAGTGAGCCTGATGGCCTCCGGGCAGATAGATGTAAAGCCTCTGATTACGGACAGGTACGACTTTTCGGAATCGGTGAAAGCCTACGAATATGCCGCCCGCCCGCGACCTTCCTCGGTGAAGGTCATGATTGAAATGGAGTAATAAATTACCTCTGCCCTTACGGGTGGGGTATTGCATTTGTATAAAAAAAAAGCCTCCTGAAATGCTCAGGAGGCTTTTTAGTTCAGGCTTTAATGTCTATACAACAACCGGCTCGATACCGAGGTACGAGCAGGCATCGATGATTGCTTCCGAGTAATCTCCGTGAATCATGCTGGCATGATGGACGAAGCCTTCATCTATCAGGGTGGCGTAGAGTTCATCGAGGTCGTCGACCTGTATCCAGCTCCATGAGCCGCGTAACTGCTGGTCGGAGTGAACCGCTTCGCCGTTGGTTACCAGCATCTTAAATTCGCCCTCATGCTCCTGGAGGCGGCACAGGGTGACCGTGCCTTCTTTAAGCTGGAACTCCCCTGTCCCCTGCGACCGTTCGATACCCAGGCTCTCGCCGAGAATACTGTGGTATCTGACCTTGACGTCTTTGGCGTTGCAGGCAAGTGAGGCGGGGCTGTTGCCGCAATGCCAGGCGAGGAAGGTATCTTCCATCTCCTGGTGCTTGATTGTCCAGTCGATGAAATGAGGAACAGTGCATTTCAGGGAGGCAAGATATTGTACGAGCATGGTGAGCGCTCCATAAATATCAACCTCGCACGAGGTCATGATGCCCTGATCGGTCAGTCTTCCCATGGCGTAGCAGGGTGACAGACCATATACTTCCTGCATGGCGTTCCAGCACTGGACGCCCATCGCCGAGAGGTTCTTATCTTTGGCAAATTTCGTCAGGGCGTATTCCAGGCCGGCGATTTTCGCAGTCGTTCCGGCAGCGATTTCGGATACGTTCGCCTGCTGCTTGATACTTTCGACTATCTTTTTAATTGCTTCGGCGTTTTCGCCGGCGGGATCGGCCATCTTCATGATGTCAGGTAAGGAAATCGGTACCACCCGCTGGTTGAACTGTCTCATTAGCTCATCTTCGCTGAAAATACAGGTTTCGAATCGTTCCGGGCGTGGTCCGACCAGTCCGACTTTCGCTCCGATAAATCCGCCGTAAATCGAGCAGACGCGAACGAAATCGTTCATCACATCGAGGAAATCTTCTTCCTCAGGAAAGACCAGTCCGCCGAAGATAAAAGGAATCTGCCGGCGGTGAAGGCCGGATGAAATCGAAAGCGTGCCGCAGAACGAGTCGGAACGCCTCCCTCCGTCAGCCGTGAAATCGCCTTCCTTCGTGCCGAACAGCATGACAGGTAAGTCCTGGAAAGCGGAAGCGATTGCCAGCGCCGAAACCTCGTCGCCGAAGGTCATGGTACCGATTATCAGGCCATCGATATTCTTTTCGCTGAACAGTTCGATTGTTTTCTCCGCGTCTTTGTCATCGCGAACGCAGCCGCCGCGGGTAAGCGTTGCGTCAGGAACAATTATCTCCAGGTTGTCGATTCCCGCGAAAGCCTGAAGACATCGCTTTCTCATGTCGGCGGCCCACATCTCGTCGAAAGGCTCCCGGTGAGCCGGTACGAACCCGATTTTTACTTTATCCATTTTTCTCCCTCATCTTGATTTAGCGCTCTGCGATATCATATAAATAAGCGGAGATAATGTCAATGTCTCACCTGTACGGTTGTTCCGGCAATCGAGATGCTGAAAAGTTGTTTCAATGCTGTCACCGGTATATAATTGCAGGTAACACAAGAGCTGCACCTCTTTTTTGCCTCGTTTTATGTCCAGCAATAGAACTATCGGAGGATAAGAATGGCAGAAGAACGTAAGATTTCGGTACTGAGTCCTGAAGCTGAACGGCAGAAGCTGGCACCCGATGAACCACCCCCCGGATTTCCCGGCGCCCCCGGTACTTTCAGATTCGAACCGTCTTCAGTCAACCTGGCAAAACGACTTGAGTCTCTGGACAACAAAACCCTTTACCTTGTCGATATCGGTTTCGGCGGCGGCTACAATTTCATGCTGGAGGTCCAGCGATGGTTTTCCGAGCATATGCCTTCTGTGACAACGATTCCCCGCCGTAAACCCGGGCACGTTTTTTCCGATGATGACAACCAGCTCTGGGAGGAAATTAAAGAAAAAGGCGACGGCGTTGTCCTCGGGGTGGCCGGCTGACCAGGCTGCGTATCAGCAGTTGCTGGTGGCGGAGTTAACCTGGAACAGAATTACGGCATCCCCGTAGCCCCGATATCGGCGCACACCATGGAAGCGGTTGCCAAAGCCGATCCTCGGGCAATTGCCCTTCCGATTATTTATACACCGAATCCGGTTATAGGCGCTTCGCCGGAAACTCTCTACTCGAAACTGCTCGAAGGCACCGACCCTGAAACAGGCCGGCCGGTCATCGATGAAATTATCGACGTCCTGACGAAGCCGCAACAGTTGAAGACGAAGAAAGAAGAAGCGGTCTATGAACCCCGGCCCCGTGAAGTATCCCTGACCGGTACCGAGGACGAACTACAGCAGTTATTTTACGAGCGAGGCTGGACGGACGGCCTGCCGATTATCCTTCCGACTGAGGAACGGGTCGTCAGGATGCTGAAAGGAACGAGTCACGCTGCTGACGAACAGGTCGGCCAAACGTACGACCACGACCATCATGAAATCATCAAGTACACCGTTCGGGATATCGCGGTAACGGCAGTCATGGCCGGAGCCAAACCCGAGTACTTCCCGGTCCTGCTGGCGATTGCCTCGATGCGGCAATCGTCGATTGCTCCTTCGACCACCGCTTTCGGCAGCATGCTGCTGGTGAACGGCTCGATACGCAACGAGTTGAAAATGAATTCCGGTATCGCCGCCTTCAGTCCAATAAACCAGGCGAATTCGGTTATCGGCCGGTCATGGACGCTGATGAGCATCTGCTGGGGCTATGCCCGGGTAAAGAGAACTCTCTGGAGCTCCCAGGGCTGCAACGAACTGTATAACAACATGTGCGTAGCGGAAAACGAGGAGAGAAGCGCCTGGGAACCGTTTTCTGTTGAAAAAGGTTTCAAGCCGGGTGAAAGTGTCGTCAGCCTGTTCAGGGGCTGGGCTGTCGTCAACAGCATCGGCTGCGCGGCAAACCGGCCGCTGCACGAAGAACTGAGCCGCCAGTTCAACGCCATACCGCCGCTTGGTTCGCGGGCAACCATCATCATGGACCCCCTCGTTGCCTATAACCTCAAGGAGAACGAAGGATTCGCTACGAAAGCCGATTACTGCCGGCATCTTTCGGAAAACATAAAGATAAATGCCGGCGACTATTGGAAAACCGACCATATCGACATGCTCCTGTCGGCGGAAGCGACCAAAGGAGTCGAGCCGCTTGCAACCTGGAAGTCATTGCCGGAGGATGCGTCGTTTGCCCCATTCTATATGCCGGAGAACATTAACCTGATTGTTGTCGGCGGCGAAACGAGCCCGCTGTGGAAAGCATCGGAGTACGGCTACACCGGGAGCGCATCAATCGACAAATGGCGGTAATATCAACACTGAACAGTCGTTAATGTACGGGTAATCTGATACTATAATATTTGATACAAAAGGAAAAAGGAGGTTTTGAATGGCTGACCAACAGGAAGTTAGACGCCTTCAGGCACTGGCACTCGAAGCGCGCAGGAAATTGCTGCACCTGTGCGGGACCTATGAAGGGGTCGTCCACATCGGAGGGGATCTGTCGATGGCAGACCTTCTTATCGGGCTGTATCATCACGGGCTTAATGTTAACCCGAATGATATCCAGGACCCGAAGAGAGACCGGTTCATTCTCAGCAAGGGACATGGAGCGGTGGGCATGTACATATCGATGGCTCTCCGTGGATTTTTCGATTACGAGGACATTGTAAAGACGTATGGTAAACTCGATAGTTCCTTCGGTATGCACGTCTGTAAAGTTTACCTCAAAGGCGCTGAATGCTCCACCGGTTCTCTCGGGCATGGCCTGGCAGTAGCAACCGGCATGGCGTTCGTTGCCCGGCAGCGAAAAGAAACCCACCGTGTTTTCTGCATGATGGGTGACGGCGAGACCTGCGAAGGCTCGGTATGGGAAGCGGCCAACACCGCTGGTTCGTACAAACTCGGTAACCTTGTCGGTATCATCGACCGGAATTCCCAGATGATGACCAGTTTCGACGGTGATGCAATTACTCTCGACCCGTACGCCGATAAATGGAAAGCGTTCAACTGGAACGTCGTCGAAATCAACGGCCATGACATGGCTCAGATTGTCGATGCCCTTGACGGGCTTCCTCCCTACAACAGCAACAAGCCCACAGCAATCGTCTGCAACACCATTAAAGGTAAAGGTGTTTCCTTCATGGAGAAGAACATCGGCTGGCATGCCGGGGCTCTCAGCAAGGAAGACATGGAAAAAGCCATTGCTGAAGTCGAAGCTGCCTACGAAAGGAGTGTCGCGTAAAATGAGAATGTCAATGAATTTCGGCAGTTTTGCTTCTGCCCGTTCGATAATCGGTGACACACTCCACGAACTTGGTAGCAAACACAATAATGTCTGGGCACTGACGGCTGATACCGGCGGCTGGATTTCAAAGTTTAAGAAGGATTTCCCTGACCGGTTCGTCGATGTCGGTATTGCCGAACAGTGCTGCGCCGGCGTTGCCGCCGGTATCGCCCTGGAAGGGAATATTCCCTTTATCGCCGGTATGATTCCTTTCATGACCATGCGCGCTTGCGAGCAGAATCGCACGGATATCGCCTACCAGGACCTCCCCGTTCGCCTCATCGGCACCGGCGGCGGCCTGACCTCCGGCGGCGGCTCAACCCACAATGCCATGGAAGACATCGCCATCATGAGATCGATGGTCAATATGACCGTGTTATCAATCGGCGACCCGAACATGATTCGGGATATCATGTACCTGAGCATGGACTACCATCATCCCATCTATATCCGCCTCGCCCAGGGTAAACAGGACCGTGTCCTCTATGAGCCGGGAACAATCGATTATAAAATCGGCATGGGCCTGGTCGCCAGGGAAGGCAAAGACGCGGTTATCTTCTCGCACGGTGAAATGGTATTCGAGGCAATCGAAGCCGCCAATGAGCTTGAAGAAGAAGGAATCAGCGTCAGTGTTGTCGATATGTATTCGATTAAACCAATCGATAAAGACCTTATTTACAAAACAGTAAAAGCAATCGATAACGTACTCGTTCTCGAAGACCACCTGATGGACGGGGGACTGGCCAGCGCCATGTCCGATGTCTTCGTCGATGCCGGCATCTACCCGAAAAAATTCAAGAGGCTCGGCATCCCGCAGATTTACGCCGGATTCGGCAGCGGCCCGGAACAACGGGCAAAGTATGGTTATGATAAAAACGCCGCCAAGGCGGCTGTCAAAGCGTTGGTTAAAGGGTAACACCGGAGAGCTGACAAAAAACAGGAGCGAGATAACAATGGAAGAATTCATGATTAACTTTGGTGTCCCGGTACTCTTCGGCGTCGATACCTCCCTGAAAACCGGTGAACAACTCAAGATGCGCGGCGTGAAAAAAGCCCTCTTTGTTTATGACCAGGGCATCAAGAAAGCCGGCATCCCCGACAAAATCATTAAAGCGGTCAAGGACGCAGGTATTGAAGTCGCGGTATTCGAAGATGTCAAGGCAGATCCCCCCATCAGCACCCTGGAACTTGGCGCGGAATTCGGCCGCAAAGCCGGCTCGGACGCGGTAGTGGCAATCGGCGGCGGCAGTTCGATGGATACCGCCAAGGGTATCAGCATACTCCTGACCAACCCCTCGCCGTTGAAACAGTACATGGCTCCCGGCGGGCCTCGTCCGAAACCGGGGACAATTCTCTTCACCATCCCGACCACGTCCGGCACCGGCAGCGAGGTTACCCAGGTAGCCGTCTTAACGGACGACGAAACCCATAAAAAAGGCGGTATCGGCGGCATCCGGGCAACCCTCGCCATCGTCGACCCCGCATTAGCCAAAGGCATGCCTCCGGTCATTACCGCCGATACCGGGCTGGACGCTCTCATTCATGCTATCGAGTCGGTTACATCGAACCGGGCTAACCCGATGTCTTCGACCGTCGGTGAAAAAGCTATCTCCATCATCATGGAATATTTACCGAAAGCGGTCAAAAACGGTAATGATATCGAAGCAAGGTCGCAAATGGCCTTCGCCGCGATGATTGCCGGGTTCGGTTTCGATAATTCGATGACCCATCTTCCCCACTCGGTCGGCCATACCCTCGGCTCGATGTATCACCTGCCCCATGGCAATGCCTGCGGTATTATCCTTCCGGAAGCTATGGAGTTCATCTCGGAAACGGTCCCCGAAGCGGTGAAAAAGGTTGCCGTGGCGATGGGCCTTCCGGTAACCGTTGCCACTTCGGGCAGCGAAGCCGGCAAGATGATTAGCAAGAAGGTACTCGAATTCTACGCTATCGTCGGTCAGAAAACCCTGAAACAGAACAACATACCCGAAGCGGACATTCCCGCTATCGCCGAAATGGCGACTACGGATGTTACGTATCCCTTCTGCCCGCGAAAACCATCCAAAGAAGACATCATCGCCATGCTTAAATCAGCTTACGCGAGATAACTTCGAAAAAAGAAAACAGTCAAACAAAAAGGGAGGTGCTGAAAAGCATCTCCCTTTCGTTTTCTGGCCGGCCCTGTCGCAAAGCCCGATTACCCCCAGGGCTCCGGACACGGGAGGGGTGTGGCTAGTAATTAAGCTGAAGTGAGCTGCCGACACTCAGCACCCTGGTTTCCCCCGACAGGACCAGCCGGCTATTCAGTTAGTTTCTCCTTATCGTGAAAATATAAAAAAAAGAGCACCATAAACCGTATAGTTCTCTTATACGTTCGGTACCCTTCTTATTATCATATTATCGCCTCCGGCGGAGGAAGAAGTATGATTTTCGGGAAAATATTCAGGTTGTTGCGCAGTTTTTATAAGCCGGGCAGGGCGAAAGGTCTAAAACTGACACATTGGCTCAATAGCCGTAAGTAAGTATGAAGTGTATAGCATTTGATGTGATAATGTCAATACTTATTTACATTTCTTTAACAAAAAATAGTAGGAAAATTGATGAGTATGTATTACAATAGCTGATAACGAAAAAAAGGAGGTACGGTTATGAGCAATGGTTCTACTTATGCAATGGTGATTTCTCCTCATCCTGCGGACGCGGAATTCGGTGTCGGTGGTACGGTCGCGCGCTGGGTCAGGGAAGGGAAAAACGTCGTTTACGTGATTGCCACCAACGGCGATAAAGCCTCGAGCGACATGAAACTGACGGCCGATAAACTTGCGGCAATCAGGGAAAAAGAACAGCGGGACGCGGCCGCTTACCTGGGAGTAAAGGAAGTTATCTTTCTCGGCCATCCTGACCTGGAATTGGAAAAGGTGTCCGGCTTGAAAAAAGAGTTGCTGCGGCTGTTCCTGGAGTACCGGCCGGAGGTGGTGATGACCTGCGACGCCGAACACCCGAAATATTTCTCCAGCCCCGACCACCGGGTACTCGGCCGGGCGGTCCTCGATGTTGTCTGGCCGCTGGCCCAGGCGCCGAATTACTACCGCGATTTGATAAGCGAAGGTCTTGAATTACATCGGGCGAAAGAACTGTATATCTGGGCGAGCGGCGAACCGAATTATGTCAGCGATATCACCTCGACAATCGATATCAAGATGAAAGCCGTCGAATTTCACCAGAGCCAGATTGGCCCGAACGGCAGCAACCCGGATTTTCTGGCGTTCCTGAAAGAAGGCATGAAGAACACCGGGAAAAAAATAAACGGGGAATGGGGAGAAGCCTTTTACCGGCTGGAAGTACTGCAGCGATTGTAGCCTGCCGCACACCGAATATCGTACCACCCGCGCTCGAAATGTGGTAGTATAGGGGGAAATACCTTCTAGGTGATGGTTATTGAATCCGTTCAAGTACAACAATACCCTCACGGGTATTACGACACGATTAATAAAACAGACGGCATCGTACCGGGTTTACGAGGTAAGCTTTCGCAGCGCTATCGACACCGGTTACAGTAGAAACAGCACGGTTATGGGCGATTATTATGTTCCGGTAACCGATAACCCCGTTCCTCTGGCTGTTCTGGTTCACGGCATGGGAGATTATTCGGTACTGCCCTGGCGAGTTATGGCAGGCAATTTTATAAATCGAAAAATTGCCTGCTTTCTCCCCTATCTGTCGATTCATTCACGTCGTCTTCCTGCCGAGCTTAAAGGAAATATTCCGTATCTCTCCCCGGAGGAATGGTATAACGTTTACCGGGTTTCGGTTATTGATATCCTGCAGATAATCGACTGGGCGGAAACACGACCGGAAATCGATAGTAACCGGGTTTTTATCTCGGGCATCAGTTTCGGTGGGTTCGTCTCGACCATCGCGATGGGAATGGACGAGCGGATTAAAGCCGGTGTCTTTATCGTCACCGGCGGCAATGCCAACAAGCTCACCATGTTAAACAAAGAAGGCCAGTACCGGAAACGATATACCCGGACAGAAGCCGAACACGCTCAGATTATGGCGGATTACCGGATGTATCTCGAACAGGTTGAACGCTACGGGTTCGAGAATGTCCCGGCAAAGCACATCAGTTTCGTAACCGACCCTTTGACCTTTGCTCCCAATCTCAAAGACCGTCCGGTCATGATGATAAATGCGAAATACGATAAGTACATACCGGTTGAAGCCGCCACCGACCTCTGGCAGGCTATCGGGAAACCCGATATCAAGTGGTATCCGACCGGCCATGTGACCCTCTGGTTATGCTATCCGTCCATTCGTAACACAGTCAGTCAGTTCTTCGGGATGTTCAATAAGTTACGATAGTTTGTTTGTTATCCGTGTTCCGGTTTTCCGATGACCTTTTCTTTTTTCCATGTCAACCTGAACAGCCATATCGAAATGATTTCTATCCATATCAGGAGAACCAGGTAGAACAGCCGCTGAAACAGTCCCGGTGCCGGGAAACTCGACTGCACGGCGAAGATAATCGAAAGCACCAGCCCGACCAGTGATGCCCCCAGGGTAAACCAGGTGAAGCCGAACCACGTCGGCTTCTTATACACGCTGCCGGCAAAAGCCCACATTCCAATCAGAAACGAGATGCATGAAACGATGATTGCTGCGTTGTGGACCGTTCCCTCGAAGTTCAGTGGTACATCTTTACCGCCCGGTATATCCTGGAAAATTCCTGCCAGAATCATGCTGATAGCATATATCGCCATCATGATAAACGTGAGATATGCCTTGATTCCGTGACGGAGATGAAAGAATAGCTCCAAAGAAAATCCGAGAACCAGTGTTCCGTAGATAATGAACCCGGTAATCATCGTTTCGGGGTGGGCAGCCCCCTGTTCCGCCAGCTTGCTTACGGTGTTATTGATGTGGCTGTATCCGGGTGTCATCGCTCCGGCGATGATGATGATGGCAACCATAAAAATCGGGGCAATGATACCGCATAATGAAAGGAACCGGTGCAGGTAAGATGAGTAGTTCATTATCTAATAGTAATAGAAGCCGGATAATCCTGTCAAAACAATTTTAATAAATACGTTATGTCTTGTAAACAGGCATTCCCTGCAATCGGGTAAAAAAAAAGGACCGGCTCGACGCCGGTCCGTTGTTTTAGAGTCGCCAGATGAGTTTCTAGAGAGCTTCGAGCACCAGTTCGGCAATGTCTCTGACTGCAATCTCTTCGCCCTTATTATTCGATGATACGCTGTCCTGGAGCATTGCCATGCAGTAGGGGCAGGCAATCGCCAAAATTTTCGCTTCCTCTTTCAGCGCCTGTTCGATACGGATGTCCGAGAACCGTTCTCCCTTTTTCGTCTCTTCCCAGACACGGCCCCCGCCTCCGCCGCAGCACAGGCTCTCCTCGCGGTTATTGTACATTTCCACCAGTTCCAGACCGGGAATAGCCTTCAGGATGTCCCTCGGCTCATCATATATTTTATTGTGGCGCCCCAGGTAGCAGGAATCGTGATAGGTAACTTTCGTGTTGAGTTCCTTTGTCAATTGAAGTCTGCCTTCCCTGATAAGCTCGGCAAGGTACTGGGTGTAATGCAACACTTCGAACTCGGCTCCGAACTCCGGATATTCGTTCTTGAAGGTGTGGTAACAGTGCGGTGAGGTCGTGACTATTTTCCTGACGCCCGCTTCCTTGAAAAGCTCGATATTGCTTTCGGCAAGTGACTTGAACAGCTCCTCGCTGCCTGCCTTCCGGATACTCTCGCCGCAGCAGGACTGCTCGTTGCCGAGTACCCCGAATTTGATGCCGGCCTTTTTCAGGATAGCGATAAACGATTCGCCGGCTTTCTTCATAGCCGGGTCGAAAGCGTTATAGCAGCAGGCAAATAATAGAATCTCGCAATCTTTCGTATACGGAGGAACATCGAGGTTTTTCAGCCAGTCGGAACGGGTCTCCCGTTCCTCGCCCTGCGGGTTGCCGACCGTCGAAATGTTTTTCGCGGTAATTCGTAAAGAATCGGGGACCCCGCCGATTCCCATCTCGACAATCGCCCTTCGGAAGGACCGCCAGACGTCGATGATTTCCACTCCCCTCGGGCACCGTTCGACACAGGCGTTGCAGGTGGCGCAGAGCCACATATCCTCGGACTCGAAGTCCGGCAGGCCCAACTGCGCCTGGTGCATCGTTTTACGAACCTGAAAACTCCGTACCGTGTTCCAGGGGCAGGTGCCGGTACAGGTGCCGCACTGATAGCACAGCTTGCAGATTTCTCCGCCTTCTTCTTTAATTATCTCTAACGCTTCCTTAAACGGCGCTACAGGTGCCATCTGTCTTTCTCCTTTACTCCGGGAACTATCAACGAAGGTTCAACTTTTTCATTGCATTAGCAGGGTTAACAAGGTGCCGCTTCAGCCACTTGTTGTACGTGCCCGAATCGGCTCCGAGGGCGATTCCCATCAATTCGCTGAAATGCATAATCGGTATTTTCTGAGAACCGGATTGCCGCATGTCGAGGTTTGCCTGGCAGAGCGGGCATGCGGTGGCGATGACATCGGCCCCCGAATCCTTTGCCGCTTGGCAGATATCCCCGACCAGCTTGATTACGACATCCGCCCTCGCTAAAAGCAGGTTGCCGCCGCAGCATTCTACCTTGTGAGAATAATCGACTGTCTCGGCGCCAATCGCCTTTACCAGGTTGTCGAGTATCTGCGGATTTTCAGGGTCGTCGAATTGCGTCACTTCCGCCGGGCGCACCAGGTAGCAGCCGTAATAAGCGGCGACCTTCAGGCCTTCCAGCGGCTTTTTCACGCGGCTCTTAATCGCCTCTATGCCTAGTTCCCGGACGAAAATATCGACGAGATGCCGGACTTCCGTTTCGGCTTTATACGGCATGCCGATGCGCTTTTCAATTCTTTTCCTGAGTTCTTCGTCCTGCCGTAAATCGAAATTCGTCTGCTTGAACCGGAGAAAGCAGGCGGCGCAGGCAACTGCAACGTCCCGCCCGTCTTTTTCGGCTAAGGCCAGATTTCGTGCCGGTAGAGACAGAGACAGTTCATAATCGGTGCAGTGTCCCGAGGAAGCTCCGCAGCAATTCCAGTCTTCGATTTCGATAAGTTCGATATCGAGCATTTTTGCTACTTCGAGTAATGACATGTTGTACTCTTTGGCCGTAGCCTCGAGCGAACAACCGGGGTAATAACTGTATTTCAGCTTTTCCATTGTCCTACCCGTTACCCTTCCCGGCCGCCCCGAATATCTGCCTGATGTTGCCGGCGCCTTTAATCTTGTCCGGAATCAGGGCGAGTTTGCCTTTTATGAACATGCTGAGCCCGAGCGGGATGTACGCCAGCATTTCTTTCAGGTTAAATATCTCTTTGCTTTTCAGCATGTATTGCAGAATCAGACCGATTTCGAAGGTTTTTCCGTAGCTTTTCACGACGCCAAGAAACGTTTTGTGGAAGAGTGGCAGCGTTGTCTGTTGCGTGCGCCCTTCCCGGATAGCGATTTCCCTGAGGGTGTCCATGAACTTGACGATATCGATTTCATTCGGGCACCGGGCGGCGCAGGTCTCGCAGCTCAGACAGAGCCAGTATGCCTTGCTGTCCAGCACCTTATCTTTGAGTCCTAACAGGGACATCCGGATAATCTGGTGGGGAGCGTAATCCATGACGTAGGCCGCCGGACAGCCGGAACTGCATGCCACGCACTGATAGCATCGCTCCAGGTTCGCGCCGCTTCTCTCCCGCACTTCCTTCATGAAAGCGACGTCACACTGTTCTTTTCCATGTTCGCTTATCAGACGGAATGTCATTTTTCTCCAATCCGTTCCAGTTCGTTTTCCTTGAAGGTCGATGCCGGAAGGTCATCATCCAGGCTTCTGCCGGGAATATACTCGAAAAGTTTTTGCGTCTTGTCGCCGATGAGCTGGAAAATCCTGAGTAACGGTATATCGCTCGGACAGGCCTCTTCGCAGGCTCCGCACCCGATGCACGATGTACCCATATGGGTCATCCTGGTCAGGTGGAAGAGCAGCGTGTCCGCCGGCATCCGGTAAGCGCCCTTCTTTTTTGCCATACCCATGTATTTTTCCGCTTCGAGTTCGAAAACCGGCGAATCGAAGAAGCATTCGCGGCAGTAGCACACCGGGCAGACTTCCCGGCAGTTATGACAGCCGATACAGGGAGCGAACAGTTTCGAGACGTTCTCGATTCCCCCGATTTCCTTATGTACCTGCTCGAAATACTTTTGCCGTTTTCCCGCCATGTCGGCTGTATATTTTTCGACAGCCGCCGTTCGTGTTTTAGCCGCGGGGTTATCTTCCTGAGCGGTTAATCCGAGGGTTTCAAGCGCCCGGACACCGTCTTCCGTGTCTGCCTGTATGAGGATTTCTTTACCGGCATCGAGGCCGGCTGTCCCGATAACCAGGTCCGCTGTCAGCGGCGATCGATAGGCGCAGATACGGCAGGAAACTCTCAGCGTATCTTCAGAACTCCCGGCGGCTTTGACGAAATCATCCGAGGAGTGTTCTACGGCGTACTTTTCATAGTCATCCTTCGAAAAAACGCCCGGGCAATCGATGCCGATTAACAGCACGTTATCCAGTTGCGCCTGCTTGAGCTTTACCAGTTCGATAAGCGCTCTCATCTCACAGGGACGCATGACAACGGCGGTTTTCCTGTTCAGCGGGGTGATGCGGGTCATTGACTGCATGATGCGGGCGGCAACGACCGGCAGTATCGGAGCGAAGACATCCGCCTGTTCGAGGTAGGCGGGATCGGTCACCAGTGTCTGAACAATATCGTTATTTGCGGGATGCTTGAGCGGTGCCATGACCGCTTCGACAACACCTTTTTTAATCAGGTCCTGTAAAAAGGCATTGACGGTTTTCCGTATCTCTCCGCCCTCGACCGTTAAAGTTACGCTCATTGCCATCGTTTTTTCTCCTAGAGAGCCCAGTTTCGAGCCATCGGGCTGGGTCCCTGCTTCTTAGTTTCCGCAGTTATTTCTCTGACCGTTGCCGCGAATTCCGGTCCTTCGCTGGCGCTTATCCATCGTGCCCAGATACGATTATCATCCAGCCCGAGTGCCTCGAATATTCCTTTCAGCATGGCGACCCGCCGCCGGGCTTTGTAGTTGCCGGATATGTAGTGGCAGTCACCGGGGTGGCAGCCGCCAATCATGACCGCGTCCGCCCCTGAAAGGAGAGCTTTGATAAGGTACACCGGGTCTACCGTACCGCTGCACATCACCCGGATAGGATGAAGGTTCGGCGGGTACTGCGCCCGGGTCGTCCCGGCAAGGTCGGCGGCTGATGCCGTGCACCAGTTGCAGAGGAACCCGATTATCTTTGGTTCGAACTCTTCGTTCGTATTCTCGTTCTTTTCGTTTTCGGCCATTTTCAACCCCTTATTTCATCGCCTTTAGTACAGGGCGGCATCTATCATGGAGAAGACCTGCGTGTCTTTCATGCCTCTCAGTTTTGCAGCTGAGTTCGGGCAGACAGCGACGCAGGTTCCGCATCCCTGGCAGAGGGTCTCGGTAACCACCGCTACCATGTTGTCGTTATCCCGCCACCGGGCATTGAAAGGGCAGGCATCGACGCAAAGCCCGCAGGCGCTGCATCGCCGGGTGTCCACTTCGGAGATAATCCGCCCGGATTGAAGCTGTTTCCTCGAAAGGACATTCGCCGCCCGCTGGGCAGCCGCTTTCGCCTGGATGATTTCTTCTTCCAGGTTCCTCGGCGCGCTGGCGCGGCCGGTGATGTAAACACCGTCAATCACCGCATCAACCGGTCGGAACTTTATGTCTACTTCTTTAAAAAATCCTTCTTCCGTCAGGTCGAGCGAGAGCATCCCCGCCAGCTCGACGTTATCGGCGGCGACGATGCCGGTACTCAGTACCAGCAGGTCGGCTTCGATTTCCGCTTTCCCCGGCAAGCCGGGATCGGTAACCGTGACGACGATTTTTTCTCCGGTCGTTATCTCCGGTTCTTTTCCCTGTTCGTAGCGCAGGAAAAATACCCCGGCTTCCCTGGCTTTCGTGTAGTATTCTTCCCTGAAACCGTAGGCCATAATATCCCGGTTCAAGATATAGACTTCAGTTTCGGGAGATAGTTCCTTTATCTTCAGGGCATTGACAATTGCTTCCGAACAGCAGGTGCGGTTACAGTACGGATGGTCGTCATCCCGCGACCCAACGCACTGAATCATCACGATTGACGATGCCCCGGTGTTACCTTTTGCCAGTTTTTCCTGAAGTGCTTTCTGAGTGATTATCCGTTCATTCTTGCCGTACTGGTATTCGGTCGGCTGGTAATCCTGCGCTCCGGTGGCGATTATAACCGCTCCGTTGTCGACGTAGCGGATTTTTTCGCCGGTTTTTATCGCCGAGGTAAAATTCCCTGCGTGCCCGGTGATATCGGCTACTTCAGAATTCAGGAACAGGTGAATATTCGGGTTCAAGGTTACTTTATCGATAAGGTTCTTCAGATATGCCTGAGGGTCGAAATTAATCAGGCTGAAATACGTGCTTTTCAGATGGCCGCCGAGTTCTCCGGTATTTTCGACAAGGTTGACATCGAAACCTTTCTCAGCCAGGCTGAGGGCTGCCACCATGCCGGAGATACCGCCGCCGATGACCAGGCCGCTTTTCTGTACCATTGACGAAGGCACCGGCATCTTTTCCTGGCTGCCGAGCTTGGTGGCGCTAATCGCCAGCATGCTGCCGGCTTTTTCAGTTGCCAGCGCCGGGTTGTCTTTGTGCACCCAGGCAACCTGTTCCCGGAAATTGACGAGTTGCCAGAGTGAGGCGTCGATACCGGCTTCCTTCAGGGCTTCGTTGAACAGGCGGTAGTACCGGTAAGGGGCACAGGCGGCAATAATGACCCGGTTGGCGCCGGAATTCTTTACCGAATCCTTCAGTTTTTCAATCGATTCCGGCATGCACAAATAATCGACCTCTTCGACGAGGGTGATATTCGGTAATTCCCGGGCATGTGCGGCCACTTTTTCGTAGTCGATAACCGCCGGCAGGATATCGCCGCATTTACAGAGATACACGGCTATTTTCGCTTCTTCGCTGGTCGGTACTGCTTTTTTGGTACTTTTCTTATTGACAGCGGTATCAGAGACACCTTTCAGGAGCGAGACCGCTTCACCGGCGGCGGCACTGGCCAGCAGCACCGATTCGGCGATATCGGACGGCGAAGCAGCCGAACCGCAAATATAAACACCCTCCCGGGTTGTTTTCGCCGGTTCGTAGTCAGTATCTTTGATGAAACCCCAACGGTTGAGTTCGACGCCGAGAATCTTGCTGAGTTCGCCGGTTCCGGAGGCGGGGCACTGGCCGGCTGAGAGAACGACCATGCCATACTCTTTACTGATTAGTTCTCCGTTTTCCGCCCGGGCTACCAGCAGCAGGTTTTTCGTCGACGGGTTTTCCCTCATCGTCGAGACCCGGCAGCGGACAAAGTTGACCCCGAGTTCCTTCGCTTTCAGGTAATCAAGGTAGTATTCTTTTCCGAAAGCCCGGATATCCATGTAGTAGATGGTGACATCGATAGCCGGGTTATATTCCTTGATAAGAATCGATTCCTTCAGTGCGTACATGCAGCAGGCGGACGAACAGTAGTTATGCTTCATGTCCCGCGAGCCGATACACTGAAGAATGGCTACGTTTTTCGGTTGTTCGCCGTCGGACGGACGGCTGAGTTTTCCGGCGGTGGTCCCTGCCGAGGCCAACTGCCGTTCGAGCTGCACGTTGGTAAAGACGTTGGCGTACCGTTCGAAGCCGTACTGACCTAACTGTGTCGTATCGTATTCATCGAACCCGGTCGATACAATGACCGCTCCAACCTTGAGTTGCCGTTTTTCTTCCGGCAAAGCGAGGTCGATTGCCTCCGTCGGGCAGACCTTGACGCACTCGCCGCAAAGGGTGCAGGCTTCCGCGTCGATAGCGTAGATATTCGGCACCGCCTGGGGATTTCGCACGTAGATGGCTTTCCGGTTTTTCAGTCCGTGCTCGAATTCGTCCGGTACTTCGACCGGGCAAACGTCAGCGCATTTCCCGCAGGCAATACACCAGTCTTTTCTGACCCGCTGTGATTCGGTAACCACCGAAGCGGTAAAATTACCCGGTTCGCCTTCGAGGCTTTCGAGGGTGGTGCCGCTTACCAGTTCGATATTCGGATGGGCGATATCCCGCCGCAGGCAGAACTGGGAGCAATCATCCCGGTTAAAAACCGGCAGGAGCTTGCACATTTCGCACTGGTTGTCGGGGAACCACTTGGTAAGCTGGGTTATCGTCCCGCCGATACCCTGGGCTTTATCGATAAGGTACACTTTCAAACCGGATTCCGCCAGGTCGAAAGCTGCCCTTATGCCGCTCACGCCGGCTCCGATTACCAGTACCGCTCCTGTTTTCTGTCCTGTCATTTCTTTTAACCTGCCAGCCCGATGTATTCTTCGGTTGCCGTATCGATAACATCCATCAACTGCTTGGGGTCGAAGTTCTTGAGCTGCATTGCTTTCGACGGGCAGTTGACCGCACAGGCGCCGCAGCCTTTGCAGACCGCTCCGTTGACCACGGCAACGTGCCGCCTCGGGTCAATCTCGATAGCGCTGTAGGCGCAGATCGCTTCGCAAAATCCGCAGCCGCTGCAAACCTCCGTATCCACGGAAGCAGTGGCGGCTTCCATCTGAACGCTGCCCCGGCTTATCAGGGCAAGTGCCCGGGCAGCCGCCCCGGTTGCCTGTGAAACAGTATCCACGATATCCTTTGGACCCTGGCAGCAGCCGACCGAGTAAACGCCGTCGAGCATCGTGCCGACCGGATCGAGCTTGGGGTGTCGCTCCAGGAAAAAGCCGTCGCCGCTGCGGGTCAGCAGGAATGTCCGGGCAACTTCTTCCATGTCGGTTCGGGGTTCCATTGCCACGTTCAGGATAACCAAGTCGACCGGCACCCGTATCATCTCTCCGAGCAGCGTGTCCTCGCAGATGACGATAAGTTTCCCCTTTTCCTCGTCGGGCAGAGTGACATCGGTCACGTCAGCCACCTTGCCCCGGATAAAGTGTACTTCCGCTTCGGAAGCCCGCTTGTAAAATTCCTCGTGGCCTTTACCGAAACAGCGCATGTCGATGTACATCTGGTAAACGTCCGCTCCGGTCTTTTCCCGTATCAGGTGGGCGTCTTTCAGCCCGTAGGTACAGCAAATCCGGGAACAGTACTCGTGGTAATTCTTATCTCTGCTGCCGACACAGTGGACGATGGCAACACTCTCCGGTTTCGAACCATCCTTTAAAACGATGTTGCCGCCGGTTGGCCCTGACGGGCTTGCCAGCCGCTCGAATTCCATGCTGGTGATAACGTTATCGTATTTTTTATACCCGTAACGCATCATTTCGACAGGGTTGAAAACGTCGTACCCGGTCGCCACGATGATATTGCCGCATTGAATCGTTATCGTTTCATCCACAGCTTCAAAATCGATAGCGTTCTTTGGGCAGGCTGCCTGACACAGGCTGCAATCCCCTCCCTGAAAATGCGTACAGGTAAGCCTGTCGATAACCGGAACGTTCGGTACCGCTTCGGGGTATTGTATATATATCGCTTTCCTCTTCGACAATCCCAAGTCGAATTCATTATCCGTTTCGACCGGGCATTTTTCGATACAGGCTTTGCATCCGTCACATATCGAGGCATCCACCGACCGGGCTTTTCGCCTGACGGTGACGTTGAAGTTGCCGATGTAGCCCGAAACCTCGGTGACCTCGCTGTATGTCAAGACCTGGATATATTCGCTTTCTTTCACCAGTTTCATCCGCTGTGAAAGCATATCGACGGCCGATTCAAGGTGAGGGAACGTCACGTTGAGTTGGGCCATATGCCCGCCGATGGACGGTTCTTTTTCGATAAGATAGACATTGTGCTCGGACTTG
>CAYXEG010000004.1:27056-43453 GCA_964463875.1 uncultured Dehalococcoidales bacterium
TCTCGAGGGCTGTCTGAATACCGGCGATACCTCCTCCGACAATCAGGGTAACCGGATTCACCGGAGCAAAGTCAATTTGCAGCGGTTTACGGTAAGCAACTCGCCTGACGCCGTCAGCCAGCAGCCCCATGGCGGTCTCGGTGGCGGCCTTCATATCGTGGCTGTGAACCCAGGCACTCAATTCGCGGATTGTCGCCATTTCGCACTGGAAAGGATTCAGTCCCGCATCCTGGCAAGCCTCGCGGAATGTCCGCATGTGCATATTCGGCGAGCATGAACAAACCAGCACCCCGTTCAGTCCGAGTTCTTTGATATCGTTCTTAATCATGTCCTGGCCGGGGTCCGAGCACATGAACGGATAGTGCCGGGCGACAGCAACCTC
The DNA here is from genome assembly GCA_964463875.1 of uncultured Dehalococcoidales bacterium. GTDB lineage: Bacteria > Chloroflexota > Dehalococcoidia > Dehalococcoidales > UBA2162 > MGML01. The sequence goes on from CAYXEG010000004.1 coordinate 27,439, forward strand.
ATCGAGCTGTTTGGCGTATTCGGTTAATTTCGCCACGTCGATGTATCCGGCGATATTCGTACCGCAGTGACAGACATAGACTCCGATTTTTTTCTTCATAACAGTAATGTCCCGGTATTATTCATCGGCGGTTACGGCCGCTTCCTGAGCCGGTTCGCTGCCGGACGATGAAGCAATTTGCCCGTATTCGCCGCGGGTAACGATAGCCAGTGCCTTGGCAGCTGCCCCGATTGCCTGGGCAACCGTGTCGGGAATGTCTTTCGGCCCTTGGCAGCAGCCGGCCAGGTAAATGCCGTCAGTCAGAGTTCCCAGCGGGTCAATCTTGTAGTGGTTCTCCTGGAAGAACCCGTCTTCGTCCCGGGCAATGGAGAAAACCTTCGCCACTTCTGCGGCGTCGGCGCGGGGTTCCAGGGCGACATTCAGAACGACCATGTCGACCGGTACCCGAATCATTTCTCCCAGCAGTGTATCCTCGCAGACAACAATGAGTTTTCCCTTTTCCTCGTCGTCCCGGGTGATATCGGTAACTTCAGTCACTTTTCCCCGGATGAAATTGACGCCTTCATCCGATACCCGCTTGTAAAATTCTTCGTAGCCCTTGCCGTAGCACCGCATGTCGATGTACATCTGGTACACATCCGCGCCGGTTTTCTCGCGTATCTGGTGGGCATGCTTGATTCCCTGCATGCAGCAGACACGGGAACAGTATTCGTGGTAGTTCTCGTCACGGCTGCCGACACAGTGAATAATCGCTGCACTTTCCGGCGTCCTGCCGTCCCGTAACTGGATGTGCCCCTGGGTCGGACCCGTTGAGCTTATCATTCTCTCCGTCTCAAGGCTGGTGTACACGTTTTCGTATTTCCCGTATCCGTAACGGCTAATCTGCGAAGGGTCGAAAAGGTCGTAACCGGTCGCCACAACAATTGCTCCGACTTCAAGTTCGATTATTTCGTCTTCCTGGTCGAAATTAATCGCCTTCGGCGCGCAAACTTCCCGGCATATGCCGCATTCTCCGGTCAGTACGTGAACGCAGTGGTTCTTGTCGATGACCGCTTTATTGGGTACCGCCTGGGGGAACGGAATATAGGCAGCCGGCCGGAGCCGTAACCCCATGTCGAATTCCGACTTTATCGGCACCGGTATCTTCGAAGTAAGTTGTTTTATGTCAATCGCCCCGGTGGGACAGACGGTCGCGCATGACCCGCAGGCCATGCAGTAATCGAGGTCGACATCGCCCGACTGCATGAAAGGCGTCTGTACCCTCCGGTTGACTCCCCGGCCGACGAAGTTGATGACACTTCTCCCCATACGCTCTTCGCAGACACGGGTACAAAGGCCGCACAGGATGCACTTTTCGTTTTCATTCTCTGTTTTGAAGCGGGGTTTCTCGACACCGTATTCGCGGGCAAGTTTCTGTATAGCTGCCACGTTCGGACAGCGGGAGAGGAGAAATTCGCAGATGAGTCGGCGGGCTTTATACACGGGTTCGGATGCGGTTTTCACCACCAGGCCTTCTTCGACCGGGTAGTTGCATGATGTCACTATCCGGCTTCTGCCCCGGCTGACTACTTCGACCGAACACATGCGGCAGGCGCCGAAAGGAGCCAGCGCCGGATGGTAGCATAAGGTCGGAATAGCGATTCCCAGGCTCTTTGCAGCGTTGAGAACCGTCGTTCCTTCTTCGACTGTTACTTTTGTCCCGTCTATCTCAAGCGTAATTTCCGCCATTATCCCTGCTCCTGTTTGTTGCCACGCTTAACGGCTCTTTTATCTTCAGATACCGGTTCCGGTACCGGTTCTCCCGATATCTTTTTTATCGCTCCGAAACGGGGCGGACAGGCATCGAAACAGGTACCGCACTTCGTGCACTTGCTCTGGTCGATGATGTGGACCAGCCCCTTGCCGCCATCGATTGCCTGTACCGGGCACTGCCGGGCGCATATCATGCAGGCCTGGCATTTCTCCGGGTCTATATAATAAGAAACAAGATTCTTGCAGACCAGCGCCGGACACCGCTTTTCTTTTATATGAGCTTCGTATTCGTCCCGGAAATACTTGATGGTTGTCAGTACCGGATTGGGGGCGCTGGTGCCGAGAGAGCAGAGAGATGCGGTGGCCATGACCGAGGCAATCTCCTGGAGAAGTTCGATATCCCCCTCATGCCCTTTCCCTTCGACGATATCCGTCAGTATTTCTCTCATGTGCTTGAGGCCTTCCCGGCAGGGAACGCATTTACCGCATGATTCATCGCACAGGAAGTCGATGAAATACCGCGCCACATCGACGACGCAGGTATCTTCATCCATCACAATCATACCGCCGGAACCCATGATGGAACCCAGTCTGGTCAGTTCGTCGAAATCTACCGGCGTATCGAGAAGAGCTTCTGGAATGACTCCTCCCGCCGGACCCCCCGTCTGGACGGCTTTGAATTTCTTTCCTCCGGGTATGCCGCCCCCGATATCGTAGATAATCTCACGAAGCGTGACCCCCATGGGGATTTCAACCAGCCCGGTGTTATTGACTTTACCGACCAGCGAGAATATCTTGGTTCCCTTACTGCCCTTGGTACCGATGGCAGAGAACCAGTCCGCTCCCTTATCGATGATGAGCGGTACGTTGGCATAGGTTTCTACATTGTTCAGGTTACTCGGTTTATCATGAATACCGCTCTCGGCTGTACGGATATACTTCGGACGGGGTTCGCCGACTTTTCCCTCGATAGCGTTCATCAGGGCGCTCGATTCACCGGATACGAAAGCTCCTGCCCCACGGTGAATGTGAATGATAAAATCGAACCCTGAACCGAGAATGTTTTCCCCCAGCAGGCCGTATTCTTCGGCCTGTTTAATGGCTATTCTCAGGTTTTCGACTGCCAGCGGATATTCCGCCCTGACGTAGATATATCCTTCATGGGAACCGATGGCATAGGCACTGATAATCAACCCTTCGATAACGCTGTGCGGGTTACCCTCGAGAACCGCCCTGTCCATAAAAGCCCCCGGGTCGCCTTCGTCAGCATTGACGATGACATACTTCGGTTCGCCGGCAGCGTTTTTGGTCGTTTCCCATTTCCTGCCGGTCGGGAATCCGGCGCCTCCCCTCCCCCGTAATCCGGACTTATTGACCTCTGCCAGAATAGCATCCGGATTCATCCCGGAAACTATTTTACTCAATGCCCGGTAACCGCCCAGTGCCAGGTAATCTTCGATATTTCGCGGGTTTATCCTGATGTTATTTCCGATAATAATTCGTTTCTGGTTCTTGTAAAACGGAATGTCGGATTCTCGTACGGCCTTATCACCGGTAGCGGGGTCCGTATATAGAAGCCGTTCGACGACTTCCTTGTTTTTCAATGTTCGGAGAACGATTTCCGGAACGTCTTCGGCTTTTACCTGAAGGTAGCATATTTCCTCGGGGTAAATGACAACGACAGGTCCTCTTTCACAAAAACCGGGGCAACCTGTTTCCTTGGTTGTCACCTCGGTGCCCAATCCTGTTTTCTCTATTTCGGCTTTAAAGGCATCGATAACACCTTGAGCGCCGGAAGCCAGGCACCCGGCTCCGGCACAGATGGAAACACACGGCTTTTCAGGGTCTCTTCCTGATATAATTTCCGCTCTTGCTTTTTCCAGTTCCTGAGGTGTATTCAGTTTAGCCATATCATTGCCTTAGCCGTATTGTTTGATTATGTCCTTGACTTTTGCCGGGTTCATCTTGCCGTGATAATCTTTGTCAACATTGACAACCGGTCCGAGAGCACAACAACCGAGACAGTTGACCCGCTCAAGGGTAAACATCATATCGGCAGTGGTCTCACCGGCCCGGATTCCCAGAGCGTCTTCCATTTTATCCATTACTTTTGGCGCACCCCGGACGTGGCAGGCTGTTCCCATGCAAACGCATACCTTATGTTTACCACGTGGTTCGAGGCTTAAGGCCGTATAAAAACTGGCTATCCGGTAAATCTTGCTCATGGGGACAGAGAGTTTTTCACTGATTGCCTTGACGGCTTCTTTAGGAATCCAGTTTAATGCTTCCTGGACATCGAGGAGCAATTGAATGAGAACTTCAGGTTCGTCAGGATACCGGTCGAGAATGTCCTTAATTTCCGCCATCTTCGGTACCTTTCTCTGATTCAGGCTGCGGAACGTACCGCACCGGGCAGTGACTCGTGCATTCGCCACAGCCGGTACACTTTTCAATATCGACAAACCGGGCCTTTTTCCTGACTTTAACCTTGAAGTTACCAGCGTACCCGGAGACCGATTCGATTTCACTGTAGGTCATCAGGTCGATAAGACTGTGCGACCCCACCTGACTCATCTTCGGCGTCCCGATGCATGAAGCGCAATCCATGGTAGGAAAGGTCTTATCGAGTTGCAGCATCCGGCCGCCGACGGTCGGTAATTTTTCTACAAGGTAGACACGATGCCCGGATTCGGCGATTTCGAGCGCCGCCTGCATACCTGCGATACCTCCCCCTACAACCAGAACTGCCGATTTTGGTTTCTCTTCCGAAAATAACTTTTCGTTTTCCAATAATACCTCCCGGTACGGTGAGCGGTAACGCGGATACCTTATTTCAATATGTCACAATATTGGAATGGCGTTAATATAACGTCATACTCATAATGACATGAAGAAGAAGGGATGTCAAGGGTAATCAGCCTTGAAACACAATGAAGATAACTATTTCGCCGAATGCTGTCTTCATGAGTAAAATACTGATATGGAAAGCTGAACGGTTGATAGCTTTTAGGGTATAATAAATTAGTTAATGGTTATTAATTGTTTATCGAATAGTTGACTAAATCGAATGTGAGTGCTAGTATTCACCTGACGCGGTTTTAACGCAACCGATTTATAGTGACATATGTTATTACCGGGCGTTCATGCTTGTCGTTCCTGCACTTTCACGTCACGGTTACCAAAGGAAGCTTGATAAACGGGAGTTGATGAATGAGATACGGCGAGACTGGTTATAACCTTGAAATCGACCTTTCCACCGGTAAAATAGAAAAGGTCGAAACAGACCCGAAAAACGCTGAGTTATACCTTGGAGGTCAGGGAAGCGCCGCGAAAATCCTCTGGGACAGAGTTCCTCCCGAGACTGAACCATTTTCAGAAAATAATCTGCTGATTTTCAGTTCAGGGCTTCTCCACGGCACCTGCGTCCCCGGGGCAAATCGCCTGGCTGTCAATACGTTCTCCCCTCAGACAAATCTCCAAGCCCATTCCCTGATGGGGAGTTACTTCGGCCCGGAAATGAAATACGCCGGATACGATAAGATTATCCTCAAAGGTAAATCGCCGTCGCTGGTATACATCTGGATTCATAATGATAAGGTCGAGATACGGGACGCCGCTCATCTCCATGGCAAGGGTACTCGGGAAACAGCGACTCTGCTGCGGGAAGAACTCGACCAGGAAAAAGCCCAGGTAGCAGCTATCGGGCTGGCCGGTGAAAACCGTGTCTACACCGCTTCGATAGACCACAGCGACGCCTCGGCCGCCCGCGCCGGTGTCGGAGCAGTCATGGGCGATAAAAATGTCAAGGCAATTGCTGTCCGGGGCACGAAGGATTTATACGTCGCTCATCCTCAGGAACTTTTCACCATGTGCCAGGAACTGATACAGTACATGGCAAAGAGCAGTAATGTCGGCGACTGGATGGCCGTCGATGAAGATGACAGCTTCCATCATAATAACTTCGCCTGGGGGAATGCCCGGGTCAGGAGAAAGAGTTTCTGGAGCAAGGAACTTCAGGATCGCTGGACCAATATCAAGTACGACAACATGGACCGCCAGACCGGGTGTTACAACTGTCCCAAGAAATGCCACAATGTCATATCCTGGCCTGACCGGCGGCGCTTTTCTTATAAGTGTTATGCCAAGGATACCTTTCATATGGCAGCCTTCCAGGAACTGGATTTCAGCTTCGAAATACTTCCCGTTGCCTGCGAATACGGACTCGACGCGTACTCGACACCTCAGATAATTGCTTTCGCCCTCGAATTACTCGAAGCCGGAATTTTAAAACACAGCGATTTTCCCGGCATGCCTGAAGATATCAGAGGCAGGTTTTACTATATTCTCGATATGATTGTCCGGAGAGAGGGTGTCGGCGATAAGCTCGCTAACGGGGTTTACCATGCCGCCCGGCAGATTGGCAACGGCGCTGAAGCTTTCGACCATAATACGATTAAAAAATTCGAACAGCTTCCCATCAAGCTTGGAAAACTGAACCCCGCTTACTTCCTGATGATTGCCACCGGTAATAAAATGGCCATCACCCAGATTGAAGGCTCCTTCCCCCAGGACCCCCTCCCGACCATGGAAGAAAGACAGAAATTTGTCGATGAGTGGGAAGCCGTCCCCAATGAAAAATTCAAGAAATACTTCCTCGAATGGGAAAAACGTAATGAGATATCGAACGAAGCATCGTGCGCCATCACCGAGTGGAATGAAATGATGCATACCATCGATGACTCGGTCGGCCTCTGCGGCTTTCTTTCTTCTTTCAGAGGCCAGTTCGGCGGCAGGGTTGCTTACCATATTCATAACATCCCGAAACTGATTACCCATGCCACCGGTATAGAGACGACTGAAGAATCACTTTGGGAAACCGGCACCAGGATTCGTAACGTGATTCGGGCTTTGAATATTCGCCGGGGAATGCGCAGGGTTGACGAAGCCCCGCCGGCCGACCACTGGGCGGTCAGAGACCAGCAGTTCGAACAGAAGCTTCTCAGCGACTACTATGAGTACCGGGGCTGGAACGACCAGGGTGTTCCGAAAAAAGAAACCCTCGAAAAACTCCAACTCGGTTATATCGCGGATGATTTTATAAAACGGGGTATTTTGTAAGTTACCGGGTCCATTTTTCAAACTGCCGGGTATGGTTGAGGAAGAGGCATGAAAAGAACAAGAGTACTGAAAACAATCAAGGTCAATGCTGATAAGTGTACCGGTTGTCGTGCCTGTGAAGTTGCCTGTGCCGCTTATCACGCCGAACCGAAATACAGTTTTATCAATCCGGCGCGTTCCCGCATCCAGGTGTTTCGCTGTGAGGATACCGATATTTACCTGCCGGTTCGCGCCGGGAAATACACGGAAGTCGAATGTATCGGGCGGGCTACGATAACGATTGACGGAAAAGAATACGGCATGTGCTCCTTCTGTCGCCAGGCCTGTCCTTCGAGAGAATTATTCCATGAACCGGATACCGGCATACCCCTCGAATGCGATATGTGCGGTGAACCCATGCCAGAAGGAGGGCCGGTCTGCGTTCAATGGTGCGGGTCCGAAGCCCTTACCTATGAAGAACATGAAATTATCGAGGAAGTCAAAGACGAAGAAGAGACGGTTTTAGTGGAGGAGCTTTAATGACGGAAAGCGCGAATTCGGTGAGGGGAGCGGTTCTTGTCGTCGGCGGTGGCATCAGCGGTATCCAGTCGGCACTTGACCTGGCTGACACGGGCTACAAAGTCTATCTGGTAGAGAAGTCTCCCATGATAGGCGGGAAGATGGCCCAGCTCGATAAAACATTCCCCACGCTTGATTGTTCTCTCTGAATACTCGGGCCGAAGATGGCGGATGCCGGTAGGCATCCAAACATTAAAATACTCGCCAACACCGAAGTTGAAAAAGTCGAGGGAGAAGCCGGGGATTTCACCGTTACGGTCCTCCGGAAACCCCGTTATGTTGATGAAGATATCTGCGTCGGTTGCCGGAACTGCGCAACTTACTGCCCTTATACGGTATCGAATCCGTTCGACGAGAACCTCGGGCCGGCTAAAGCCATCGATATCTGGTGCCCTCAGTCGATACCGGCGTCAGCCGCCATCAACAGTGATTACTGCCTCTATTTCGACCAGAAATGCACCATCTGCAAATCCGTCTGCCAGGCAAAAGCAATCGATTTTACCCAGAAAAAGAAACGGGGCGTCATGCACGTCGGCTCTATCATCGTCAGCCCCGGCTACGAAATTTTTGACGCTAAAAAAGCCGGCGCCTATGGCTACGGCCGCTTTAAAAACGTCCTCAACAGCCTTGAATTCGAGAGAATGCTCAACGCCTCGGGGCCGTTTAACGGAGAAGTTATTCGTCTCTCGGATGGAAAAACGCCCCATAAGATTGCCTGGCTGCAATGCGTTGGTTCCCGCGATTCCGGGCTGGGCAATACCTACTGCTCAGGTATCTGCTGTACCTATGCTTTGAAACAGATGATACTGGTGAAAAATCACCACCCCCAGGTTGAAGTGGCGATATTCCATAACGACATCCGCACCTTCGGTAAAGGTTTCGAGGATTTTTATAACAAAGCAAAAGCAATGGAAGGCTCCCGATTCATCCGGAAGAGAATATCCTCGATTAAGGAAAATAAGGCAAACAACAACCTTATTCTGACTTATGTTTCGGATGAAAACGGCGTTCAGAACGAAGAATTCGATATGGTCATCCTGTCGGTCGGCATGAGCCCTTCGAAGGATAACGCCGCCCTGGCGAAAATATTCGGCCTCGAATTGAATGAGCATGGGTTCTGTAAAACGGAACCGTTTTCTCCCAACGAAATCGCCGGACGGCCCGGGATATTCCCGGCAGCCTCCTTTACCTCGCCGGTCGATATTCCTGACTCCATCGGTTCGGCGAGTGGTTCCGGAGCGATGGCCGCCTGCCTGCTTTCGAGCCAGAGAGGAACGCTTGCCCAGACAAAAATATATCCTGATGAGCTGTCAATCGAAGGACAGGAACCGAGGATAGGCGTTTTCGTCTGCAACTGCGGTACCAATATCGGCAGCGTCGCCGATGTCCCGGCGCTGGTCGAATTCGCCTCGAATCTGGAGAACGTCGTTCACACCGAAGAACATATAATCTCCTGTGGTTCCGATTCGCTGAGGAAAATCACAGAAGCCATCAAGGCCAGGAAACTGAACCGCGTCGTCGTTGCCGCCTGTACTCCCCGCGACCACGAAACGGTTTTTCGCGAAGCGCTGAAGGAGGCCGGACTGAACCCGTATATGCTCGATATGGCTAATATCAGGGAGCACTGTACCTGGGTACACTCCATGGAAAAAAGCCAGGCGAACGAGAAAGCAAAAGATACCATCGCCATGTCGGTTGCCCGTGCCCGAAATCTCGAACCTCTGGAAGAACTGGAGTTACCTGTCGATAATAAAGGCCTTGTCATCGGCGGTGGATTGGCCGGCATGAATGCTGCCCTTTCAGTCGCCCGGCAGGGATTCGAAGTCTACCTTGTCGAAAAGGAAAACGAACTTGGCGGAAACCTTCGCCACCTTCACTATACCCTCGAAGGACTGGATGTCCAGGAATACCTGAGACGCTTGATAGAACAGGTGGAAAACGAGAAGAACATAACCGTTTATCGGGGATACGACCTGACCGAGCTTTCCGGCTATATCGGTAACTTTAAAACCTCACTGGTCAAGAAAGGGCTGGAAGACGCTCCGCCGGTCGAGTTGAAACACGGCATCACTATCGTTGCCACCGGCGGGAAAGCCTATCGGCCCGCCGAGTATCACTACGGGGAAAGCCCCCGAATCGTTACCCAGCAGCAACTCGAAGAAATGATTTCCTCCGGGAATCTTCCGGAAGGGACGAAGCGGGTTGCCATGATTCAGTGCGTCGGGGCAAGGAACGACGAGCACAAGTATTGCAGCCGGATTTGCTGCAGCCAGGCTGTCAAGAACTGCCTGAAGCTGAAAGAAGTAAATCCGGATATCGATATTACGGTTTTTTACCGCGACATGAGAACCTACGGTTTCAAAGAAGACTTTTACCTTGCCGCCCGGGATAAGGGTGTCCTGTTCATGCACTACGACCCGGAAAAGAGACCTGAGGTTACTCTCGGCGGGGATTCGCTTTCTCTTGAGTATTATGATTCGACCATCAACATGGCCGGCGAATTGAAGCCGGATTTACTGGTCCTCAGTACACCGGTGGTTCCCGAGGACAATGCTGAACTCTCGAAACTCCTCCGGCTGCCTCTGACTGCGGACGGCTTTTTCATGGAAGCTCATATGAAGCTGAGGCCGCTCGATTTCGCAACCGATGGTATCTTCCTTTGCGGCATGGCTCAGTATCCGAAAGATATTCCTGAGACGATTAACCAGGCAAACGGAGCCGCTCTGCGAGCGGCAACCATCCTCTCCAAGGACTCCGTAGTCGCCAGTGGCTCTATTTGTGAAGTTAAAGAAGATTCCTGTATAGGATGCAGCATCTGCGCCAGGAATTGCCCCTATAACGCTATCGAAATGGTCGAAACGGATGACGGTAAAAAGGCCCACGTTATCGCCGCTGCCTGCAAGGGATGCGGCGTCTGTAATGCCGTCTGCCCGACCAATGCGATAGCACTCAACCATTTTAAAGACAACCAGATATTCTCCCAGATTGACGCCGCCTATTCCGTGCCGGTTGATAAATCGAGGCCGAAAATTCTGTCAATCCTGTGCAACTGGTGCGGCTATGCCGCCGCTGACCTTGCCGGCGTTTCCCGCATGCAGTATCCGGCTGATACCCGGGTCGTGAGGGTTCTCTGTACCGGCCGCGTTCACCCCAAGTTTGTCTACGAAGCCTTCCTCCGGGGGATGGATGCCGTGCTGATAGTCGGTTGCCATCCCGCCGATTGCCATTATATATCCGGCGTTCAGCAGCCTATTAAGTCCGTCCCTCAAACACAGAAAGCCCTCGAAAATCTCGGCATCGATGGCGCCAGGCTTCATCTCGATTTTGCCTCGGCAGCCGAAGGGGCGGCCTACGCCAACCTGATTCGGGATTTTACTGCAAAGATAAATGCTCTCGGCCATCTCGAACTGACCGATGAACAGAGAGAACAGTTGAAAACCCTGAGAGATAAAAAGACTCAGCCGAAGAAGAAAGGAAAAGCCGGAAGTGTCGCTGCCTCGGACGATTCAAAAAATACCGCCGCCGGATAAAGAGTTCGCAAAAACCATCGGCGCCGAAGTAACGAACCTCAACCGTTGCTACCAGTGCTCGATGTGTAGCGACGGCTGTCCCCTTGCTTATGCCATGGATTATGTTCCGAACCAGTTAATCCATATGGTACGAATAGGACTGAAAGACATGGTGTTAAAAAGCACCACTATATGGCTTTGTGCTTCCTGTGAAACCTGTGCGACCCGTTGCCCGAATGAAATCGATATCGTCGGCCTGATGGATACTCTGAGAGCAGAATCAAGGCGCGAAGGCGTTAACCCGGCCGTCAATAAAGTAATAAAGTTCCATGAGGCTTTCGTCGGGCAGATAAAGATGAAAGGCAGAATCGACGAAGCCTTCCTGATGGCCGATTACGAATTGAAAACATGGGATTTTCTTTCGGTTGCCAAAATAAAGGAATTAGCCGGAATGGCTTTCGGTATGATTAAACGGAGGAAAATGAAGGTTCCTTCGTTAAAACGCTATTCGCATGGTGAACTGAAAACCCTTTTTAAACGGGTTTTCTCCCCCGGCCGATAATGAAACGAAAAGGCTTGATGCTATGAAGTGTGCATATTTTCCGGGATGTACCGCTGAATCGACTTCCGCCGAATATGATGAATCCGTCAGAGAAGTAGCCGGTCTGCTTGGCATACAGTTGGAAGACATTCCCGGCTGGACATGCTGCGGTTCCAGTTCAGCTCATATTATCAATCATGATTTGTCCATAGCCCTCCCCGCTCGAAATCTCGGCCTGGCGGAAAAAATGGCGCTCCCGGTCGTCGCTTCCTGTCCTGCCTGTTCCGCCCGGTTGAAAAACGCCGAGCATGAGCTTTCCGGGAAACCGGCTGTCAGAAAAAAAATCGAACACGATATCGGCATGGAGCTGAACTTGTCGCAGAAGTCGAAGCATATCCTGGAAATTCTCTATCACGATATTGGTCTCGAAGCAATACAATCGAAAATAACCCGGCCGCTCGAAGGGTTGACGGTCGTCGCTTACTACGGCTGTTATCTGGTAAGGCCGCCCGAAGTCATGAATTTCGATGACCATGAGAATCCGGTTATTATGGATGATATCATGAAAGCCGCCGGAGCCACGGTGGTGGACTGGTCGTACAAGGTTGATTGCTGCGGTGGTTCCTTATCGATAGTGAATCCTGAGATTGTGACGAATCTGTCTAACAAAATCGTCCGGGGAGCCAGAGAAGTTCAGGCGGATGTGATTGTCAGTGCTTGCGGTATCTGCCAGTTGAACCTCGATATGAGACAAACTGAAACCGATGACCCTCTCCGTATTCCCGTTCTCTATTTCAGCGAGCTTCTTGCCCATGCCATGGGAAGTACCTCGTTAACCGACTGGTCGGCGAAACATTTTATCGACCCGTTACCGGTCTTAAAAGCCCGCGGCCTTTACGAAGGTTAGTATTCGGCAATCACCGAATCGAAATAAAGGTTTGCCTGGTCGGAAAGCATGTCGTGATACCGGTCGAACAGGTTCATGGCTTCAGCTCTCAGCCAGTTCTTCGGCAGCAGCTCTTCCGGAAGGCCGGGGTCGAGATACGGCAGCCTCCGGTAATCTTCCATCAGTTCGAACCTCTGCACGAAGTATTCGCTGGGAAGAACCGGTTCCTGGCTGTCGAGTCGCTTCTGGAATGTATTCGTCTTCTTTTTATATTCGCTAATAAAGCTGGAATAGCGCGCGTGAATTTTCTGCAGGTCCCAGCATCGCGAGACGATGTCCGCTGCGTTGTTGGCGCCGGCGGTTGTCGTTTTGAATATCTGCATGTATGGTTTGATATTCAGGCTGTTCGCCACTTCACCCACTTCATCGGTCAAATCGTGAGGAGAAATCCAGGTAGCAGTCGTCAGCGGGCCGAACCCCATCCACGTTAATTCCCGCCGTAGCCGGTCCCTGGCTTCTCTGTTTTCCTCCGGGATAAAGTAGACAACCAGGTTCCAGAAGCCGTCCCATTGCGACAGCCGGCGTTCGAATATCCTTCGTTCGCCTTTGTGCATCAGTAGCAGACCTTCGTCGGTCAGAGAATAATAGCTTTTCGACTTAACCCGGCGCACCCGCAGGATTCCGGAACGGCACATCCTCGATACCGCCGAACGTATCGAATTTTCAGACAGTCCGAAGTTACTGAGAAGGCTGATAAGGCTACCGATACCTATTTCACCGCCCCTGTGGCGAACGTAATCGCCGTACAGGGTGAGCATTGCAGACCTGGGACCGAACATAGTATTTCACCATATTTAATGAGCGTTGAGAAATCGTCATATCATGGTATCATGCGTTATGTTGAGTGTCAAATAACCGGAACCGGAAATGGTGACAGACGAACCTGCCGTCAGTTCAACGGCTTGAGATGGCTCTTACTACCGTTCTCATAATCTGAAATTACCCGGTTAAAATAATCCCTCGCCTTGACCGAGACCAGTTCCTGGTAATCGTTGAAAAGTTTCGTCGCCCTGGGCCGTAACCAGTTTTTCGGAAGAAGCTCTTCGGGCAAATCAGGGTCGTAGTACGGCAGGCGGCGATAATCGTGAATCAGCATGAACCGTTCCGTGAAATACTCGCTGTCCTCTATCTTTTCGCCCTTTCCCACCCGGTTTTTGAATTCCTCGTACTTCGGCTCGTACTGTTCAAGGAATTCGGCATACATTTCATGAATCTTGTCGAGGTCCCAGCAGGAAGAAACGATTTTCTTGGTATCCTGGATTCCGGAATGCTGAGCTTTAAATATGTTGATGCGGTCCGAAATATTCAGCTTTGCGGCAAGCTCGAGTACTTCACGCGATAAATCGTAAGGTGAAATCATGGTCGCTCCACATAAAGCACCGTAACCCATCCAGTCAAGTTCCCGGCGAAGAATATCCCGTGTTTTCCGGTTATCTTCGGGAATCGAGTAGGTGACAATATTCCAGTACCCGTCCCATCTGGAATCTTTTCGTACGAACACCCGCTGGGCGCCAGGTCGCAGCATGGTATGTCCGTACTCGGTCAACGAATAGTAACTCTTTCTTCCCTCGCTTCGTACCTGGAGCAGGTTGGAGCGGCACATTCTCGATATCGCCGACCTCACCGCCTGGTCGGATAAGCCGAAGTTGGCAAACAGGGCGATAATGCTGCCGATTCCTAATTCCATGTCAGGATTGAGCAGATAGTCTCCGTATAGAATGAGCATGGCCGATTGAGGCCGGACTTTTCTTTTAACTGTCGATATATGTCGGTAGGTCATTTGGTTACTGGTTGTTAACCGTCTTTCATTCATTTTGGCAAGTATCGAATATTGATTCTCATTCCCGTACCTGAAACCGATACCTGCTTATTTACTTTATCTCACGGCGCCTTTCAGGTCAATCGGTTTTTCCCGGTTCGCCGGTTGTACCCGCTTGCTGGTGAGATAAACACCCGTTAACAGGAGACCGTCACCGCATCTTAACTTGACAATAATCTGTCTTCAGGATAGAGTTTCACTATCAAATACAAGGAGAGTCAGATGCCGTATACTGTTTTCCCGACCGGGACTACCATCTATGAACCTGAAAAATGCTGGAATGGCTATACCATATTTCAGGCGTACATGTTTGCCAATAAGTCATCGGCCGCTATTCTCATCGATATGAACGGGAATGTCGTCAATCAGTGGAAAGGTATCGACGGCATGCCGAACCGGATTCTGCCCGGCGGATTCATCATGGGCAATACCGGCTCCCGTGAATCGAAATACAGCTTCCAGGACCAGCTCGACCTGGTGCAGGTCGACTGGGACGGCAATATCGTCTGGAAATTCGACCGGTGGGATCTGATAAAAGAGCCGAGGAAAAAATCGCAATGGATGGCCCGCCAGCACCACGACTACCAGCGGGAAGGAAACCCCTGCGGGTACTACACTCCAGGGATGGAACCGCTTACCGACCGGGGCAATACCCTGATTCTCTGCCACAAAAACCTCTACAATAAAAACATCACCGGTAAGCTGCTCCTCGACGATGCCATCATCGAAGTTACCTGGGACGGGAAAATAGTCTGGGAATGGCTGTGCAGCGATCACTTCGAAGAGCTGGGATTTTCTGAAGACGCGAAAAATACCCTCGCCCGGAACCCTGGTATGAGCTACCAGGGAAGCCTCGCCGGAGGCGACTGGATGCACATAAACTCAATATCGGTACTCGGCCCGAACCGGTGGTACGACGCCGGTGACGAACGGTTCCATCCGGAAAACATTATCTGGGACAGCCGGCAATCGAATATCATCGCTATCATCGATAAAAAGACCGGTAAACTCGCCTGGAAACTCGGCCCCGATTACAGCGCCACACCGGAGTTGCGGAAGCTCGGCTGGATAATCGGCCAGCACCACGCCCATATGATTCCCCGAGGTCTTCCCGGTGAGGGAAATATCCTGGTCTATGATAACGGCGGCTCAGCCGGCTACGGTGCTTCGAATCCAGGCGCGCCCAACGGCGTCGGTACCGCCCGGCGCGATTTCTCGCGGGTTATCGAGATTGCCCCGACTACCCTCGACGTTGTCTGGACCAGCCAGCCGTTCGGCTTCGGCCCCGGCAATCCCCAGTCGAAAAGCGTCCGTATTTATTCAAGCCACATCAGTTCCGCCCAGCGCCTCGTCAACGGCAATACCCTGATAAACGAAGGCGCCAGCGGCCACTTCATGGAAGTCACTCCGGAACGGGATATCGTCTGGGAATACGTCAGCCCCTATTTCGGTAAAAAGCTCCCCAGCAACCACGTTTACCGCGCCTACCGCCTGCCCTACGAATGGGTTCCCCAAGTCGATAAACCGAAAGAGACAGCCATACCGAAGATAGACATCACAAAATTCCGGGTTCCGGGAGCGCCTCCGGCCCGGATTCTGAAAACCACCCGCATACAGTAAAATTCCAGAGAAACGAAAAAGCCGGGCTGTTTTCAGCCCGGCTTTTATTATGTCGTGCAACAGAGCTAGTTATAAACGCCGTATTCGTGGGTGAAGTCAATCATCGCTTTCAGGTTTTCCGGTTTGACTTCGTCGGTCGAACTGCGCGGCGA
>CAYXEG010000005.1:0-43246 GCA_964463875.1 uncultured Dehalococcoidales bacterium
AGGTATCCCCTTTCAATTACACCGTATTATTTTTCTCTGATTGACCCGGATGACCCGAACGACCCGATTCGAAAGCAGGCAGTTCCGTCTTTTGAGGAAATAGCTCTCTCTAACATTGGTATGGAGGACCCGCTTGCTGAAGGAAAAGACTCGGCTGTGCCCGGCCTGGTTCACCGGTACCCTGACAGGGTGCTGATGGTACTGACCGATATCTGCCCTATGCTCTGCCGTCACTGCACCCGGAAAAGGGAATGGAGGCATGGCGGCTGGGTGAGAACGCCAGCCCAGATAGAAGCGATGCTTGACTATATCAGGCAGCATACCGAAGTGAGGGATATCATCCTCTCGGGCGGCGACCCGCTGACGCTTTCCACCAAAATGCTCGAAAGCGTTATCGCCAAGCTGAGGAGCATCAACCATGTCGAAATCATCCGTATCGGCAGCCGTTATCCGGTCGTCCTACCTCAGCGTATCGACGCTGAGCTTTGCGATATGCTGTCCGAGTACGGGCCAATCTGGCTTAATACTCATTTTAACCATTATCATGAAATTACTCCGGAATCAGCCGCCGCCTGCGACCGGCTGGTGAGGGCTGGCGTGCCGGTCAATAACCAATCGGTGCTGCTGAAAGGTATCAATGATTCCGTGGAGACAATGAAGAAGCTCTGCCAGGGCTTGCTCAAGATAAAGGTACGGCCTTACTACCTCTACCAGTGTGACGAGGTACAGGGAACCGAGCACCTCCGTACCCCGGTCGAGACCGGGATACAGATTATCGAGGGCATGCGGGGGCATACATCAGGCCTGGCTGTCCCGACGTTCGTTATCGACCTGCCTGAAGGTGGCGGGAAAGTGCCGATACAGCCTGATTACCTGCTGAAAAAGAACAAGGAATCGATTCTGCTGAGAAACTACGAGGGCAACCTGTACCGGTACCGCAACCCACGGGTTAACGGCAGTAAACGGGCGGGCGCCCAGATTCCATTAGAATGGAAAGAAAAAGAACCGGTTCGCGTAAGGGCAATGAAGACACGAGGTGCAGGAGATGAAAATCGGGTTATCATTTGACCTGAAAGATTCCGTAACTCCTGAAGATACCCGTGTCAGTGACGCCCTCGAAGAATACGATTCAAAAGAAACAATTGAGATACTGAGGTCTTCGCTCCGTTCCGCCGGACATGACGTTGTCATGCTCGGCGGCGGAGAAGAATTCCTGGCGAATATCACTACCGGGAAAGATATCGATATCGTCTTCAATATCGCCGAGGGAAGGGGCACCTATCGAAGCCGCGAAGCCCAGGTTCCCTCGGTCCTCGAGATGCTTGGTATTCCCTACACCGGTTCCGACCCGCTGACGCTGGCAGTTTGCCTCGATAAACCACTGACGAAGAAACTGGTGCTGCTTGAGGGTGTGAACACCCCGAAGTGGATGATTATCGAGTCGAAAGAACAGCTTGAAGCAACCGACTGGAATGAGCTCGTCTTTCCGGCGATTGTGAAACCGGCTTTCGAAGGTTCCAGCAAAGGGGTTCATGCCTCCGCTCTGGTCCATAACCGGGAAGAAGCCCGTCGGGAAGTGCTTTCCCAGTTGACCGATTACCGCCAGGCGGTGCTCGTGGAGGAATTCATTGACGGTGACGAGGTAACGGTCGGTATTATCGGTAACAGGAAACCGGAAATCGTCGGTATGATGCGGATTCTTCCGAGAGAGGCGACCGAACACTTTGTCTACTCGCTCGAAGTGAAAAGAGACTGGCAAAGGCTGGTCGATTACGAATCACCGCCAAATCTCAGTGAAAAAACCATCGCGACGCTGAGAGATTATAGCCTGAAGTCTTATACGACGCTCGGCTGCCGGGATTTTACCCGGGTCGATTTCCGTCTCGATTCGAAGGGCAACCCGTATTTTATCGAGATTAACCCGCTGCCCGGGCTGGGTACCTACAGCGACCTGATTATCATGGCACTCAAACTCGGCTGGTCGCACGAGGGTGTTATCAGAGCGGTGTTCAACGCTGCCCTGGAAAGGTACCCCCGGCTGGCATGCGGATAACGATTTTATACAACGAACCGGAATCGTCACGGCATGCCGGCGGTCGGGAACAGGCAGCCGTCGAAGGAGTGCTGGCAGAGGTCGACGCCGTCGAGCAAGCCCTTGCCAGACTGGGGTACAGCGTCACCCGGATGGGACTGTCTTTACCCTTGGCTGATGCCCGAAAGGCTCTCGGGACACTGAAAACCGACCTTGTTTTCAACCTTTTCGAGGGTTTTGGAGGCTGGCCTGAGTCGGAACCAGAGATTGCCGTATTCCTTGAAGACAAAGGAATTCCCTTTACCGGCTGTCCGTCCGACGCCCTCCGGCTGGCGTTAAGAAAAAGCCTGCTTAAGAAAGTGTTATCAGCGGGGAGCATCATCGTTCCGAAATCCCGGGTGGTCAGCGAAGCGACAGCCGGAACATTCGATGTACCGTTTCCCTGCATCGTCAAACCGGAGAACGAAGATGCCAGTCATGGTATCAGCGCCGAAAGTGTGGTGAAGGATAGCGCCTCCCTCTTGAACCAGGTAAGGAAGATGGCCGAAAACCACGGGTATGAAACCGTGCTTGCCGAGGAATACATCGAAGGGCGTGAATTCAACGCGACGGTTATCGGGACATCTGTTCCGAAACTGCTGGAGATTTCGGAGATACGGTTCGAATTACCGGCATCGATGCCGAAAATCCTCACCTATGCCGGGAAGTGGGATAAAGACAGCCTTGAGTACAAAGGGACGATTCCGGTCTGCCCGGCGGAGATAACCGGAGACGAACGAAAGAGAATAAAGGATATTGCCGAAACATCATTCCGGCTGGCCGGCTGCCGGGGGTATGCAAGGGTCGATATGCGGATGGACGCTTCAGGTACTATCTATGTCCTCGAGGTTAACCCCAACCCCGATATCGCTCCCGATTCGGGAGCCGCCCTGCAGGCAAAAACCGCCGGAATGAACTATACTGAGTTTATCGGAAAGATAGTATCGATGGCAACGGAGAAAGAATGATGAACTGTAAAGTCAGACCGATGCTGAAGGAAGACCGGGAGACCGTCGTCCGGATACTGAAAAACACTTCTGAGTTCACAGCAGAAGAAGTCGGGGTGTCGACCGAGCTTATCGATATCTATCTTGAGCAGGGTGATGCTTCAGGCTATCATACGGCGGTTGCCCAGGCTGACTTTTTGCCGGCCGGCTATATTTGTTACGGGCATACCCCGATGACGACCGGCACCTGGGATGTCTACTGGTTGGCCGTCGATCCGGGAAGAAAGCGGCAGGGTATCGGGCGGGTGCTCCTCGGATACGCCGAAGAAAGAATGTTCAAAGCCGGCGCAAGAATGATTCTGATTGAGACGTCTTCGAAACCGTCGTACGAAGACACGAGAAAATTCTACTATTCGATGAACTATACCGTTATCGCGGAAATACCCGATTTCTACGCGGTCGGTGACGGAAAAACGGTTTTTCAAAAGAAAAACGCCTGAACGGAGGCGTGACGATGTTCAGAATCCGACGGGTTTACGACGATATTACCCCGGCGAACCAGGACGCTATCGAAGAAGTCCTGACAATCCTGAAAGAACAGTTTCCGGGTCTTTCCCGGAGGGAAATCCGCAAGCTTCCGGACCAGTTGAAAAACCCCCTGAAATACCAGTTCCGGGCGATACTCTTTATCGCCGAAGGGGCAAAGGGAAAGATAGACGGATTCGCTCTGTTATTCCACGCCCCGGCCTTGAAGTTCTGTTATCTCGATTACCTGTCGGCAGCAAAAACAATGACCGGCGGAGGAATCGGAGGAGCGCTCTACGAACGGATCCGGGAAGAAGCGTTTGACCTCGAAACACTGGGAATATTCTACGAATGTCTGCCGGACGACCCGAAACTGAGCCGCGACCCGGTTATCCGAAAACAGAACGCCGCCCGACTGCGGTTTTACGAGCGATACGGCGCCCGGCCGATTATCAATACCGCTTATGAGACTCCGGTTCATCCGGGAGACGATAATCCGCCGTACCTTGTCTATGACGATTTGGGACAGGGAATCGACCTCGAAAAAAAACAGGCCAGGCAGATTATCCGGGCGATTCTCGAAAGAAAGTACAAGCACCTTGTCTCGAATGACTATATCGAAATGGTGGTTGACTCGATTCAGGACGACCCGGTTCTTCTTCGAAAACCGAAGTACGTGAAAAAACCTTCAGCCGCAGTAACGAGAAAAATTCCTCCCGACCGGAAGATACGGCTGGTAATAAATGACCGTCACCTGATACACCATATCGAAGAACGCGGCTACGTCGAGACGCCGGTGAGAATAGATGCCATTCTCGATGAAATCAATAAAACCGAACTTTTCCAAAGGGTCCCGGTTCGGCATTACGCGGAGAGCAATATAAAAGCCGTGCATGACACCGGGTTTGTCGATTATATCCGGGAGGTCTGTTCGAAGCTTGACGAAGGGACGGCAGTTTACCCGTACGTTTTCCCGATACGGAACCGGGCGCGCCCGCCGAAGGACCTGCCGATACGGGCGGGATATTACTGTATCGATACCTTCACGCCGCTCACCGGTAATGCCTACCTGGCGGCGAAGCGTGCGGTCGACGCAGCTATCACTGCCGCCCGGCAGTTACTTTACGGTTACCGATTGAGCTACGCTCTTGTAAGGCCGCCGGGGCATCATGCCGAAGTCGATTGCTTCGGAGGATTCTGCTACTACAATTCGGCGGCTGTTGCCGCGAATGTCCTGAGCGGCTTCGGAAAAGTCGCCATGCTCGATATCGATTACCATCACGGGAACGGCCAGCAGGACATATTTTACGAAAGAGCTGATGTCCTGACCGTATCGATTCACGGGCATCCCAGCTTCGCCTATCCGTATTTCAGCGGTTTCAAAGGCGAAAACGGCTACGGGAAAGGAAAAGGCTTCAACGTGAATTATCCGCTTCCGGAAACGATACCGAACGAACGGTACCACGCGACTCTTGAGGAAGCAGTGAAACGGGTACAGCGATTCAATCCCCGCTACCTGGTGATTCCACTGGGGCTCGATACCGCCCGGGAAGACCCGACCGGAAGCTGGACGCTCGAGGCGGGTGACTTCGAAGCTATCGGGAAGACCATCGGCCGGTTGCGGCTCCCGACGCTGGTGGTTCAGGAAGGCGGCTATGACACGCGGGTGCTCGGCCTCAACGCCGTCAGTTTTTTTAAAGGGCTATGGTCGGCGGCGTATAACAAGTAAGGTTTCACCAGTTTTTTTCAAATCATCGGTTCCGATATCATCCATCGTATGGTATAGTATAAGCTTAGTAGAAAAATAACGCAGTTTGTCTCTGGAGGAAAAAATGCACTGGCTGGATATTGTATTACTTGTTATGCTGGTGGTTCCGACCATCATCGGGTTGAAGCAGGGATTAATCAAGGCGTTACTGTCCCTGGTTGGCATTATCCTCGGCGTCGTCCTGGCGAGCAATTTTTACGAGAACCTCGCAGGAGCGTTAGGGTTCATCAGCAACCCTGATATCGCCAATATCGTCGCTTTTGCCCTTATCCTGATTGTCGTCATCATTGTCGCGTCGCTGCTGGCAAAATTCCTCAAAGCCATTTTAAAAATGGTCATGCTGGGATGGGTCAACAGCCTCGGCGGAGCGATATTCGGCTTTCTCATGGGAGCCATCGTACTCGGGGCAATACTGGCGACGGTTGTAAAATTCTTCGGGCCGGATATGCTCACTGAATCATTGATAGCCGGTATACTGCTCGACAAGTTCCCCCTCGTCATTGCTTTCCTGCCCAAGGAATTCGATATGGTGCGGGATTTCTTTAACTAAAAGCAGAAAATCAAGCGGAAGAAAAACAGCGGCGCCTTTACCGGCGCCGTTTTTTGTTTGACAACCATAGCAATGATTTTCGATAATTACTGACGAACCGTTAACGAAAAAAGGTATGGTGAGGCACAATGAAAGCACTGCGATGGTACGGTAGAAAAGACCTGCGTTTCGAGGATGTTCCCGAACCTGTTCCGGGTCCGGGTGAAGTGAAGATAAAAGTAAAAACAGCCGGAATTTGCGGAACCGATTTAAAGGAATACGCGGCCGGACCCTGCATTATCAATGATGAAAAAATCCCGGTCACCATCGGTCACGAGTTTGCCGGAGAAGTGGTGAGCCTCGGTAAAGGGGTTACCGCTTTTAAGCCGGGAGACAGGGTATCCGGAGTCGGGTACTGGGTGTGCGGCGAATGCTACTACTGCAAGCGGCACATGTACAATGTCTGCTCGAACCTGAAATTCACCGGCCTTCACAAGGACGGCTGCATGGCGGAGTACCTGGTTTCGCCTGAATATGCCCTCTACAAATTGCCTGATGGCGTTACAGACGAAGCCGGGGCGCTTGTCGAACCTATCGCCGTGGCTGTTCATGCGGCCCGTATCAGCCGGATGGCAATCGGCGACCGGGTAGCCATCGTCGGCGACGGCATCATCGGTCTGTGCACCCTTGTGGCGGTCAAGGCTGCCGGGGCTGCCGAGATACACCTGGTTGCCAAACATAAAGGCCGGGGAAACAAAGCCTTATCTTTAGGGGCAACCTCGGTAACGTACCAACAAGAAGACGACGCGGTCGGGACGATAAAGAAATTGACCGGCGGACTGGGTGTCGATATTGCCTTCGAATGTGTCGGGCACCCGGAGACGCCCCAGCTTGCCCTCAACCTGCTGAGGAACGGCGGCGTCGCCGTCATCGAAGGGGTTTTCGATAAGCCGGGACAGGTGGATTTCCTCGATATCATGTACAATCAGAAAAATATCGTCGGCAGCCCGATTTACATCGACGAAGGGGCAACCGCCGTGGCGCTGCTGGCGGACGGCACCATCGATGCATCCCAACTTATCACCTCGGTGGTACCTTTCGAGAAAGCCGTCGAAAAAGGCTTCGAGCAGCTTCTTACCAATAAGGAAGACAATATCAAGGTGTTGCTTAAAATTTCCTGATGGTGTTTTCCTCGTCAGGGTTTAACGATAACTTTTACCGCCTCCGGCGAGGTGAGCTGGGTATCGAAGGCTTCCTTCGTTTTTCCGAGGGGAAACTCATGGGTAATCAGCGGCAGAGTATCGACCGAGCCGGCGGCCATCAATTTGACCGCTCCGGGTAAATCCCAGCGCAGGCCGCAGCCGATAATGGTGATATCGTTCCCGACGATGAAGGCCGGGTTCCAGGTAACCGAATCCTGGTAGAGGCCGACGAGGTCAATTTTCCCTCCCCGGTGTACCATGTGCAATGCCTGGTCGAAACACTCGGGAGCGCCGGCAACCTCGAAAACGACATCGGCCATTTTATTGCCGGCTATTTTTTGAACAACCGGGACGATATCGTCTTTAGCTGCGTCAACCACTACCGTTGCCCCGGCGGCTTTTGCCAGTTCGAGCCGTTTAGAACGGCGGCCGCTCGCAATAATCGTTTTAACTCCCCTTGCCCGCAATATCTGGATAACGCCGATACCGATGAATCCCAGTCCCATGACGACGCAGATATCGTCCGGCTCCGCCATGACCTGGTTAACGGCATAGAGCGCTACCGCCAGGGGTTCGGCGGTCGCCCCGGCTTCGAAAGAAACATGGTCGGGTAATTTTTCCGCGTACAGGCCGAGTTCAATATTCGGCACCGCCGTATACTCGGCAAAGGCGCCTTTGATGCCATACCCCATAAACGAGAGCTTCGAGCACTTGATATACTGGCCTCGTTTACACCAGTAGCATTCTCCGCAGCCGGTACCGCCGACAGCGGTAATCCGGTCACCTTTTCTAATGTTTTTTACTTTCGGGCCGACCTCGACAACTGTCCCGCTGAATTCATGCCCCATAACGGTACCGTCTCTTCCTCCCTGCGTATAGAGGTGCAGGTCGGAACCGCAGATGCCGCTCGAATGTACTTTAACGATTACCCCATCATCCGGCAGGGACGGATAGGGTATCTCTTCGATTCGAATGTCTTTTTTATCGTGAAAAACCGCTGCTTTCATATCATCCTCCAATCAAGCTGCTAGATAATATCCGATTCCCTTAGTTTAGCCAGTTCTTCTTCCTTCAGGCCGAGAAGCGAGGCAAGCACTTCGAAGGTATTTTCGCTCAGTTCGGGGGCGGTTCGGGTAACGCTGCCGGGTGTGCGGGAGAGTTTCACCGGCGTGTTGATAAGCTTGATGTTTCCCTGCTTATGCGGCACCTCGACAATCATGTTCCGGTGTGCCGTCTGAGGGCTGGCGGCAACCTGGGCGATGTTGTTTATCGGGCCGCAGGGGATACCGACTTCGGAAAGTTCCTTCAGCCATTCGTCGGTCGTTTTGCTCTTCATGATTTCGGTAAAAATCGGTTCCAGTTCGGCGTAATGCTCGGTCCGGTCGGCCCCGGTCTCGTAACGGGGGTCGTCCATCAGTTCGAGGTGGCCGGTAATAGCGCAGAAAAGCGGCCACTGGTTACGGGCGCCGCCGACCATCGCCACAACGATATACCCGTCTTTCGTTTCGAACGCCTGGAAGGGCGTAAAAACCGGGTGCCGGGTACCGAGCCGTTCCGGGATTTCTCCGGTGGCGAAGTAGCGCATGAAGGCATTTTCGAGAACGGCCATCTGGCAATCGACCATGCTGATATCGACCGCCTGTCCCAGGCCGCTCTTTTCCCTTTCATATAAAGCTGTCAGAATCCCGATGGCCGTAAAAATACCGGCGGTAATGTCGCCGACGGATGCTCCAACTTTTATCGGCGGGCCGTCTTTCTCGCCGGTGATACTCATGATACCGCCCATCGCCTGGACGATGACATCGAGTGCCCGGAAGTTCGAGTGAGGGCCGGTCTGCCCGAAACCGGATATCGAGGCGTAGATGATGCGAGGGTTGATTTCCTTGACCGTATCGTAGTCGATACCGAGCCGCTTGACGGTACCGGGAACGAAGTTTTCCACAATCACGTCAACCTTGTTAACGAGCTTGTAGAATAACTCCCGGCCTTCAGGTTTCTGAAGGTCGATGGTGATACTCTTTTTCCCGCGGTTCATGCTGGTGAAATAGGAGCTTTCCCCGTTGATGAACGGACCGTTTCCCCGGGCGAGGTCACCGACATTCGGCCGTTCGAGTTTAATCACCTCGGCTCCCAAGTCGTTAAGAACCATCGTACAAAATGGTCCTGCCAGCACCCAGCTTAAATCGAGAACCTTTACTCCTTCGAGAGGACCGGACATAGCAGCCTCCAGTAGCTTGTCAGTATTTTTTCAGAGAACAATTATTCCGTATCCAGCCCCCATTTTTCAAATAAAGCCTTGTAGAATGGCGGGCGAGGGAAATCGGGCGTCAGTACCGGCGTCTGCTGCCGGTAGCTTCCACCCATCTTATCGGCTTGCCGAAGTCCTTCCATGAGTCCGGGCAGTTTTTCAGCGGGAACCGAGAAAATCATCTCGTCTTCGCCGGCCATCGCCCGCTCGTACTCACCCGGGTCGGGGATGGTTATCCGATACTCCCGTTTCTCGATGGTTGGAACGATTGAGTATACGCAGGAATCAATCGGGTCGAAATCGGAATGGACCAACTCCCGGTCATGCGTTTTCACAGCGGAAACGAGGTGCCTCAACTGGGCGGTATTAGAGTAGATAAGGACCATATCAGGTGCGAAATTGGCTGTTTTAAGAGGAGCAGAAACGATGCCGCTGTACTTGCCTTCAGCGAACCTCGGGAAGAAAGCGTGACTGTTAACGAAAGTGTCCTTCGGGTCTTCGACGATGCCGTAGCCCATCAGGGGTGCCCAGCACCAGTTATCTTCCTTCAGCATGGCAATCGATTCGCCTTTCCTTCGGTTCAGGGCGAACACCTGGCACTGGGCGAGGTGGTAACCCCGGTCACGTTTCGGCCGGATAGTTCCTTCCGGGATGTCGGATTCTTTTTCCAGCATCTTTACCGCTATCGGCATTGTCCGGAGCATAAGCAGCTTTTCAAGCTCGGTACCGAATTCGTTGTATTCTTTTATCGATGTCATAAACGAACCTCCCCGCTAATAAAGTTACCAGCATTATACACCATCGTCAGGGGACGTGGCAGTTCATCGGAAAAAATGGAAAAAGAAAAACCCCTGAAATATTTTCAAGGGTTATTTATAATTTTATCACACAATAAAGACCGTTGTCAATGATTACGCTCGGACATCCAAAAAAAGGAGCGGTCATCCGACCGCTCCTTTTTACCATGTTTACTTTGTTTAACTTGTGAGAGCAAGGCCTTCGAGCGATACATCTACCTGAAGCTCTTTCAGTTTCGATTTCGTCGGCAGTCCTTCCTCAGACCAGCCACGTTCGGCATAAATCTGGGTGAGTAAGTCGTTCCACGGTACTACCTTATTGCGGTAGATTCCCACGGTCCCAGGTTCATAAGCCAGTTTCCCCTCGAACTTATCTTCCTTGATAGTCCAGCCTTTCAGTTTATGATTATACAGCCTTTGCAGGTTGATAACTCTTTCACCTGTCTTCATCAGTTCTTCGTAGGTGACATCCCATCCGGTAATCTTGTTGAGAATCGTCTTATAGGTCGTTGGGCCGAAACCGACCATCATGAACTGCGTAGCTGCTCCGAACATGCAGGTTACCAGGTTGTTAAATAAGCCGACAAAGTTTTCGGTCCAGACGAAAAATTTAGCTTTCCCTTCCATACCCCGAACCCACGCGGCATCGACTTTCGGCGGATTGCCGAATATTTCTTTCTTCAAATCATCCGGCATGTCGAGAAGTTCAAGACAGCGTTCATAGAGTTCGAGATTGGTCATGCCGATATATTCCGGGTAGGTATCTCTGTTCTCCGGCAGGAAGGCGAGTTCCCAGACATTGTGCAGTCTGAGCCAGTCACCGCCGCGGTTGCTGGTGAGTGCCCCCGTCGACCAGATAAGCGCCTGTAGTTTAGCGTCTTTCTGAAGGGAAGGTTTACCCTTGACGGTCTGGGGAATAATGGCCTCAGCTTCGGGTCCGATAGCTTTCGCCATGTCATAAACACCATCAGCCATCAGACTGTAGAGTTTACCATGGCGGCGGGAAACCCGGTTACAGACTTCCCACAGTGTTTCGTCATTGCCCAGTTCAAGCACCAGCCCGTCAGTATCTTCAGGCTTGATAATCCCTTTTTGATACAGTTCGACGGCGTAGTTGAATGCCATGGAGAATGAAGCCGGATCAATACCCAGCTCCTGGGAAATTCTCTCCCAGTATATCCAGGAATTAAAGTTGTCAATGCCAAGGTTCCGAAGAGAAGTCGTGATGTAGGTCATATGCCCGCCGAGCTGGCGTAACCCCGTGTATTTCCCTTCTTTTAACTGGAGCCAGTGGTAGCAGGGAGCGAAACAGTTGAGGCAGCCGGCGTTGTTATAGAGCGGATGATCGGTAGCTTCCCGGTTCTCAGCCAGGAGGTGTCCGGTCATCTGCCACCGGGCAGTGGTTGAAAGGCTTGTCGTAGCGCCTTCCTCTTTCCAGATTTTTAGGGTCGGTTCGTTATCGAAAAAGTATTGAACGGCTTTACAGGATTCTTCGACAAGGCCTTTCGGGTCGTGGATTTCTATTTCACCGGTACCCCTGGCGGCAATGGCTTTAAGGTTTTTCGAACCCATGACACCCCCCGCGCCGGACCTGCCCGGACAGGAGGTTCCGTCACCGCAGGGAGGAGCGTATTTTACGAGGTTTTCACCGGCGAGAGAGATACTGAGTACCCTGATTTCGCCATCGAATCGTTCCTTCAAATCAGTCCGTATCGCTTTAACCGTCTCGCCGGTTTCCTTACCCCAGATATGAGCTGCATCACGGATGGTAATATCGCTGTCGTCAATAAAGATGTAGACCGGTTTTTCGGCCTTACCCCTGACGATAAGGATTTCATAGCCGGCGTACTTTAATGCAGCCGGGAAGTACCAGCCGAGTGAACCGGAGGAAAATGCTTCTGTTTCAGGCCCGATGCACCCGAGCATACCACGCCCCGCTTGAGGAGCGGCGGTAGCCGTCCACGGACCCAGGGCGATAACGATTTCATTTTCAGGGCTGTACGGGTCGATGGCTTTCGGGATATCTTTCCAGAGAATCTTGGTGATAAACCCGTCACCCCCTATCCAGTGACGGGGATTGATGTCGTACTGCCGAAAGAACATATCCAGCGGTAGTACCTGGATATTACCGGTTGTCAAATCGACTATTGCCGCATTTTTCGCGTAACCTTTAGGAACAGCCATCTTAAATACCTCCCGTTTTCGCCTGCTGGGTGATTCCAGGCCTTAATTCCATAAGTTTCCTTGCCAGGCTGTCAATTTTCGGTGTATTGGCAACAGTCTTGGGGAGGAACTGGATAGCCCCGGTCGGGCATAATTTGACGCATTGCGGGTCACCTTCACATAATTCGCACTTGAAAACGCGGTTTCTCTTCGGGTCGTATCTCATGGCACCGAAGGGGCACCCGGCCATGCACATCCGGCAGCCGATGCACTTGTTATAATTGATAACCATCGCACCGGTTTCCTTATTGCGGCTGATAGCCGCTACCGGGCAGAAATACATGCAGTACGGTTTATCGCACTGCTGACAGCGGAGAGATTCGAAAATCAAATTATCTTCTTCATCGATGCGGGTCAGGGCATGCCCTTCATGCCTGACAACCTGCAGCCGGGCTTTCGACAGGCTGGTAGCGCCGTTGTTGTACGTCGAGCATGTAGTCATGCATCGCATACAGCCTGTGCAGGTGTGCGGGTCATAAACCAGAACCTTTTCTTCCATGCTGTAAAAACCTTCCTATAAAGTTTATAGTGAAAATACCAGAATACAGAACAATAGCGAGGAAGAGTTCAATGTGAAACCGATTGAAACTTTACCGAAACGTACCGGTTATCGAAAGCCTCCTGTTACCGGATATTCGAACGAGGTACCACGGTACCCTCGTTCAAATTCAAAAGAACCCCTCTCTCAGGAATATTATATACCAATCTGGTATGAAATGTGAAACCCGAATGTATAAAATCATCTCAGCTCATTAATTGAAGTTCATTGCCGGTATATGTATCATGAATTAAACTTGCTTGTGTGTCAGGATTAGTTGACAGCTATTAGTTAATACATGTTAATCATACTGGTAGAAAAATATCATTGATTTGTGCCTTTTGATTGACGGAACCGTAGAATGCTGGGATAATAATGAGCATATGCCCATAACAAAAAGGGTTTCATAAAACCATTCGCAGCGTGATTCCTCGAACAATATGGGAGTAAAAAACATGAAGATTCTAAACGATTTAGTACGGTCGCTCGGTAAAGAAGCTCCGGTGAGGGATATCAGGCAGGGGGTTTTTCAAACAGCCGTATATACCCGCGGGTGCGGTCTGGCTTCGACACCTCACGACCAGGGTATGCATCAACATGGCGTCAGCATGGTAAAAGACGCCGGAACCCTGAAAGATTACAGTATTCAGGAATTACTTGACCTGTCGGAATCAGAAAGCCAGATGGAAGCAGCTATCGGACTGGCGACGATTAACTCGCTACTGACCGTCGATGAATCGATATGCGAAGAACTGAATGCGGCTGACCTGATTGAACGTAAAGGCATTGGGAAGAAAGTAGCGATAATCGGGCATTTTCCGTTCATACCCCGGCTGAAAAAAACAGCCGGTACCCTGTGGGTTATCGAGAAAAACCCACAGGAAGGAGATTACCCTGAAGCGGACACGGAACGCCTGATTCCTCAGGCTGATGTCGTCGGTATTACCGGGGTGACCCTTATCAACCACACCTTCGACCGGATAGCCGCGCTTTGCCGTAAAGACGCCTATGTCGTCATGCTTGGAGGAACCACTCCTCTTTCGCCGGTACTGTTCGATTATGGCATTAATGCCGTATCGGGAACCCTGGTGGTCGAGCCGGACCGGGTACTGGATTGCGTCAGCCAGGGAGCGACCTTCCGGCAAATTAAAGGTATACGGCTCCTGACCATGAAAAAAGACTGATAAGAGGGGGAACAGTGAAAATCGCCGTATCAGCATCGGAAAAGAATATTGAATCGGAAATCGACCAGCGGTTCGGACGCTGTAACTACTTTGTCATCGTCGATTCGGAAACCATGGAGTTTGAAGCCCTCGATAATACCGGTATGACGGCTTCGGGTGGCGCCGGGGCGGCCGCCGGTCAGGAAATGGCGAAAAGGGGTGTCGAGGCAGTCCTTACCGGCAACTGCGGTCCCAATGCCTTAGCGGTGTTAAACGCTGCCGGTATTAAAGTGGCTACCGGTATGTCAGGGAAGATAAAGGATGCGGTTATGGCATATGTGAAGGGCGAAATAAAAGAGAACCCCGGACCGAATGTTTCGAGCCATCACGATAGCGGGAAAAAACCTCCGATGGTGAAGGATTGAAGAACCGGTATCGGTTCGTTTACCGTTTTCCGGAACAGGCGGTGAATATTGTATAATGGAATAGAATCCGGTTATTTTTCCGAGATAAGGTTGTTCGGGAGGCAGTATGCAGAACACGATTAAAGAATTCATGGGGAAAAAACGTTTCGCTATCATCGGCGCTACGGATAATCCTGAAAAAAACGGCAACAGGATTTTTAAGAATTTAAAGGGTAGAGGGTACGAAGTATATCCGGTAAACCCGAAGCTTGACGAAATCGAAGAGACGAAAGTGTATCACTCGTTATCGGAGATTCCGGTCGAGGTCGATGTCGTCGATTTCGTGGTCCCGCCTCCGGTAACCGAGGAAATCCTTAAGGAATGCAAGACACTCGGCCTTACCCGGATATGGCTTCAACCGGGAGCTGAGAGTGAAGCAGCCATTCAGTACTGTAACGATAACGGAATGACCGTGCTCCATGATGTCTGTGTCATGATGAACTAAGACAAGGTGCATGAGCAAATGGAAACATACAGTATCGAACCGAAATATTCCACCTGTGAACAAACCGGAAGGTGTGTCCGGTGCCAGGCCGAACATGAGATGAACAACTGCCTCATGTCACTGCTCGGCAGTGACGACGAGAACGACGAAGAAGCCGAGAAAAAGTTCCAGGCGTTGCTGACGTTTTTGAAATCACCGGAATCACAACGGCTTATCGATGAATCGGAACGCCTGATGTCCGATGGAAAAAAAGTTAACGTGCGCCTGTACATCGACGGCGATGTTGCCAAATACGAACTCGAAGTTGAGTAAATTGTACGAAAGATTGAGACGGTAAGGATAATTGGCAGAGAAAAAAGGAACGTTATGCTCCCGTTGCGTAAAAAAAGCCTGCAGTCCGAGGATTGCCGCGGGCGAAACACCGGATACCGGACAAGCCCCTGATTTCTGTCCCATGAAACTCTACCCGGATGTAATTGACAAGACCCGGGAAGAGTATCAAAAACCTGAAGTAAAGGAATTCGCCCGCCTGGCCTCGCTCCAGGAATTCGAGTGTTACGAACATGTCGAAGACGGCCTTCGAACGAAGAATCCCCGCATCCTTGAGCTTATTCAGTTTGCCCGGAAAAACAAGTTTCAAAAACTTGGCCTGGCTTTTTGCGGAGGCCTGGCTTACGAAGCCGGGGTTCTGACAACGATACTCGAGAACAAGGGGTTCGAGGTTGTGTCTGTCTGCTGCAAAGTCGGCGCCGAACCCAAAGAATCGATAGGCATCAAACCGTATGAAAAAATCGCCGGGCCGGACGCCTATGAATCGATGTGCAACCCCATCACCCAGGCAAAAATGCTCAACACCCAGAATGTCGATTTAGCAATCATGCTCGGATTATGTATCGGACATGATACCCTGTTCCTGAAGTATTGCCGGGTACCGGTGACGGTGATTGCCGTGAAGGACCGGGTTACCGGGCATAACCCGCTGGCGGCTCTCTACACGTCATCTTCCTATTACGGCCGGCTGATGACGAAAGAACCGTCGAGATAAATAAACACCGGATTTCGGAGGAGATTACGTGATAACCGAACAACAAATCAGAGAAAGCCTCGACAAGATAATTGTCCCTTCTTCATCGAAGAGTATCGTTCAGCTCAATCTTATTAAAGCGATTGATATCTCCGGTAACACGGTCCGTGTTCAGCTTTACTCATCGAACAATGATGAAATGACGAAAGAATTTCTCAAGAACAAAGCAGTAAGTGTGATAAAAAATCTAAGCAAGGAAGTACAGGTACTAGTGGAAAACGTTGAAGGTAATCCCGAAAACGACAACAGGATAGGCAACGTAATAGCCATCATGAGCGGCAAAGGGGGCGTCGGCAAATCGCTCGTCGCCGGCCTGACGGCGGTTTCGCTGCAAAGAAAAGGATTTAAAGTCGGTGTACTCGATGCTGATATCACCGGCCCCAGCATTCCGAAGATGTTCGGCATTACCGATAAACCCGGCAGTTCTGAGAATAAGATACTGCCGGTTACTTCGAAAACCGGCATCAAGTTAATGTCGATAAATTTGTTGCTGCCGAATGAAGACGACGCGGTTATCTGGAGAGGGCCGCTCATTGCCAGAGCGATTACCCAGTTCTGGGAGGAAGTAGACTGGGGAGAGCTGGACTACCTTATCGTCGATCTTCCGCCGGGAACAGCCGACGCTCCGTTAACCGTCATGCAGACGCTGCCGGTTTCGGGAATCATCGTCGTTTTTACGCCTCAAGACCTGACCGCCATGATTGTCAAGAAAGCCGTCAGGATGGCCCAGCAGATGCAGAAACCGATACTCGGCGTTATCGAGAACATGAGCTATCTCTACGTCGAGGAAATCGATAAGAAAATCGAGTTATTCGGCAAGAGCAAGGCAGACGATATGGCAAAAGCCGCCAACGCTCCGCTTATCGGACGGATCCCGATTGACCCTACGCTTGCCAGGCTCATCGACGCCGGCAGTATCGAGAATTATGATATTGACATAATAGGGACGATTGGCGAATCCATCAGTAAATCCATCACAAAATAGAACACTTTTATCGGGAGTTGTTGCAAAGCATGCTGAAAGATGAAAGGACACTGGAACAGGTATACAACAGCGCCGTGAAAGGCCTGTATGCGCGTATCACCAGCTATTATGACTACCTGTATAATAAATTCGGCGACGAAGGACTGGCGCTCATTTCGGATATGAGCCGGCAGTATGGTTTGACGATTGTTCCCAGGGCAAAGAAAGCCCTGAAGAATAACGATATCGAATCGGTCGCTTCCTACCTGATGAGGATATTTACTACCGTCGCCCGTACCGGCGACAGGATTCACCTTGTTACCGAGACGCCGGAACGGATAGTCATCAAAGTCAACGAATGCCCGCTGCATTTCAAGGACCCGAGAATGTGCCTGGCTCACACCACCATGGAGAGGACCGTCGTGGAGGGGCTGAACCCGGAACTTACCTATATCATCGGTAAATCGATTCCTGCCGGCGACAGTTTCTGCGAACATATCGTCACCACAAAAAAATAGGATTTTCCAAATACATTCAGAAGGGAGAGGAAAAGAAAAATTTCTCTCCCTTTTTGTTTCGTTCGACTGTTCAGGGAAAAGTCCGTCGGAAAGGATAAATTTTACGAAAACTTAACAGACAGTCAGCGAGTTTGTTCTATAATAGATGAGGAAAATAACGGAAGGTAACATTTGATGCACACCAAAATAGTCTGTACGCTCGGCCCTGCGAGCAGTTCTCTCGAAATAATAGAAGAAATGGTAAAAGCGGGGATGAACATAGCCCGCCTTAATCTTTCCTACGGCACCGACGAGGAACACAACGCGACGATTAATAACGTTCGAATTGCAGGTGAGAAAACCGGCCTGAACGTCGGCGTCATGCTGGACTTACCGGGGTACAAAAGAAAACAGGGAACGATAGAACAGGTCTTCCGGAGCCAGATTGAGTTTGCCTGCCGGCACGAAGTTGATTTTATCGCTCTCTCGTTTATTACCTCGGCCAGGCAGGTGGAAGAAGTACGAGCGTTACTCGATACGATAGACCCGACAATGCCGTTGATTGTCAAAATCGAGCAGTCGTCCGCTCTCGAACACTGTGAAAAAATCCTCGATGTCTGCGATGGTATTATGGTTGCCCGGGGCGACCTTGCTCTCGAAATTAGTATCGAAAAAGTCCCTCTTGCCCAGAAAAGACTGATTCGGGAATCGAATTTCCGGGGGAAACCGGTTATCACCGCCACCCAGATGCTGGAATCGATGGTGCGGAATCCGATGCCGACCCGTGCCGAGGCCACCGACGTGACGAATGCGATTCTTGACGGCACCGATGCCATCATGCTTTCCGAGGAATCGGCCATCGGCAAGTACCCCGTCGAAGCGGTAGCGATGATGAAGCGGATTGCCATCGAAGCTGAGACAGCCCTTCAGTACACGGCGACGCTCGAGCGCTTTACCGGAGGATTTTTACCTGAAGTCAATGACGCGACCGCCAGAGCTTCCTGCCAGATAGCTCATCAGATAAATGCCAGGGCCATTCTCACCTTTACCTCCGGCGGGACAACCGCTCTCAGGGTCTCGAAATATCGGCCGCAACAGCCGATAATCGCCGTGACTCACAACGAAAGAGTCGTCAGGCGATTATCTCTGCCCTGGGGCGTCATACCGGTGTATAGAAACGAACCGGGAGAACTGGAAAAAGTTTTCGAAATATCGAAAGAAGTTGCTCTGCAAACCGGAGTTGCGGAAAAAGGCGACACTATCGTGATTACCGCGGGTATTCCATTGAGAGTGCCCGGTAAAACCAACCTCGTTCGCGTCCAGGAAATTTAACCTGAGAGGAGAATAATGATGGTGACCGATTTAAACAATCACGCCGACTACCTTGAAAGGACCCTGAAACTCAAGACATCACCCCTGGCCGTTAAAATGCTGGAGACGGAGGTAGAAATACCGGAAGTGGCAGTCAGGCCGAAGCGGGACAGGGGCTACCACCTTGCCCAGTGCCAGGCGTTCGCCCTGTCGCGGCGAAACCATGATACCCTCGTCATGCTGAAAGAAGACCACTGGTGCCCCGGAGCATTGATGACCTACGGGCTGGTAAAACTCGAGGATAACGGTAAACGAAATTTCGATAGCTTCCCGTACGGTAAATACATCGGCATCCTGACAGCCCCTCTCGGTACCGCTATGTTTCAACCCGACCTGGTGCTGATATATTCAACCCCGGTCCAGCTACGGAGCATGGTCTGGTCGATGAGAGAATCCGAACAACCCTTCCTCGATACGGCGGTATTCTCATGGTCGTGCTATAACGCAATCGTAAAACCGATGCTGTCCGGTAAGTATTACATCGTCCTGCCCGACCCCGGCGAGTATGAGCGGGCGCTCGGCACGGAAGATGAAATGATGTTCTCGATTCCGATAAGCCGGTTCGCGACTTTCATGGAGGATTTCAAAAAAGGCCAGGAAGGACACTTTTCCCACGAGAATATCAAGCCGGCTATCTACCCTGATTTCCCTCAGCCCGATATCTACAAGAACGTTTTTAAATCATGGGGGCTGGATGCATAGCGATGGAAGGAGCTACCCTTGAATAACTCTAAGAAGGTGCTCTTGCAATGCGATTTCGACGGGACGGTGACGCTCGAAGACGCCAGTTTCGCCATACTTGAAGCCTATATACCCGGTCAATGGGAAGGCCTGTTCGCCGATTATCAGAAAGGACTGTTATCCGTCGGTGAATTCAATTCGCTGGTTTTTGCTAAAGTCAGAGCTGACAGACAAACACTACTCGACATAATCGATAAAAACGTCCGGGTGAGAGAAGGGTTTGCCGATTTCATCACCTACTGCCGGAACAGGGGTTTTCGCTTCGTTTTTGTCAGTAACGGGCTCGATTTCTATATTCGCCACATCCTCGGTAAAGAGGGATTTGAAGATTTGGAGATTCATGCCTCGATAACCGGATTTCAGCCGGACGGGTTGACGGTCCGCCACAAGGGGCCGGACGGTAATTTCCTCGACAGGAATGTCAAAGAAACCTTTACCGATTATTTCACCTCACAGGGCTACGAGGTGGTCTATCTTGGTGACGGCAGTTCGGACATTTATCCGGCCCGGAAATGCCGCCATATCTTCGCTACCGGCTCGCTCGCCGGGTACTGCCGGGAAGAAGGCTTGAGCTACACGCCTTTCGAAACGTTTCATGATGTAATACGGGCAATGGAGTTTTGGCAATGAAGGTGCTCCTCCATATCTGCTGTGGTATCTGCGCAGCCGGTGCCGCCGAACGGCTGCTATCCGAAGGCCACGAAGTGACCGGATACTTCTATAACCCGAACATCTACCCGGAAAGCGAATACCGGAAACGACTTGAAGCTACGGAAAAAGTCGCCCGCGAACTCGGTATAAAACTGATAGAAGGGCCGTTCGATACCGGCGCCTGGCACGAAGCCGTTAAAGGATATGAAAACGAACCCGAAGGCGGTAAGAGATGCGAGTTGTGTTTTCGCTACCGGCTCGAAAAAACTTTTTCAGTCCTTTCCGAATCCGGTTGTGAGGCTTTCACCACAACACTGACCATCAGCCCTCACAAACCGGCCCCTATCGTCAATGCGATTGGCATTGAAATCGGCGGCGATACCTGGCTGGTAAAAGACTTTAAGAAGAAAGCCGGGTTCGAGCGGGCTAATACCCTGTCCCGACAACTCGGAATTTACCGCCAGGACTACTGCGGTTGCGAATACAGTAAAAATTCCTATTGACACCGTTCCTATAGCGCCATATCATTGAACTATTGAATATCTGGCAAGTCAGGGAGTGGTATCATGTCCGAAGAATTTCTGGTGGTAAACAACCTGAGCAAACACTTTGGTGAGTTCAAAGCGGTCAACGATGTTTCATTCTCGATAGCGAAAGGCGAGATATTCGGCCTGCTTGGACCGAACGGTGCGGGGAAGACCACTACTATACGGATGCTCTCGACCGTTCTCGAACCGGACAAAGGGGAAATCAGCATTGGCGGATTCTCCGTCAGGAAAAACTCGGACCAGGTAAGAAGTATCATCGGTGTCTGCCCCCAGGAACTGGCGCTCTACGAAGACCTTTCCGCCCTCGATAACATGGTTTTCTTCGGCAGGATGGCCGGGCTGAACGCTAAAAAGGCGAAAGAACAGGCAATGGAAAAATTGACTCTGATGGGACTCGAGGAACGGGCGAAAGGGAAAATCAGCAAATATTCCGGCGGCATGAAACGAAGGGTCAACCTGGCTGTCTCCCTCATGGGACACCCTCAGATGCTTTTCATGGATGAACCGACTGTCGGCGTCGACCCGCAGTCACGAAACAACCTCTATGAAAACATCGAAGCTTTACAGAAGAACGGTATGACGATACTGTACACAACCCACTATATGGACGAAGCCGACAGGTTATGCGACCGGGTTGCGGTCATGGATGGCGGGAAAATAATCGCTATGGATACTCCCTACAACCTCAAGAGCCGGACCGGTGACCCAGGCACGGTAACTCTCGAAGACGTCTTCCTGAATTTAACCGGTCGGAGCCTGCGCGACTGATACCTATGAAAAGAGCTTTATTACTTACGCTCAATGAACTAAAGCTGTTTTTAATTGATAAGACTGACCTCGCTTTCAGTCTCCTGTTACCGATTACCGTGTTCGCTCTGATGTACTTCGGATTCAGCGGTAATATGTCATTCAACGCTACCGCCAGCATCGTGAATCAGGATGAAGGCGGTTTTTATGCCGAACGGTTGCTGGAGCAGCTTGATGCCGTTGAAGGTATCGATATCCGGTACTATACCGAAGAGGATGCCGAAAACAGGCTTTCCCGGTCTGATATATTAATGGTCCTCTACATCCCCGAAGGTTTTTCCGAACACCTTCGCGCCGGAGAACCGGCCGAACTCGTTTTCCGGCAACGGGGAAACGGCGGCCAGGCAAACCAGATTATCTCCAGTATCGTCGGGGGAATTGCCAGTGAAATAAACCTGGAATTACAGGCTTACAGCCAGGTATCGGGTATGCTTGAGGATTCGGGAATCGGTAAGGCAGCCATTGAAACAGTGGTGAAAAAATACCTCGACGAGGAGGACGCCGAACCGGTTGTCAGCATCAGCCAGAGGACCGTCGGTTCAAGTCCCGACCCGATTAATCAGTACCTTCCCGGAGTCGTAAACATGTTCGTCCTCTTTTCGATTTCCCTCAGCGCCCGGATGATAATCGAAGAAAAGAAACGGGGCACCTTCGAACGGCTTCTGACAACCCGCTTGACCGTTGGAGAAATGTACGCCGGGAAATTTCTTTCCGGGATAACCCGCGGATTTGTTCAAACACTGGTCTTGCTGCTGCTTGCCTATGCGGTGTTCCAGATGTTCACCCCGCTCTCCTTTCTGCAATGCCTTCTGATAGCTCTCGTCTTCGCCGGTGCTGCCACCGGTATCGGCATGCTGATAGCCACCGTCGCCCGGTCGGGAGACGCCGCTACCTGGATTGCAGTATTCTTTACCATGGCAATGGTTATGATTGGCGGAACGTTCTTCGAGGTTGCGAAAGATTCCGTACTCTATACCATAGGTCGGTTTTCTCTTGTAACCTACGCCAATGACGCCTTTCGAACGATAATTGCCGAAGGCGGTTCTCTCGGTGATATCGGGCGTGATATCGGGATACTGGCAGCCGTCATGGTCGTCGGTTTGTCCGTCAGCCGTATTCTTTTCAATAGAATGCCCGGAGGAAAATAAGACAGATGCCCCGCTGGAAGTATATCTGGATATACGCTATGAAGGACCTGAAACGCTTCTTCATCGACAAAGGAGCTCTGGCCTTTTTTATCATTTTTCCTGTTTTCTTCATGACAATATTCAGCTTTATGGGCGGAGGCGCCTCCGACCCCCGGTTCGAGTTCATCCTCGTTACCAGAGAAGCCCCCGGAGGGTTGAGCCATCAGATTCTTGCCGCCATGGAAACGAAAGATGTCGAAGCCCTCGAACCGGGAAGCCCGATTATCACCGCGCATCCGAATTATGCTGAATTGCTGCAAAAGGTTGAAAACGACGAACTCAGCGGATTCATCGCCTTTCCGGAAAATTTCACCGAAGGCCTTTACTCCGGCTCCGGAGCGACCCTTGAGATAATCGTAAACCCCGAAAATGTTACTGCTCAGGCAGCTCTGAACGGCCTGGCGTCTTCCCTTTCATCCCAACTCGGTTCGCATTATGTGATTGCCAACTCGACCATCGAATTGATGATTACCAGCGGTTTACTGGCGCCCGCCGATACCGAAGGAATGCAGAACGTTATCGCCGGCTTGTTCACGGCTGAGGAGAACCTCGAATCCCTGGCCGCTGGCATTACTATCGATGTCCGGAAAGTCGGTGAAATCGAAGCCGATAATCCGATTAACTGGTCACTGACCGGCTATCTCGTCATGTTCGTCTTCTTCGGGGCAGCCCTCAGCGCCGCATCGATTGTCAAGGAACGGCAGAACCACACCCTGGAACGAATCCTGGCCGGTTCGATAAAAAGGTCGGAGATTCTCGGTGGTATTTTCCTCGGTACCGTCATAAAAGGAATCATTCAGATTATCCTGTTCTGGGGATTCGGCATCCTGGTATTCGGAGCCGATTTAGGCTTGGCTCCGGCAGCGGTTGTCCTTCTTTCCTTTATTGTGGTCATCATGTCGGCAGCTTTTTCGTCGATGCTGGCTACCGTTGTCAAAACGGAACGAAGCGCCGATTCGGCCGGAACACTGTCTTCTCTGATACTAGCGCCTCTCGGTGGTTGCTGGTGGCCCCTGTTCATCCTGCCGAAGTGGATGCAGGGCCTGGGAAAAGCGACCCCTCACGGCTGGGCGAATACCGGCTTCAACAAGCTGATGCTCTTCGGGGCTGAATTCAACGATGTCATTCCGGAAATGCTGGTACTGATTGGATTCGCGGTTGTTTTCGGCGCCATTGCCATCTGGAAATTTCGGGCAACAGCAGACTGATTTTTCTCCTGCATACGATATTTGGCTATATCTCTCCTGATGTGATAGAATTCCACAATACCGGGACTTGCACGGATGAGCTTTATGGCAACCGATAGTAATTTTTTAAGAAATATCACCT
Organism: uncultured Dehalococcoidales bacterium; assembly: GCA_964463875.1. Lineage (GTDB taxonomy): Bacteria > Chloroflexota > Dehalococcoidia > Dehalococcoidales > UBA2162 > MGML01. Next base: position 24,100 of record CAYXEG010000005.1, read on the forward strand.
ATTTTAAAGGGCTGAGCGAAGCAGAACTGAGCCTGATAAAGCCGGTGATCTTCGAAAAAAAGTTCGGGCGCGGTGATATCATCATCTACGAAAGTGACCCGGCGAAAGCTGTTTACTTCGTCTTTGCCGGGGCTGTAAAGATTTTCAAAACCTCGGTCGAAGGTAAAGAACAGATACTCTATATCGCCCGACCGGGCGATTCCTTCAATGATGTGCCGGTGTTTGACGATGGAGATAATCCTGCCAGTGCTCAGGCGATGGGCGAAGTTATTCTGTACGAAATTGAAAAACACGCCCTTCTCGAAATTCTCGAAGATAACCCGAACATCGCGGTTAACACGATAAAAGTGCTCGCCGAACAGATTCGCCACCTGGTAACCCTTGTCGAGGACCTTTCTTTCCGGAACGTCATGGGCAGGGTGGCAAAAATCCTCCTCGAGTACGCCCGGGAAGAACCCGGCTCCGGCCCGAAACTCACCCAGCAGGAAATGGCAGCAATTGCCGGGAGCGCCCGTGAGGTTGTCGGCCGCTCGCTGAAAGCCCTCGAAGAAAGCGGCTATATCCAGCTTAATCGTCAGAAGGTATCAATCACCGATATCGATGGCTTGCGCGAAATGGTTCTGGAACCTGTTTGAGACAAATGTTACATACCTACCTGTTAAATCCGTCTAGAATACAAGGGAAACAGCAGGAGAATAATTGACTTACCATGCTCGAGATTAACTACGAAAAATGTGACGCCTGCGGTATCTGCGTCACGGTTTGTTCATGCGGTATCCTCGTTTTCGAAGGGAATAAAGTAGTTGTCAACTACAAGAAGAAATGCAGCTTGTGCAAACGATGGTGCGGTAATTGCGAGCTGGCCTGCCCGAACGGCGCCATAACCTGTCCTTTCGAAATCATCATCGAAAAATAATCCCGCTTTCCGCGCATTCATCGGATGGTATCCTCCGTTCCGCTTCTTTTTTTCTGCTTTCTGTTCGCTTTTTTATCAACTTTCCATAATGAGATATATATCACATACTCGACTTATTCCATCTACTACAATAGTGCTAACCTGAGATTGGACAAAAATTCGAAGGAAGGTGATAGCATGGTGAGATGGAACCTGAAAAGCTGTCCCAGGTGCGGTAGCGATATGTATATCGAAAAAGACTTCGACATGATATACAAAAAGTGTCTCATGTGCTCGTATAAAGTCGAACTGGAACGTGTTCCGGTGAAACGGCCGGTAGCTGCCGGCAATGTGGCTATCGACGACGAAGAAGATTACGACGAGGAATAAACCCGGGGCAGGTGACAAAAGTCGCAGATACGAAAAGAGCCTGATAGTACAATAAAGATGGTTGAGGGGTGGTGGAGGAGAGGAGAGTTTCCGATTTCGGAACTCTCCTCTTTTTTTGTCTGCGGCGGCTTGTCCGTTCGAAGCGTATTCGGTAGAATGAGAAAGAGGGAAAAACGAGATGGCATTTCAACGACCTGACATAATACGGCCGCCCAGCGAGGAGAGAAGCTACTACCTGCCTCTTACCTCCGGCTGTTCGAACAATACCTGCACCTTCTGCCAGTATTACGGCACGAAACTCGGCGTCCGGGAGCTCGAAGACGTCCTCGCTGAAATCGACGCCCTCTCCCTCTACGTAAATCACGGCATCCGGTTGCCCGGCATGCCGGACATTGTCTACTGGATTGCCGACCAGTGGGACGGCAAAGGCATTTTCCTCCAGGATGCCGACGCCCTCGTCTACCCGTACGACAAGCTGAAACAGGTGCTGGAGCGCATCGGAGAAAAGCTGCCGTTCGTCCGGCGGATTGCCATCTACGCCACCGCCGCCGACATCCTTCGCCGAACCCCCGAAGAACTCGCCGAGCTGAAACGGCTGAAACTCGGCATTATGTACATGGGTCTGGAAAGCGGCGATGACGAGATATTGAAATCGGTCGGGAAGCGCATCACTTCTCAGGAAATGATTGACGCCGCCCGGCTTATAAAAGATGCCGGCATGCTCTCCTCCGTCATGGTTATCCTCGGCCTCGGCGGCGCCGAACTGAGCGAACGGCACGCCCGGGAAACAATCAGGGTTCTCAATAAAATGGACCCGGATTACGTCGGCGCCCTGACCCTGTTGTTCACGGAGGGTACGCCCATCGCCCGTGACTTTGCCGAAGGGAAATTTCACCCCATTTCCGAATTTCAGTCGCTCCGGGAACTGCTGATAATGGTCGAAAATTCGCATTTCACCAACTGCTTTTTCAGCTCGATGCACGCTTCGAACTACCTGCCGATTCGGGGTCGGCTGCCCGAAGAAAAGGAGCGGATTGTCGCCCAGTTGAAAACGGTCATCGGGAAAGCCGACCAGCGAATGCTTCGCCCCGAATCCTACCGGCGACTGTAATCTGATAATGAAAACGACCGATTTCGATTACTTTCTGCCGCCGGAACTGATTGCCCAGGTTCCCATCGAAACGAGGAGCGAATCCCGGCTGCTCGTTCTTCACCGTGACAGCGGAAAGCTGGAGCACCGGCAGTTCACCGATATCCTGGAATACCTCACTCCCGATGACGTCCTTGTCTTCAATAACAGCCGGGTCATACCCGCCCGCCTGAAGGGTAAACGGGCCGATACCGGCGGGAAAGTCGAACTGCTGCTGCTCCGCAGGCTCGGCGACGGCCTCTGGCAGTCGATGGTGAAACCGGGAAGAAGGGTACGGAACGGGACCGTCCTCGAACTGACGAACGAAAACGGGAAAATTGTCTTCGCTGAAACCCTCGATAATCACGAAGGCGGTACCCGGATAATCCGGTTTTCCGATGAATCGCAGCTTCATGATATGGGAGAGATGCCTCTGCCTCCCTACATTCACGAGCCGCTGAGAAACCCCGAACGCTACCAGACGGTTTACGCGAAGCCGGAAGGCAGCGCCGCCGCGCCGACAGCCGGGCTGCACTTTACCCCGGAACTCCTCGATGCCCTCAGTAAGAAGGGCGTCACCTGCCTCTTTCCCACCCTCCACATCGGCCTCGATACGTTCCGCCCGGTCAGGGAAGACGACCCCCGGGAGCACGTTATTCACCGCGAGTACGGCATTCTCGATGCGGCCGTTGCCGATACTATCCGGAACGCCAAGCGGGAAAAACGAAGGGTGATATGCGTCGGCACCACCAGCGTCCGCATGGTTGAGATGGCTGCCCGTGATGGCGGGGAGAACATCATCGACCCCTTCGAAGGCTGGGTCGATTTATTCATCCTGCCCGGGTTCGGGTTCAGGGTAGCCGATGCCATGATAACCAATTTCCATCTGCCGAAATCCACCCTCATCATGATGGTCTCCGCCTTTGGCGGCAAGGAGAACATCGATGCCGCCTACCGGGAAGCCGTCGAACAACGCTACCGCTTCTACAGCTTCGGCGATGCGATGCTGGTTTTGTAACATGAAACCTTCCGGGGATCTGCAATTTTTATTCCGCATTTTATGTGATAAGAAGTTAAATCCTTAGCTGGATATACCTTAACACCAAGACGAGCTATCCACTCGGCTTTCTGCTGGTAACTTGCAGTATTAAGATTTATATCTCTTAGATCCTCAAGGGCTTTCTTTAATACTTCAATTTTTTCTTCAGCCTGTTTAGCTGTCTGGACTATGCCTTGCAATCTGGCAATTTCAGTATCGACTTTTTCAACCACCTTTCGAAGTTCTCTGATTTTAGCAACAGCTTCTTGTCTGGTGATAACTGGTTCATCGCAGGGGAGATCATCTTGTATTCTGGCGATTTTCCTCTCCGCTTCCCTCTTTTGGAACAACTCAAGCCTGATTTTTATGAATTCCGCCGTCATCTCTGCTCGTATTCTCTATTAATCTGCTTGTCTCTCAATCGTGTATACTATATTATAATGAGACGGAGGGGTGTTCTTGCAGGCAAGAATAAAAAACGAACTTATCCCTATGTGTATCCTGGTGGTGATTCTGATACTGTTCATCAACTTCCTGTCGGATAGCTGGGTGCGGGTGTTGCTGGGGCTGCCGTTTTTGTTGTTCATCCCGGGGTATGTACTGATAGACGCCCTGTTCCACCGGAAGACAGCCCTCGGCGGCATCGAAAGAATCGCCTTGAGCTTTGGCATGAGCATCGCCGTCGTCCCGCTCATCGGCTTAGGGCTGAACTACACGCCATGGGGGATACGGCTCGAGCCGTTCATGTACTCGGTCAGTGCCTGGATATTTGTGATGTCGGGCATCGCCTGGTTCCGCCGGAGAAAGTTGCCGGAGGAAGAGTTATATAACTTCGTTATCCCGCATCGCCGGCCGCGACTTCAGGGCAGCCGGCTGGATAAATCCCTTACTGTTATCCTTACTCTCAGTATCCTTGCAGCCGTTGGCACGCTTATCTATACCGTCGCCAATCCAAAGGTCGGCGAACGCTTCACCGAGTTCTATATTCTCGGAACGGAAACCGGCAAAGCAGAAGGGTATCCCAAGGAATTGAAGGTCGGTGAAGCAGGATAGGTCATCCTTGGGATAATGAACCGTGGGCACGAACCCACCACCTACCGGGTCGAAATCACCATCAATGGCACCAAGGTCAATGAAATTGGCCCCATCAGCCTGGAACATGAAAAAACTTGGGAAGAACTAGTATCATTTACCCCTAAAAAAACCGGTGAAAACCAAAAGGTGGAGTTTCTATTATTTAAGAGTGAGACAGAGGAAGTTTACTTAACGCTGCATTTATGGGTTAAGGGAATATAGTCATATTGCACTGATATGTGTGTAATTCCATTTGGATTTAAGTAAATAGAGCATACATAATTAAAGTATCCAAATTAAACGATACTTAAAAGATATTTTGCTCGTTGTTTTGCTAAGAAAAGGGAAAATTTTTAGTAATGTACACCAAGATTCTTTTCGTGGTAGGAACAAGACCAAACTTCATTAAGTTAGCCCCTCTTTTAAAAGCCATAAATGTATTTAATAAGTACATATTACAGAATAAATTCAGTCCTTTGATAGTCCACACCGGGCAGCATTATGATCATCTAATGTCGAAAATTCTTTTTGACAATTTATGTCTCCCTGACCCGGATATCTTTTTAGGAATAGGTTCGGGTACACACGCTGAACAAACCGGTAAAATTATGATAGAGATTGAAAAAATCTTATTCGAAGAAAAATCAGATATTTTAGTAGTGACTGGTGATGTAAATTCGAGTCTTGCAGCGGCTTTAGCTGCAATAAAACTTCATGTTCCTGTTGCACATGTCGAAGCCGGACTACGTTCATTTGATAAGTCAATGCCGGAGGAAATAAACAGAATATTAATAGATCATTGTTCACATCTTCTTTTTTGCCCTACACAAACAGCAGTAGACAATCTTAAATCGGAAGGACTTACTAAAGAGGTATTTCTTTGTGGAGACGTTATGGTTGACACTTTACTCATGAACAGAGAATTATCTGAAAAATCAGATATACTAGACAGATTGAATTTAGAAAAAAAACAGTTTGTAGTAGCCACTATACATAGACAAAGTAACACTGATAATACTAATAATTTAAAAAGTATTCTTAAGGCTCTGTCAGAATGTGATGAAAAAGTGGTCTTCCCTGTTCATCCACGAACCAGAAAGGTAATGATAGACAACAATATTGTTATTAAGAACAAAAAGTTGATGTTGCTTGAGCCTCTTGGATATTTAGATTTTCTTCATCTGATGGCTAATGCGAAAAAAATCGTTACTGATTCTGGTGGTATCCAAAAAGAAGCCTATATTTTAAAGGTACCTTGTATAACTACTAGAGAAAATACTGAATGGATTGAGACTGTAGAAGAAAAATGGAATATACTTGTTGGTGTTGACAGCCAAAAAATTCTGCATGCAATAACAAATTTTCATCCTGCTAACGAACAAAGAGATATATTTGGAGACGGAAAATCCTCGAATAGAATATGTGAAATAATATCCAGATGGATATTAAAAAAAATGTAAAGAAGGAACAAGAATGATTTGTTTAGTTTTGCCGGCTTATAACGAAGAATTATCAATTGATAATCTATTTCAGAAAATTGAAAATGTAATGAAACAAAACAACTACGAATATAAAATCGTTTTTGTAAATGACGGAAGCAAAGATAAAACTGGTCAAGTTTTGGCAAAATATATCCATACGATGAATTTTGATATTGTTAATCATAAAACAAATCGCGGACTATGGGAAACAATCCGGGATGGTTTTGAAAGGGCAGCCGAGATATGTAAACCGGATGATATCATCATACGTATGGATTGCGATGACAGCCATGATCCGAAATATATACCTTCGATGATAGCAAAATTACAAGAAGGATACGATGTGGTTATTACTTCAAGATTTCAGCCCGGTGGAGGCAGTTTAGGAGTGAACTCCTACAGAAATTTTATTAGTCGCTGCGCAAACTTGGTCATGAAATTATTTTTCCCCATAAAAGGGGTATGGGAATACTCATGTGGCTATAGGGCTTACCGAGCTTTATTAGTTCAGGATGCTTTGAGAATTTACCAAAATGCCTTTATCGATTTAAGAGGAGTGGGTTTTACTTGCACCCTCGAAAAACTGATAAAGTTTCGAATGATGAAAGCCAGAATTGGAGAAGTGCCGTTTCAATTACGCTATGACTTGAAGAGAAGTTCTTCAAAGATGGTTTCCAGCATTACGACAATAGGTTATATAGTTTTAATACTAAAATACATTTATCCATGGGGAGACACTGCAAAACATTGGATTAAAGAGGTTAGTATTTTAAATAATGGCCAAAAACACTGGAGAGGCTATTAGTATGTGCGGAATAGCAGGAATTGCTTATCATGATACTACCAGAATGGTAGATAAACATATACTTGAATCAATGGCTGCAATGCTCAATCATAGAGGACCTGACGACGAAGGATTTTATATAGAACAAAACACAGGTCTAGCTCATAAGAGGCTAAGCATTATAGACATTAAAACCGGTCATCAACCCATGAGTAATGAAGATGATTCAATTTGGATTATTTTAAATGGTGAAATATACAATTATCTTGAATTGAGACAAGAACTTATATCAAAAGGCCATGATTTCAAAACGAACTCAGATACTGAAGTCATTATTCATCTTTATGAAGAGAAGGGGATTAAGTGCGTCGAAAAACTAAATGGTATGTTTGCATTTTGTATTTGGGATAAAAAAAAGAATCTTCTATTTATCGCACGAGACCGGCTAGGGATAAAACCTCTCTATTACTATAATGATAGACATGCATTTATGTTTGCCTCAGAAATTAAAGCTTTATTACAATATAGTAACGTTTCTCGAACTGTTAATTACCAAGGAATAGCTGATTATCTTGTTTTTCAATTCTGCTTGGATGACAAAACCTTATTCAGTGGAATAAAACAATTGTTGCCCGGCCATTACATGGTAGTGAATACTGATTTCCCCCAGATAAAAATAACGAAATATTGGGATCTCGATTTCAGTACTAAAGATAATCATGATGAGGATTTCTATTCTGACAGTTTACTATTATTGATTGAAGATGCTATCAGAATACAACTTAGGAGTGATGTACCTTTGGGAACTCACCTTAGTGGAGGTTTAGATACAAGTATAGTAGCTTGCCTAGCTGCCAACCTATACGGTTCCCAAATAAAAACCTTTACTGGAGGCTTCAGAGCAGGAAGAGAATATGACGAAACCGAGTATGCAAAAATAGTGTCAACAACCATTAATTCGCAATATTTCGAGATATTTCCAGAAGCCTCAGATTTTACAAATTCTATATATGATCTTATATATTACATGGATGAACCTGTCGCGGGACCCGGTATTTTCCCACAGTATATGGTATCAAAATTGGCTAGTAAAAACGTAAAAGTGGTACTTGGTGGACAAGGCGGTGATGAAATATTTGGCGGATATGCCAGATACATAATCGCATATTTAGAACAGTGCTTAAAGGGAGCTGTCTTTCAAACGCAGGAGAAGGGTAACTACATTGTCACTCTTGAATCTATTATCCCAAATCTACCTATTCTGCAAAATTACACTTCTCTACTCCAATATTTCTGGTCGGAAGGTTTGTTTGAAGCGATGGATAAAAGATATTTCAGACTCATCGATAGAACCTCCGGTGATAAAAATTTCTATACTGATGAATTCAAAGCACAGCTGAACACCGATTATTCACCGTTCGAAAGCTTTCAGATCTCTTTTAATCATCCGGGTATTGATTCTTACTTCAACAAAATGACCCATTTTGATTTGAAATATCTCATACCTGCTTTACTACATGTTGAGGATAGAACAAGTATGGCTGTATCTCTCGAATCACGGGTACCATTACTAGACCACAGGATTGTTGAACTCGGAGTATCAATCCCGCCTAGCATGAAATTCCAAAATGGTGCTACTAAATATATTTTAAGAAAAGCAGTCCGCAATATTGTACCTAAAGAGATATTAGCACGAAAAGATAAAATGGGGTTTCCTGTACCTCTTAATGAGTGGTTTGCAAGCGAACTTAAAGAATTCGTAAAAAGCACCTTATTGGGTGAAAATGCAAGAAAACGTGGTATATATAATGTTGCAGAACTAGAAAAAGCAATCAGCAAAGAAACAAAATTTGGGCGGCAAATCTGGGGACTTCTCTGTCTAGAATTATGGTTTCAGGAATTTATTGATAATGAACATAAGCGTTTTAATTGAAAGAGAAAGTGATTCCGTATGGCTGCGGTATATACTAGAACTCTTTACCACAGTAACACACTCAGAAATTTCTTATGAATTGACTACTAGTGATAAAGGACTTTACCCTATTGTCATTGCTTATGGGAGAATGATTAAAACAGAAAAGCACTATGTTGTTTCAATTCCTCGAATTCAGGAATTTAGTCCAAGGCAATATACTCTTCTCAATGTCGATAATCTCGATGACGACAGGCTAACCGGAACATCGATACCAGTTTACTCAAAAACCATACTTTCATCAGATTCAACCGCGCACAATGACAGTCTTTCCTGCGTGAAAATCAACGGTAATAACATCACTCTATCGTTCGATATTCTGTATAATTGCTTCATCCGTCTCTCCTGTTTGGAAGAGTGGAATTATGAAGAAAAGAATGGAGCAGTACACTCATACATCAACAAAATAAAAGGCTCCGAAATCCAGCATAGCAAACCTTTCGTAAATTACTTATTTACTATTCTAGAAAAGACCCTGGAAATCTTGGGTAAAAAAGCCGGAAATTCAGTAATGTTTATCAGACCTCAAGGATTCACCGTCTGTCTCACGCACGATGTCGACTACATCAGAAAAACATCTTCGCTACGACTTAAAAGATTTGGATTTTATTTGTTAAACGGACTATTTCATATGAAAGTTCTGAATCTAAAAGCTATGTACTCAGATATAATAAAAAGCTTCAATTTTCTCCTGAGCCCCAGCGATTACTGGCAATTTGAAAATATCCGGGATATGGAGAAGACTTATAATTATGTATCCACTTTTTATTTTTATGCTGGAACCAATAAGGGAAATATAACTGATCGAATAATGCAGTTCTTTTTCGACCCAGGTTATAAAGTAGCAAGTAACATTCGTTTAAAGAACAATATCAGGGAACTCGTACAAGCGGGATGGGAAGTCGGTTTACACGGTAGCAGTAAAAGCTACGATTCCTTAGAACTTTTAAGAAAAGAAAAGATTCGACTGGAAAGTATCAGCGGACATCCGGTAAAAACTACCCGTCAACACTGGTTACATTTCTCTCTCAGAGATACATGGAGGATACAGGAGGATACGGGAATAGGAGGTGATACAACCCTGGGTTATAATGATTGTCTTGGATTCAGATCGGGTATCGCTAATGCTTATCATCCTTATGATATAATTAACCATCAAAAGCATCAAATAATCGAAGTACCTATGGTATTGATGGATGGGACACTGTTCGATCATTGTATGATGAATAAAGAAGAAGCTAGACAGAAAAGTCTCGCTATCCTTGAAGAAGTAAAGAAATTCCACGGATGTGTAGCTATCAACTGGCATCAGAGAACAGCTTCATCTGATTACAAGTGGTACTGGCTTTACGAAGAATTATTAAACTGGGTGCAGGAAAACGGGGGAAGGGGCATTCCTCTGGATGAATGTGTGGAAAACTTAAGTAAACATGAAACGGTACTATAGAGAAACAGCCGAATATTTTTTACCCCATCTCCTGAGTTTTTACGACTTGGATCCCTACTCACCAACAAGAGGGTACGGAGACCGTTATTTCTGGGGATGGAAACTCAAGGATTTCAACAATGGCATTTTTCAAGGCGGGGCTTACGCTCTTGCCATTTTCAGGCAATTGAGATGTTTACCAAATAAAGAAAAAGCTCTCGATGTTATCAGGTATATATTCGAAGCCGCTGGTCATATGCAGCATGGTAATGGATCTGTCGATGAAGCCTTTCCTTATGAGTATGCCTTTTCAGTCACCTCCACGCTGGCATTTGACCTTCTTTATGCCTACGAACTTATTGAGGATGACATCAGCCCGGATGAAAGATACCGGTATCGGACTATGATTGTTCGAATGGTTAATTTCATTTCTAAAAATTTAGAGACTCATGGTTTTATCTCAAACCACCTTGCTACCGCTGCCGCAGCAATTGAAAAATGCCACAGGATGTTCGATACATCAAACGAAACCGGGAAGAAAATTCTTGATATCATCATGAAGAAGCAGTCTCCAGATGGCTGGTATCTTGAATATGAAGGTCCCGACCCCGGTTATCAAACATTATGCACCTACTACCTTGCTTGTATATGGAAGATGACGGGAGATGGAAAACTATTAAAGTCTCTTGAAAAATCGATAAATTACCTTTCATTTTTCATACATCCGGATGGGACAATTGGTGGCGAGTACGGCAGCCGCAATACTGAACTATATTATCCGGGTGGTATTGAGATGCTTGCCGGAGAACTTCCTCTGGCGAAGGCGATTTCCAATCGGATGTATGATTCTATCAGTAAGGGAAACAGCGTTTCTCTTCAGTCGATCGATCCCGGTAATTTTGTACCGCTGATCGAAAATCATCTGGTAGCTTATCTTTCCAGTGAGAAAAACGAAATTCTTCAAAAGGTCGCAATTCCCTGTGATCTCCAGGAAGTAAAACAATATTTTGATGATTCACATGTTTTAGTACGAGGAAACTCAGCTTATTACGCTATTGTCAGCGGAGCAAAAGGCGGCTTGATTAAGATATTCGATAAAAAGAATAAAAAGATAGTTTGGGATGACTGCGGACATATAGGGAAACTGGTAAAAGGTCCGGAAATATCAACGCAGTCGTACCTGAAGCAACCGGATTGCAGGTATTCAGAAGAAGATGTATTTTTTATTAAGACGGCTTTTTATCGCACTCTCTCTCAAGCACAAACCCCGTTAAAATTAACGCTTTTGCGTATCTTAAACCTTACGATCATGAGGAATATCCACATCGGTAATCTTATAAAAAACTGGATAATCAAACTGCTGATTACTTCGAAGAATAAATACTCTGTTGTTCTAACAAGGATAATCGAGTTTAACGCGAACTCGGTTATCATTAAAGATGAAATAGTAAATACTACCAAACAGCAATTTGCATGGCTTGAATATGGACGGAAATTTTCGACTATCCATATGGCATCATCCAAATACTTCCAGAACCAATACTGGGAAGAAACAGTTCCGCCTCAGAACATTAACATCACCCGTTTAAATGCGGAAAATAAAGTCAATATTGAAACCCGGATAGTACTCGGAAAGGGAGATATGGAGTGATCCCGAGACTGAAACCCAGTTTTGGTAAAGATGAATTCTTTGCCGCTCTTCAACCTCGGAGCGGTGAGGTAATCAAATTTGAAAAAAAATTCGCCGATTGTATGCATTCCACCCACGCTCTCGCCTTTGCTTATGGCAGAAGTGCCCTGTATTCATTCTTTAAAGCTATGGAAATAGAAAACGCTGAAGTCATCATACCAGCATATACCTGTGTAGTTGTCCCTCATGCTATTGTCATGTCCGGAAATATACCCGTATTTGTGGACATTAACCTGTCCGACTACAATATGAATCTTGAACAGCTTGAAAAAGCAATCTCTCCCAGGACGCGTGCCATTATTCCAACTCACCTTTTTGGATACCCGATGGATACTGAAAGAGTTAACGAGATTGTCGCGAAAACCGGACGTAATATTTTTATCATCCAGGATTGCGCCCATTCCTTCGATGCCGAATATAAAGGTAAAAACGTAGCAAACCAGGGTGATGCCGCAATTTTCGGCGTCGAAATCGGCAAGTTTATGTCCGCCGTCTACGGCGGAATGATGACAACGAACGATGATTCGATATACGAGAAATTGAAGCAGTACCGTGATAAACACTTCTCTCACCCAAGGTTGCTGAAGCAGGCACGGAAACTGGCTTTTATGACTACGGTTTACATTGGTTTCGAGAATAGTATGTACGAGTTTGTCAATTTTATAGAAAGAAACTCTTCATTCCTTGACAAGTTCACTAAGTATTACAGAGAAAACAAGATAGATTTTCCAAAAGATTTCAACCTGCTAATGGGCGACCTTGAAGCCAGGGTTGGTCAAGTTCAGCTTGACAAGTACGAATGGATAAAACAGAAACGCCGAACGATAGCAGAGTTCTATAACACTCAGCTTCAGGAAATAGAAGGGTTAGAACTACCCCCAATAGTTGAAGGTGCTACCTACTCTCATTACGCACTAAGGGTGAAAAACAGGAATCAAATAATACACGAAATGAGAAAAAAAGGGGTGCAGTTAGGGCAATTGATAGAGTACTCTGTTCCTCACATGGCGGCATATCGCAATTATGCAAATAAAGATTACCCGAACTCATTGCTCTGTTCCAAAACAACTATCAATCTGCCATGCTACCCAAATCTACGTGATAAAGACCTATTAAGTATTACGAATAACCTGAAGGAAGTATTAAAAAAGATTTGATTATGAACACTTTAGTTCTAGTTGGGAATGACAAGATAGGCAGGAAGGCAATTTCAAGAATTTCAAAAATCCATGGAATCTCTATATATCTTGACGATTCCTCAAACTTCACTCGAGTCTGTAAATTACTAAAAGTAAAGAGAATTGGGATAATACCACTAGTCAAAATAGCACTAGCAGATATGTTTAGGAAAGATACAACTATTAAGGAATTCCCAAAGATACTTAATAATGATGAACTCATTAAATATTGCACAAGATATCATATAGAATCCTTGTTCTTATTCCACGCAGGTTTAATCATTAACAAGAAACTAATAAGCACTAAGATGAGCATATTCAATGTTCATTGTGCACGGCTACCTGACTATGGTGGACTCGCTACTTTGTACAAAGCTTTGAAGAATAAAGATTACAATCAATGTGCTACTTTACACAGGGTAACTGAGGGAATTGATAGTGGAGAAGTAATAATGACTGAACCATATCAACTAAGTCCTCAAATATCTTATAAAAAAAATGAAGACATAGCTTACGAAGCAGGCATAACACTATTAGCCAGATATTTAAAGAAATATATTTGATTGCAGGAGACATGTATGTCAGATCAACTTGATATAGAAAAACAAGCCTTTTTAGAAACTGATCATTATATATACCAGAATCCCCTATTACGCTGGTTAACTAACACAGGTCATAAAACCTGTGCTGACATGAGGTTATTTGATTCAACTGATAGTTCTGTGATGGAGTTGGGATGCGGTACAGGGTCTCACTTTTCTTATGTTCAACAGGCACCAATTATTGGAATAGATACAATGATGGAAATGCTTCTTCAGGCAAAGAATCGACTTCAAAGCAAAGATAATGTAATACTAGCAGACATCTCGAACCTTCCGTTTAAAGATAAATCTGTCATTTCTATGGTTTCATTCGGTGTTCTTGAACATATTTCACTTTTAGAAAAAACGATACTAGAAATCTATCGCGTGTTACAAGATAACGGTGAATTTATTTTCGGTATTCCTTGTGAAGGTTTTTTATATAGATTAGCTAGAGAATTTACCACAAAACGCCATGTAGAAAAAGTAACCGGCATTGATTATAACAAAGCTATTGCAAAAGAACATGTCAACAAATGTAGAGATATACTAAAGGAACTTAGGCGATATTTCCGAATCGAATACTTGAAAGGTGTTCCGTTTGTTATTCCAAGTATAGAAGTGAATTTCGTGCTTTGCGGTAGATGTATAAAAAGATATCTTTATTCACCTAATAATCATTTTTTGTCAATGTGAATTACATCTTTGTGTTGATACTCATTGGAATTTTGTTTCTTTTGTCCGTATCCAAGAATTAGTTCTTGATTCTTTAGTATATCGGAACTCAATGTAGAAACTAATACTAGAGCTTTAAAAGAAACCCTTATAACAACTTTAACTAATAACAGAATCCATTAATGAGTAATCTCTGTTTACCGTTAACGATAAAGTCTACCTTATAAAATTACAAAAGAGTGCTTGAGATGAACAATGAAAAATTAAGCGGACGTGAATTCTGGAATTCAAATCCTATTGGAGGTCATTGGAGTTCTGTCGAAGAAAAAATAAAGTGGGCAATGGAGACGGAATCATATACTGTCCAACTTTTAACAAGCGAATTACTAAAAAATAGGCTTGTTCTTGATGTCGGTTGTGGAGTAGGGCTATATATTCCTTTAGTATCAAAATACGCTATAAATGTTATTGGGCTAGATTATTCTGATATTTCATTAAGAGAAGCAAAAGACAATATACAGGAAATGAAGATAGATAATGTTCATTTTATCCATGGAGATGCTGAATTCCTTCCTATTTTTGATAATCAACTTGATGTAGTGTATTCTTTAGGAGTTCTGCATCATACTCCCAATACGGCTCAAGCAATTGATGAAATATATAGAGTTTTACGACCAAATGGGGTAGCAGTGGTAATGCTATATAAAACATATAGCCCTAGATGGATAGTAGTTAAAGTTGCCAGATCAATCTCGTGGGTAATAGATAGACTAACGAGAGAAGAGTACTTTATCGCAAATAAACTAAGAAGAAAATATACGCATGACCCTGATTCAGTTCATGGTACAGCGCTCTTAGAACTTTTCGGATGTCCTACACTTAAAACATATTCAATAAACAAGACCAAAAAGTTATTCAGTAGTTACAAGGATATCCACTTTCAGAGTTATCAACCTGGATTTACACGAATGTTAGATTTTCTGCCGAGTTTTATAAGAAATTCTGTCTTGAGAAATATATCATCATACCTAGACATACATACAGGTAATATTCTTGGCTTCTATTTGGTTATCACAGCAAGAAAATAAGGTACACCCGACTATTGCATGTTGCAAAAATTTACACAACTTTTTAAAGATTCATTTACCTACAGTATTGGTGGTGTACTATCCAAGCTGATAGGATTCTTTCTCATTCCCGTATATACCAGAGTGTTTATTCCTGAAGATATGGCAACGATCGAACTGTTATTTACTTTTAACGGGTTCCTGGCTGCCTTTCTTAGTCCAGGAATGGATAGTGCCCAAACACGATACTTCTTCGAATCAGACGATATCGAATACAAGCGTAAAGTAGTCAGTTCGAACTTATTCTTTTATCTTGTCTGGGGAACCGGAATAATCGGGGTTTGCCTACTTAGTACTTCTCTTTTCAATCAATTGCTGTTTGACGGAACAATACCTAACCACTATTTCTTTCTAACATTTATTTCAGCTCTGTTTTCGGTCGTTTTAGCCTGTTTAACAAACGTTTATCGACTTTTATTACGGCCGAAGCCTTATTTAGCGCTTACACTCTCCCAAAGTATATTAAGCATGATAACGATAATCATACTGGTGGTTTACATGCATAAGGGAATTACAGGGTATCTGCTGGGATATACTGCGTCAATACTAATTTGTATCTTGCCTGCAGTACTATTACTAAAGAACTATATTACGTATAAGATTTCGTTTAACCTTATAAAGGTAATGCTAAAATTTGGTATTCCTCTTATGCCTACTGGACTGGCAATATGGGTGATGAATTTCGCTGACAGATATTGCCTTACTCAATATGCAAGCATGAATGAATTGGGGATTTATTCAGTCGCCGCCAAGTTTGCTTTGGCAATTGGCCTCATTACTGGTTCTTTCAGAACTGCTTGGACTCCTCTTTCACTCTCAATATCCAAACAGCCCGATGCGAAGGAATTTTACCGAAATGTTGCTGATTTATATATCGTAATATTGTCCTTCGCGATTATTATAATGACGGGCATTTCAAAACTGATTATGATTCTAATGACGCAACCGGTATATTATGAAGGATATCCGGTAATAGGTATTCTTGCATATGGATCAGTGTTTTATGGATTTTATACAATCTCATCACTCGGGGTGTGGTTAAGTAAAAAGACTCTATTCGCTACAATAGGTATCTTCATGAGTGCTATCATAAATGTACTTTTAAACATAATACTAATTCCTTTATGGGGTATTATCGGTGCTGCTTCTGCTACACTGATTGCATATATAGTGGGAAATGTAGTAGTTCTCTATTTTAGTGAAAAACATTATCCGATTAAGTTTCGTTCCTATCGATTACTATTTACAATAGTTGTTACCTGCATTGTGATATCTGTTGAACTTGTTTTATTAAGGTTAGACTGGCCTGTTTTAATTCAATATTGCATGATTGTGTTATTGTGGATAATCACAATTCTTTTATTTGCGTATGTGGTAATCGGCAAAAATAGAATTAGTACTATCAGGAAAACAGTGTTCCAACGTTTAGTACAAATGAAAGGCTCTGAATGATTAGGGGTTCTCAGTGTGAAGTAACTCTGGTAATTAATACAGCTAAAAGGGAAGTGCTAAATAGATTTATCAATGAAAAATTGAGTAGCATAATAAGTGATAACCAAATTTTTGATATAACTGGTATAGTTGACACTAATATTGGTTCAATCAAACCCAGGTTATCAGTGTATTTCAGTTTATTACGTAGACTAAAACCACACAATATCATTATTACATACGATGGTGGTTGTTCATCTTTTTCCTACATAAAACTTGTTCTGTTAATAATTGTTGCCGCTTTAATGAAAAAAAACGTAAAATACTACTCAGACAAAGGAATCTATGGAGACATTTCAGATATTATTCCTCTTGAATCACCTTTTACACCCTTTTTCCTGATTAAAAATATTATAAATATCATAAAAGCTTACTGGATTTGTTTGTTCTCAAAAACTAAAGAGGGCGAAGTTAAGGGTTTCAATAAAATTTATGCTCCATTGTCATTCTGGTATGAAAATGTTGGAAAAAAACAGTTACGATTTGGGTGTTGGGGATACTGCTACTACGATGAATTCGGTGATTCACAACGAGAGCGATTTTACCATCACTATCTTAGCTATGGTTATCTGTTAAACAAACTCGGTTTTCAACGCTATTACGCATTATCAATAATGTTATTTATAACCAGTTATTTAATAGTGTTTATAATAGCAGGTAATTGGTTTTGGGGATTACTCCTTTTTCCTGTCGTTTTAATTTCACCCTATTTCACATTTTCCTTTTTTTCTTGCACAAAACCGGAGAATATTGCATGGTTTCTTGTTCTTCCTGCATTCTATTGCGCGGCACAAGGACTTATATTACCGCTCGGAATACTTATCCTAATAAGTTCCTATCTCAGCTTCACTGTTTTCTTTATGATGAGTACGGGAGTTATCGCATTGGGATTAGTTCAACTCAATCCCCAATTACTATTTGCATTCATCCCGGTTTCAATTAAACTAATTGTTGACTTATATCCGGCACTAACAGGAGGAATGATAAAACAAATCGTCATTGTTGTGAGCGGAAAGAAGGGAAATAAGATTAGTACAAGCCATCGTAAATACGGTATAAAAACCATCCCGATCCAACACATGGTAATGTTGATATTCTCGATATTTCTGTGCATTATTCAATTTTTATTAAATAATATAACATTTTCAATCACAATAACCTTTGTCATACTTTTAACAGTAAACTTTCTTTTTTTAAGAATTGCAGATACCCAAACATTTCACCGCTATTTTTTAACAATTTTGTTGTGTAGTTTATTGATAACCCCTGACGTAATAAGTTATGTAGTAATTTTGCCCATATTGTTTACCAATTATAAATTTGTAGATGATATTCATTCTTATGATAACAATATAAATGGTCAATATCCTCCCTTGGATAGAATAATATGGACAAAAATTCAAAACAAGGCGATTGATGAATTTATACGTTCAGTCAAACCTGGTGCTAGAGTATTATTTGAATATACAGGGCATGTTGCATTAAGTCCATTCAGGAATATTCTCTCTATATTAGAAGCTAAATTAGCTGATAAATACATAGAATTGTTACCTCATGAATTGACATTTTATTCGCACCCAGACTTTGCATATAATCATTCTGTTCACCTAAGTAATCAAGGTAATATTGATATTTTAAATAAAGTGTTGGAGTCATGTAATATCTCCTATGTAATGGTATTTCATCCAGAATTAAAAGAAAAATTGATTAATAACAAATATGTACTAATTTCTGAAATTACATCGGATATGTTTAATGGATTTTTAAGTGATAAAACCATCCCTTGTAACCACCTGTATCTTCTTGCAAGAGGTAAACATGATGATTTTTATCATGATTCTGGGGTTACTCTTAAACAATTTTCTAACCGAATGGTACTAGAAGGAGTCAGACCTGGCAAAGAATACATTATTCCTTTTACATTTCATAGAAAATGGAAAGCAATGCAGGGATCTGTAAAAATACCTTTATTTCCCGATGAAAGATATGACATTAACTTTATTAAGTTTGTAACTAAGAATTCGTCCGAAGTAAAACTTACTTTTAACAACATTATTCAGTTTATTCGATGATTTACCATAATGAATCTCACTATCTAAACTCAACGACATAACTCATTGCCGTTATTGACGTTCCCCCCGAAAACAGCTACACCATGACTTAGCAGGGTGCTGAAAAACAGGGCAGTAAGCCACATTGATTGATACTTTATCCC
>CAYXEG010000006.1:0-1641 GCA_964463875.1 uncultured Dehalococcoidales bacterium
AGCTTAAACCCGGCTACACCATCATCGAGGCAAGCAGCGGCAATACCGGCATCTCGCTCTCGATGATTGCCGCCGTCAAAGGTTATAAGATGATTGTCGTCATGCCGGAAAACATGAGCGAAGAGCGTATCCAGTTGATGAAGGCGTTCGGCGCCGAACTGGTCCTGACCTCCAAGAGCGGCAGCCTCAGGGAAGCCGTCGATACCGCCGAGGAACTCGGTAAAAAGCCGCAAACCTTCGTCGCCCGCCAGTTCGCCAATATTAACAATATCATCGCCCAAGAAAAAACCGGCCGGGAAATTCTTGAACAAATCGGCCCGGTCGATGCGGTTGTCGCCGGCGTCGGTACCGGCGGAACCCTCATGGGCATCCATAACACCATGAAAAAAGCTAATCCGAAAACCCAGGCAATTGCCGTCGAGCCGGAAGAAGCCGCAGTTATGTTCGGTGGCAGCGATATCAGAATCAAGGAGCACAAGATTCAGGGAATCGGCGACGGTTTTATCCCGGAACTGATAGATATGGAAAAGGTGGACCAGGTCATCACCGTCGGCAGCGAGGAAGCTATCGAGATGTCCCGGAAACTTTCCCGAGACTATGGGCTTCTCGTCGGCATCAGCTCCGGCGCTAATATCATCGCCGCCCTCAAAGCTGCCGAAACCTTCGAGAAAGTCGCTACCGTCCTGCCCGACCGGGCGGAACGCTACTTGAGCATGAACCTGCTCAGGTATTAGTCTTTAATAAACCGGCTTTACGATTTTATACGGTAACAATCAATACCAATAAAAAGGAGGGTACGTTTTGTACCCTCCATAAATTTCCTTTTTAATCCTCATCCCCGACTCACTTGTGGTTATTCCAACCGCAGGGAGTCAACTCATCGACTCTCACTTCAACGTAACGAGTCGAGTTTGAGTTCCGCCCGCCCTGGTCTCAAACAGGGCGTTAACAAATAAATAGTAACACTCCGTAAAGCTTATGAAGTTTCATGGCGACACCTCCTGTTTCCGTAATAAGGCGCCTGTGTAAGCCTTCATGTATATTTTAACCACATTTTCACTTAAATGTCAAGAGTCTGAGCCTGAATGTTAAAAAAACAACGATATACGAAAACCGCCGCTACCGGATAAAAGTCATATTCTCCTGCCTTTCAACCATGGTAACATTATTGTTATGATACAAAATAAAGGTAAGGTTCTCATTCCGGTAATCGGCCTGCTCGCCGGTGCTGCTCTCGGCGGCCTGGTCGGTTACCTCGGCCAGTGTTCCGGTAGCACCTGAGGCTTCACATCGAGCCCCTGGATGGGGGCGATTTTCGGGGCTGTATTCGGAATCTTAATCGGCCTGACGGTAAGCCCTTCGAAAAAGTCCGGCAAGTAAAAGCTTTTTACCTTTTACTTGTGCTAGAATGATATCGAAATGACCGAAATGAAGATACTCTCCTGGAACGTGAACGGCATCCGGGCAGCTCAGAAAAAAGGGCTGCTCGAATGGTTTGAAAAAGAATCACCAGCCATCTTTTGCGTTCAGGAAACAAAAGCCATGCCGGACCAGCTCGACGACGCTCTTCGAGAACCGACCGGCTACACCTCGTATTGGAATAATCCCGAGCGAAAAGGCTATAGCGGCGTCGCTGTTTTC
>CAYXEG010000006.1:1651-7042 GCA_964463875.1 uncultured Dehalococcoidales bacterium
GGAAAAACCAGCCTCAGTCGAATACGATTTCGGCCCGGCCGATTTCCCCACTGAAGGCAGAGCGCTCATACTTCATTTCCCCGCCTTCACCCTGCTCAACGTCTACTTTCCCAACGGCAAGCAGAACGCCGAACGCCTTCAATACAAAATGGATTTCTACGAAGCCTTCCTGGAATATGCGGAATCGCTTCGCAACCAGGGCAAGGAACTGGTTATCTGCGGCGACGTCAATACCGCTCATAACCCGATTGACCTTGCCCGGCCCAAAGAGAACGAGAAAGTCTCCGGTTTTCTCCCTGTCGAACGGGACTGGCTCGATAAACTCGTCGAACACGGCTATGCCGATACCTTCCGCCACTTCAACCAGGAACCGGACCGGTATACCTGGTGGGACATGAAAACCCGGGCGAGAGAACGGAATATCGGCTGGAGAATCGATTACTTTTTCGTAACCCCCGGCCTGCTTGAATCGGTCACCGGCGCCTTCATCCTCCCCGAAGTCGAGGGTTCCGACCACTGCCCCATCGGCATCACCCTTGAAATGTCTGAGTAGGCTTTGGACTGAAACAACCTCCCTTCGACGACAAAGGCAGAAAATACAGCTTCGTTTTTCTTGACTTCTCCTCATTTACCGACCTAAACTGGGGGCAGCCTGTACTGAGGAGACTTTCCATGCCGAATAAAAACCCCGGTTCCGAGTTTTCAGGTTTACCGACCGCCTCTCCCGAAAGTGTCGGTTTTTCTTCCGAACGCCTTTCCCTCATCGATACCGCCATGCGGCGCTACATCGATGCCCGTATCATGCCGGGCGTTCTGACAGTAGTCGCCCGCCACGGGAAAATAGTCCACCAAAACTGCCAGGGCATGATGGATATCGAAGCCGAAAAACCTGTCGCAGAAAATACGATTTATCGTCTTGCCTCGATGACGAAACCGGTCACCTGCATCGCCCTGATGATGCTCTACGAGGAAGGTCTGTTTTTCCTCGACCAGCCGGTTTCCGATTTCCTCCCTTCCTTCAAAAAAATGGTCGTCCGGGGCAAGCACGACTTTCCCGAACCCGCCTGCCGTGAGATTACCTTCCGGGACTGCCTGACCCATACCGCCGGATTCAGCGCCCAGGAATGGGACAGTATCCGGTTTTACACGAAGCCCCGCCTGCCGAAAGCGCTGATTCCCGGAACGAAAGATAAAACCGTCAACGAAGTGCCCTACCTCGGAACCCTCGAGGAAGCCGTCGAGAAGCTGTCCAGACGGCCGCTCAATTTTCACCCCGGTACCGACTGGGAGTACAACCCCGGCCATTCGGTCATCGGTGTTCTCATCGAAAAACTGTCCGGAAAGAGTCTCGACGTGTTCTTCGAAGAGCGGATTTTCAAACCCCTGAATATGCCCGATACCATGTTCTATCTCCCTGAGGAAAAAGCCCCCCGCCTGGCGGCTGCCTACCTTGAAGCGAAAAACGAATGGGGCTGCCTGGGGCTTATCGATTCGCCTCAAACGAGCGCCCGCGTCTACGGCCCGAAAACATTCTTCTATTCTGCCGGAGGGCTGCATTCGACCGCTGCCGACTACTCCCGATTCACCCAGATGATGCTGAATGGCGGAACCCTTGACGACGTCAGGATTATCGGCCGGAAAACCCTCGAACTGATGACCGTCAACCACACCGGCAACCTCAATATTTACCCGATGGGTCCCGGCTACGGCTACGGCCTGGGATTCAGCGTCAGGACATCCCTCGCCGATGCCCTCCTGCCTGGTTCCCTGGGAACCTTCGGCTGGGACGGCGCTTATTCAACCACCTTTTTTGTCGACCCGAAAGAAGACCTCTTCGCCATTCTCTTCACCCAGGTCATGGGCAACACCCTTCTCGCCCGCCTGAGAAAAGACTTCAACCGCCTTGTATACCAGGCATTGATATAAGTAATTTTTTGATATGGAGGTACGTATGAAACTGCAGAACAAGGTAGCTCTGGTCGTCGGAGGCGCCAGCGGAATCGGGAGAGCCTCCTCGGTAATACTGGCTCAGGAAGGAGCGAAGGTAATGATTGCCGACGTCCTCCCCGAAAAAGCCGGTCAGGTTGTCTTCGATATCAAGGCAAAAGGCGGCGAAGCCTCGACTGTGAAGGTCGATTTCCGCTACGAAGACCAGGTCAACGACATGGTGAAAACCACCCTCGCGAAATACGGGCAGATTGATATCTTCGTCAACGCCGCCGGCGGAATCGTCGGGACCCTGTTGCCGACGAACCTGACCGGCGATTTTCCGATGCGGGGCGCACCGGTTGCCGAACAGTCGAAAGAACTCTGGGACTGGATGATGGATATGAATCTGAACGGCCCCCGCCACTGTGTCCGCGCTGTGATAAACCACATGATTGAACGGAAAACCGGCAAGATTGTGCTGGTCTCATCCATCGCCGCCATCGAAGGCCTGGCCGGCAATTCAGACTACACCGCCGCCAAAGCCGGCATCATCGGCTTCGCGAAAGCCCTGGCCCGGGAAGTCGCCCCGTTCAACATCCAGGTAAACTGCATCACTCCCAGCGCCACCTGGAGCGAAGGCCGGCAGGCCGCCATGGCCCGGGTTCAGCAAACCGAAGGCCGCGAAATCAAAGTGAATATGACCGGCATGGCCATGCCCGAGGAACTTGCCGAAGCAGTGCTCTTTCTCTGCTCCTACGGCTCCGACCACATGAGCGGCCAGAACATCATCTTCGGTGTGCCGATGCCGATGGGATAACCATTGCCCCCTTGATTGATGAGCTTTTCCGGAGCGGTATGATTGCATGACAACCGAACCTGAATTTACGCCTGAAACGACAAAAAAAATCGTTAAAGTCGCCATCCGAACCCTTGTCGAGCAGTTCTACCGCTCCGGCGATTTAGGGGCCGATTTCGCCGGCACCGTCCGGGCGGTCGAAGGCACCGCCGCCCACCGGAAGCTGCAGAAAGCCCGGCCGGAAGGCTATCGGGCAGAAGTACCGGTTTCATTCAAGCTCGACACCCCTTACTTCATCCTTGAACTCACCGGCCGCATCGACGGGGTGCTTGAAACCACCGAACCGGTCACCATCGAGGAGTTCAAAACGACTCTTCTCGACCTCGATATCGTCGTCGCCGAAGACAACCCGGCTCACTGGGCACAACTAAAACTTTATGGATATTGCTACGTCATCGAGCATCAGCTGGAGCAGGTCACCGGACAGCTTACCTACTATTCTCCCGGTACCGGCGAGCTTCGCGAACTACCACGGACGTTTACCCTTGCCGAATTGAAAGCCTGTTTCAATGAAATCATCGGCCGTTACCTGGCGTGGGCAAACACCCGCGAAGAGTGGTACCGGCTGAGGGACGAATCGATTCGCTCCCTGCCTTTCCCTTTTTCGACCTACCGCGCCGGCCAGCGCCAGATGGCGATCGAGGTCTACCTTGCCGTCAAACAGCACGAACAGCTTCTCGTACAGGCCCCCACCGGTATCGGTAAAACGATGGCCTCCGTCTTTCCTGCCCTGAAAGCCCTCGGCGAAGGACACGTCGAAAAGATTTTCTACCTGACCGGCCGGAATACCGGGAAAATCGCTGCCGCAGATTCCCTTGCCCGCCTGCGTAAAAAAGGCCTCCGTTGCAAGGCCGTCACCCTCACCGCCAAGGAGAAAGCCTGCTTCTGCCATGATATCTACTGTCAGACTGATGCCTGTGACTACGCCCGGGGCTACTACGACCGGATTGACGAGGCATGCAAAGCCGCTTTTGAGTTCGATGACCTGACTGATGAGAAAATAACCGAACTCGCCGGGAAGTATCAGGTCTGCCCTTTCGAGTTCTCGCTTGATATCTCGCTGCTGGCAGACGTGATTATCTGCGACTATAATTACGCCTTCGACCCGCGTGTCTATCTGAAACGCTACTTCCAGTTCGGCGGCGGTAACTATGCCTTTCTTATCGACGAAGCCCATAACCTGGTCGACCGCTCCCGGGAGATGTTTTCCGCAGAAATCAAGAGGAACGATATCGTTACTCTGCGGCGGGAACTGAAACCCCACCTGCCGAAATTGTACCGTCAACTGGGGCCGGTCAATCGTCTCCTGCGCCAATTCGATAAACAGTGCCGGCTCCGGGGAGAACCGTTCGCCGAATCCTCCAGGCCGGAAGGACTGCTGCCTCCGCTGGAGAAATTCAAGGAAGAAGCCGAAAAATGGCTGATGCAAAATCAGCCCGCCGCCTTCCGCTCCGGCCTGCTCGATTTTTTCTTCACCGTTAACTGGTTCCTCACCGTCGCTGAAAAATTTGATGAACGGTACGCGACCTGTTTCGATACCGCCGGAAACGACCTCTCGGTTAGACTCTTCTGCCTTGACCCCTCCGCCCGTATGCGGGAAGCTTTAGAACGAGCTCAATCAACCGTCTTCTTTTCCGCGACTCTCACACCGACCGATTACTTTAAAAACCTGTTCGGCTGCCGGGAAGGCGCCCGGGACCGCGCTTTCGCCTCGCCCTTTCCCCCGGAAAACCTCTGCCTGCTCCTGGTACCCTCAATTTCCACCCTCTACGCCAACCGGACCGCTACCGTTCCGGCGGTGACGGAAATGATTTCCGAAACCATCCGGCACAAACAGGGCAACTATCTGCTGTTTTTTCCTTCCTACACGTATATGCAGATGGTCTATGATACTTTCACCGCCGGACAACCGGATACGGATACCGTTATACAGCTTTCATCGATGGCCGAAGATGAACGGGCTGCTTTCCTCGCCCGCTTTAACTCCGATAATCAGCGAACCCTGGCGGGATTCGCCGTTATGGGTGGTATTTTCGGAGAGGGCATAGACCTCGTCGGAGACCGCCTGACCGGTGCCATTATCGTTGGCGTTGGTCTGCCCTCCGTCTGTGTTGAAAGGGAGCTGATTCGGGAATACTTCAACCGATCGAACGGCATGGGATTCGAGTTCGCCTACATGTACCCGGGTCTGACCCGTGTCCTGCAGGCAGCCGGCCGCGTCATTCGTACTGAAACAGACCGGGGCATCGTCATGCTGATTGACGAGCGCTTCTCGGCAAACCGCTACCGCACACTGCTGCCGAAAGAATGGAAGCCGATCTACGTCTCCTCTGCCGATAAGATTCCCGGCATGCTGAAAGCATTCTGGGAGAAATGAACTCTTCATCCGGAAAAAGAATGAAACTCTTCTCGATGTTCTTCTCCGGTTATATATTGAACAGCTTCGTCGAAAGGTACTTTTCCCCCCGGTCCGGGAAAATAACAACGATTGTCCCCGATTCAATCCGTTTGGCTGTCTCGCAGGCCGCATACATGGCCGCCCCGCTGCTCATCCCCACGAAGATTCCTTCCTGCTTCACTATCTGCCTTGCCATCTCGTAGGCAGC
>CAYXEG010000006.1:7052-14434 GCA_964463875.1 uncultured Dehalococcoidales bacterium
GTTTCCACCATGATAGTGATATCGATTTTAGAGGGGTCATAGATGGAGGGGACAATTGCCTCCTCCATGTTCTTCAAACCCTGGATGTAGTGCCCCTTTACCGGATGCGCCGAAACCACCTTGATGCCCGGATTATATTCTTTCAACGCCTGTCCGACTCCCATGATGGTGCCGGAGGTCCCCAGCGCCGAAACGAAATAGTTCACCTTACCGTTCGTTTGCCGCCATATCTCCTCCCCAGTCGTCCGGTAATGTGCCATCTTGTTGTATTGATTCGAAAACTGGTCGGGCATGAAATACTTATCCGGGTTCTCTTTCACCAGCTCCCTGGCTCTGGTAATCGCTCCGTCTGTGCCCAGTGTACCATCCGTCAGCGTCACCTTCCCCCCGAATGCCTTTATCATCTGCACCCGCTCGATGGATACCGCCTCACTCATCACGATTTCCACCTCGTACCCCTTGACACTGCCAATCATTGCCAGGGCAACCCCCGTGTTCCCCGAGGTCGGCTCGATGATAACTTTATCATGCGTCAGCCTGCCTTCCTTCTCAGCCTGCTGTATCATACAGAGAGCGATTCTGTCTTTAATACTCCCGGTGGGATTATTCCCCTCGATTTTCGCGTAAATCGTTACTTTCTCGTTCCGGTTAATCCGGTTGATTTTAACGATAGGCGTATTACCGATAAGGTCGAGAACCGTATTGTTCATGGAATCCGAACTCCTGCGGTATTTTTTCTGAAATTAGCTGAGGGCTGAAACGGAGACGTTAACTAACTTTACAACTTTTTATTCTTTTAGTTCAATTCTTACCACCTTTGCCGCCTGCTTCTCCCGGGAATCATCCTTGTCCGGATTCTTCTCTGAAGCGAAAATCAACTATTTTTCTTACCAGCTCGAACGGAATGGGCTGGCCTAAAGGAAACTGGACCGCCCCTTTCGACCGTTTGAAGGATGACAACTCTTTTTCAAAAGCCGTAATCCCCGAAGGCGTAGGATAGAACCCGATATGATTCCTGTAGGCGGCGAAATGCACCAGGTTTCTCCCGTTCAGTTTGAAGGTGGGCATCCGGTAATTGAGGGTTTCCTCAGCTCCGGGAGCGGCTTCCCGTATCACCTGCCTCGTCTTCTCAAGGATATTCTGGATTTCTTCCGGAAAGGTTGCTATATATTCATCGATTGTTGTAAAAGTCATTATAAGCGTGTCTCCTCTTAATTCCCCACACTTGAATAAAACCAGAGAAGCCCTGCCATCTTCGGATAACAGGGCCCCCCAAGTATCGTTTATTATCAAGTAACCCTATGATGGCTGCATAGCACCGAACAACACCAGCCAGGCAAGAATTGATTTCGCTACCAGGCTCAGCACAATGTATGTCCTTTCGCCGTAGAGGTAGTCCTTCCACTTGCCGATTCTCTTGTACTGGAGAACCATGTTGACCGGGAAGGTGTTGAAGGCAACGAAGTAGGTGCCGACGATTGCCCAGACGAACCAGGGTACCATATCGAAATTACCCGTGCCAAACATGTAGACAAGGATGACAATCCATGGCGCGATGCCGGCGATTGACCCCCAGATAAACGGCCCCCAGTTGACCCGGCTCTTTTCCTTACCGGAATTGAGCTGCTCCATCACCAGGCCGAACAGGTTCATCGAGGCATTGACGAGGAATATCAGGATGAGAGAACCTATGTCGTAAACGCCGAACAGCGTCGCGATGAGCACTATCATCACCGAGGAACTCAGGGCATACTCGAACCAGCGGAACTTGTTGATGCCCTTCTCGAGGTCGGCGAAGTAGGTTTTACTGTTCAGGACAATCAGGCCGTGAGCGATTGCCGATATCAGCAGGAACGAAGCCACCAGGAACCCGAACGGTAATTCGAATAAATCCCTTACCGCCAGTTCCAGCGACGCCGTCGCCGTATTGTAGGTCAGGTAATACTGCGTGATTACCGGTTTGAATTCAGCGATTGTCTGAATAACGCTTGACGCCAGGAACAGCATCGCCACACCCTGGACAAGATGAAGAACCCCCATGATACAATTGAACCGTTTCAGCTTTTGAAGCTTTTCCATACCACCTCCTTGTTATTCATCTTTACTTCATAATTATAGTATACTTTTTTTCTCTGAAAAAAAGTATACTACTTCAATAGTACCCGGGCATCGATGACCCAGTACCCCTCGCCTTTCGCCAGGACTTTCACCGGGTTCAAATCCATTTCTTCGATTTCATGAATATCCTCAATCATGGCGGATATCCGTAACAGCAGGTCTTCCAGGGCGGCCGTATCGCTGGCCGGCGCTCCCCGGTAACCTTCGAATAACCGGGACAACTTTACCGACCGAATCATCTCACCGGCGTCTTCGGTTGTCAGCGGGTGCAGCTTGAGCGTCACATCCTTGGCAAGTTCGGCTTGAATCCCCCCGGAGCCGAACATCATCAGCGGGCCGAACGACGGGTCATGCGTTACCCCGACAATCGCTTCGATACCGTCCTCTACCATCTTCTGCACCAGAACGCCATCCATCTCCTTTTCTCTTCCCAGGGCGGCCAGCCGTTCCCTGATGCCGTCAAAGGCTTCGACGACTTCTTCCGCCGAATTCACGCCTGTTACGACTCCGCTGACATCGGTCTTGTGGGTAATCGTCGCCGAGGCCAGCTTCACCGCAACAGGGTAGCCTATGTTCGCAGCTTCTTCGACCGCTTCTTCGGCAGTTGCGGCAAACTTCGCTCCCGTGATGTTGATGCCATACAACTCAAGCAGCCGACTGATATCCTCGGCCTTCATCCACAGGGGTCGTTCGGTAGTCCGGCTCATAATATCGAGCACCAGTTGCTGCGCCTCTTCCCGCCGGATGTTCGCTAACCGGGGAACCGAACCCTTCGGCTTCTGCTTCATTTCCGCATAATCGACCGCCTTCGCCAGCGCCCCGACCGCTTCTTCAGGGAACGAGTAGTTCGGTACCGCCCGCCCCTTGTATTTCAGTTGCCCCTGGAAACCCCGGTTGCCGAGGAAGCAGCTCATTACCGGCTTCTTGTGTTTCCAGAATAACGGCGCTACCCGCTTCATGGTTAATCCCATGTCATCTTCCGTCTGTATGAAAGGCGGGATGAATATCGTCAGAACCGCGTCGATATTGTCATCGGCAGCAAGTATCTTCAATATCGCTTCGAAATCGGCCGCCGAAGCCCCTGCCGTCGTGTCCATCGGGTTGGCAATGTTGATATCCCGTTTCATGACCGACTTGATTTTCTCGACTGTTTCGACGGACAGTTCCGGTAGTTCGAAGCCGTTATTCGAAGCCGCGTCAGCCGCAATGATGCCCGGCCCTCCGCCATTGGTCAGGACCGCCAGCCTCCTGCCCTTCGGCAATGGCTGGGTGGAGAGAAGGCTGGCCACGTTGAACAGTTCTTCCATGGCATTCACCCGGATGATACCGGCATGGCGGAACAGCACATCCGAAGCGACGTCCGAGGTCGCCAGGGCGCCAGTGTGGGAAGCCGCCGCCCGCGAACCGGCCGCCGTCGTGCCGCTCTTTACCACCACAATCGGTTTCTTCCTCGTTACCCGCCGGGCAATCCGGGCGAATTCACGGGGATTGCCGAATGACTCCATGTACAGCAGGATAACCTGCGTCACCGGGTCGTTTTCCCAGTATTGGAGAAAATCGACCGCCGATAAGTCGGCCCTGTTTCCCATGCTGAAAAAGGTGGAGATACCGATGTTCAAATCATCGGCATTCTTCAGAATCGTCAGCCCCATCGCCCCGCTCTGGGAAATGAATCCGACATTCCCCTGCGGCGGGTACACCGGCGAGAATGTAGCGTTCAACGATACCGCCGGGTCGGTGTTGATGATGCCCATGCAGTTCGGGCCGATGATTCTCATCCCGTAACCGAGAGCGATATCCTTGAGTTCCTCCTCACGGGCAGCCCCTTCCGGTCCGCGCTCGCGAAAACCGTCCGAAATGACAATCAGCGACCGGACACCTTTTCTTCCGCATTCTTCGGCTATCCTCGAAACCACCGGCGCCGGAACGAGGATGATTGCCAGGTCGACATCGTCCGGCACGGCTGTTATCGAAGAATAGGTCTTGACCGACATGATGGATGAAGCCTTGGGGTTGATTGGGTATACCGTCCCGGTAAATCCGCCCTGCAGGATGCAGCGGAGCACGATATGGCCGAGAGACTGGGGGTCGCGGCTTGCCCCGATGACCGCCACTGTTTTCGGGGAAAGGATGGTCATCAGCGAGTTCACCGTCGAGATTCGCTCTCTCTCTTCTTCCTTTTTCGTCACCATCGCTGTCCGGCTTATCGGCAGGCGGATGTGGTAATTGTCGGCGTTCAATTCGCTGTCGATATGGAATCCGTACCCCATGTAGACGTCCAGCAACCGCTTGTTTTCCGCCGGTATGTCACCTTCGAAGTGGGTGATGCCGTGGTCGCGGGCGTAGTTGGCCATCGTTTCCAGGAGTTTGGTGCCTACTCCCTTGCCCCGGAACTTGTCCTCAATCATTATCAGGGTCACTTCCGCCCGCTCCTTCTTCGGCAGGCGATAGTAACGCCCGGTAGCGATGATTTTCTTCTGGCCTTTTTCCGTAACCTCGCCGACGAACGCCATGGTGTTGTCATAATCGACCTTGCAGTAGCGTACCGCGTCTTCGAGCGTCATTTCCTGAGGGATATGGCGCAATCCCCGGTAACCGGTCTCGCTGCTCACGTTCCGCGCGAAATTGAACCATGCTTCCGTATCGTCCTCTTTGATTGGTCTCAGCCGTATGATGGAACCGTCTCTTAAAACTTCTTCTGTAACATATTCGGAAGGGTATCCGTTGCTTATTTTCCGGGACATGGTGACCCCCTTGTTAATAATGCGTTACCTGTATTGTAGTGCCCCCGCCATAGCCGAGTAAAGATTTCGGAGAACTGCTGCTTTTTTCAACCTGATGTCCGGCCGCTTCATCTGTGGTATGATACATACCAGAATTTAACAGGGTGATGGTCAAAATGAAAAGAAAGCGCCCCGTTTCGTTGATTATCCTGGTTATCCTGCTGGTGGTGATTGGCTTCGGCGGCATCGTCAGCGGGCCGATGCTCTTCCTCGCGCCGGACGGCGGCCTGATGCAAATGCCGGTGGATATACTCGAAGGCACGCCCTTCCCCGATTACCTTATCCCGGGTATCATCCTGTTCCTCTTCATCGGCATCTTCCCCGCCCTCGTCGGCTTCGGCCTTGTCAAGCAGCCCGGTTGGCAATGGGCGGAATCCCTCAATCCTGCCAAAGGAACACACTGGAGCTGGGCTGCCTCGTGGGCTACGGGCATCATCATGCTCATCTGGATAATCGTCGAAACGGTCATGCTGGGCTACATCAGTTTCCTTCAGCCGCTGATAGCTGTCTGGGGTGTCCTGATTATCGCCCTCTCCCTGCTTCCGGGAGTACGAACGGACGTGACGAAGGGTATTGGTTATGATTAATATGAAAGCTATCATCTTTGACCTGGATGACACGTTATATGACAGGAACGCGGCACAAATCCACACAGTAAAACTCCTTGTAGAGCGTTTTCCGCAAACTTTTCAAGGTATCGACGAGGAAAGATTAATTGAAGCTTTCCTGGAGTCTGACCGCCTGATAACTATTGATTTTGAAGCTGGAGAGCCTTCAGAAGGTCTAAGGGAAAAGCGAACTAAATCTTTTCTCCGGCTTCTAAATCTTAGCGAAGAGAATGCTGACGCAATTACCGGGATGTACGTCAGCGAATATCCGAAAATAAGCATCCCGATACCCGGAGCTGTCAATGCGGTTAAGGAATTAAGCGCCAGATTTCTTCTCGCAGTCATTACCAACGGTTCACCAGACGTTCAATACCGGAAGATAGAAGCAATAGGTCTGGAAGGCATCTTTTCAGCTATTGTACTTTCGGAAGAGCTCGGTATTCGGAAACCTGATACGGAGATTTTTTTATATGCAGCCCGCGCTTTACATATTCAACCTGC
Organism: uncultured Dehalococcoidales bacterium; assembly: GCA_964463875.1. GTDB lineage: Bacteria > Chloroflexota > Dehalococcoidia > Dehalococcoidales > UBA2162 > MGML01. Next base: position 13,063 of record CAYXEG010000006.1, read on the forward strand.
TGAATGCTTGTTTGTTGGCGATTCTTATCGCAATGATATTGTTGGTGCAAAAAGAGCCGGGATGAAGGCATGCTGGTATAATGGTGAATCATCAGCATCCGGGAACACCGGGATACAGGCTGACTTCATAATCACAAGTTTCAAAGAGCTCACCCGGATACTGGGAAACTAGTATGGATTAGTTGTTTAAATTAATGGAAAGTTGAACAATTCTAAAAGGCTACTAAAAGAGATAATCAAGAGGAGAAACCCGGTTTGGGATATGTCTGGTAGAGCCGGGAACAATTTATGCAGGCTGATAATCTATTCAATTATATCAATAACGCAATCTTAGGCTATCGAAAAGACACTCCGGTCCTGGTTGGTATTAACGGTGTTGACGCAGCCGGAAAAACCACTTTTGCGGATAAACTAGCTGATAGATTGGGAGAATCCAACCGTCAAATTATCCGTGTTTCCATCGACGGTTTTCATAATCCAAGTATAATCAGATACAAAAAAGGAAGACGTTCACCAGATGGGTATTATCAGGATTCATTCAATCATCAACTGATTATCGATACGCTCTTGAAACCTCTTAGCTCCGGAGATTTGAAATACAAAGAAGCAGCCTTTGATTATCGAATAGATGATAAATTAAATTTGGCAAGTAAAAAGGCTGACAAAGATGCGATTCTCGTTATGGATGGCATCTTTTTATTTAGGCCTGAACTTTTGAATTTTTGGGATATTAAGATATTCCTTGACGTTAGTTTTGAGGTGGCCCTTCAAAGAGCGATAAAAAGAGCGAGAGACCAGGAAACATCAGACCCGGAGCAGGCTATTATAGACCTGTACAATCTACGCTACATACCCGGACAGAAACTCTATTTTCAGGAAGCTGATCCGCACGATAAAGCTGACATACTCATAGATAATAACAATTACGAAGCCCCTGTAATGATACGCACCAGTTTCTAACTGTCTTGATACATTAGGAACTATCTGAAAATTTGACCCCGGGGTATCCTTCTCTTCGCCTGCCTTGACGAACATCGCATAAGTGTATACTATGTAATTACAATCGTTACGGGAAAAAGTGGTGTATGGGAAACAGCATAAAAACACGCATCGTGAAAATCGGTAATTCGAAAGGTATCAGGATACCGAAAACCCTCCTCGACCAGGCTCAACTCAGCGAAGAGATAGAAGTTGAGGTACAGGGAAACAAGCTAATCATCAGCTCTGCCGGTAATCCGCGGCAGGGATGGGACGAGCAGTTCGCCGAAATGAACAAGCGGGGCGATGACAGTTTGCTCGACCCTGAAGCATTCAGTCTCAGCACCTTTGATTCGGATGAGTGGGAATGGGAGTAAACCGTTTCGATATCTGG
>CAYXEG010000006.1:14444-42925 GCA_964463875.1 uncultured Dehalococcoidales bacterium
AGTCGGAACCGAAATCCGGAAGGTTCGCCCCTGTGTCGTCATTTCACCGAACGAGTTGAACCGGCATATCGCCACCGTTCTCATCGCCCCGATGACCACGAAAAGCCATCCTTACCCGAGCCGTGTTCCTTGCAGTTTCGAAGATAAAACAGGCTGGATTATCCTCGACCAGATACGGGCAGTCGACAAAGTGCGGTTAGTCAAGAAACTCGGTCAACTCGCCGAATCGTATCAGGAGGCCGTTCTTTCTGTGCTCGGCAGGCTGTTCGCTGCCTGATAATTCTGGGGAAGGAGGGACTCGAACCCTCACGCCTTGCGGCACAAGATCCTAAGTCTTGCCCGTCTGCCAGTTCCGGCACTCCCCCGAGGATACAGAAAAAATCTTACCAGAAAGCGCCCATTATTTCCAATTAAAACGGCACCCCGGTTTCATCGGGGTGCCGTTACAATAGGTAAATACACAAAACCTACATGAAGACGTCTTTTGCCTTCATCGCCTCGTAGTCTTCGTCTGACACGCCGAGGAGTTCCTTGAAGACGTACTCGTTGTGCTCGCCAAGCTTGGGAACCGAAGTGATTTCGGGCGTGTACTTGGACATCTTGAAGTGATTCCCCGTCTGTGTCCGGTACTTCGGCTTCTTGACCTTTGCCGGGTACTCCGGATGGTCGACGGCTACGAAGGAGCCCCGGTACTGTATCTGGGGGTCTTTGTCCATAAGGTCTTCACCGGTCGCCACCACCGCCGCGGCAACACCCGCTTTCTGAAGCAGGTCCATAACCTCCTCAGCGGTTTTCGTCAGGGTCCATTTCGTGACCAGGGCATCCAGTTCGACCTCGTTGGCTTTTCTCGCCTCAAGGTTGGCGAACTTCGGGTTGGCCGCCAGTTCCGGCTGGCCGATGACGCCGCAGAATATCTTCCACTCTTCCTCGTTCGCTACGGTAACGGCGCACCAGCGGTCATCACCGATGCATTGATAGGCAGCGTTCGGAGAAGCATACTCGCTCCAGTTACCCATCCGCTCCAGAATCCGGCCGTTGACCGCGTACTCGAGGATACTCGGGGCCATGAACTGAAGCCCGCCCTCGTACTGGGACATGTCCAGGTACTGGCCTTTGCCGGTTCGCCGCCGGTATTCGAGCGCCGCCATGATAGCGAGGATATTGTAACGGGGCGCAATGAAATCGGTATACGCCCCAATCCATCCCGGGCCTCTGTCCGGCCAGCCCATAATATGGTTGAAGCCGCACAGGGCGGTCAGTTTATGCCCGGAGCCGGGATGCTTGGCATAGGGGCCGGTCTGCCCCTGCATGCAGGAACTGCACATGATGATATCAGGCTTTATCTTGCTGACGACATCGTACCCCAGACCCATGCGCTCGATAGCTCCCCCGGCGAAATTTTCCACCAGGATATCGCACTTTGCGATGAGTTTCTTGCAGAGGTCAAGCCCTTCGGGGGTCTTCAGGTTCAGGGTGATTCCTTTTTTACTGGAGTTATACTGGTTGAAACTGCCGAGCAGGCCGCCCAGCCGCTGGATATCCGGACTGCGCATGCTTTCGACCCGAAAGACTTCGGCACCGAGGTCGGAAAGGTGCTTGGTGGTCAGCGGGCCGGTAAGATGCCAGGTGAAATCGATAACCCGTATTCCTTCTAATAACTTTTTCATAATTATCTTCCTTTCCGCCTTTCTATATGATTCCGTCGCCGGAGAGTTTCTGAAGCTTGTCCCCGGTTATGCCGAGTTCTTCGTAGACCTCTTTGTTATGCTCTCCGATGAGCGGAGCGCGGCGGGAAGGCCTCGGCGGCGCAACGACCGTTCCTGAGAACGCGCCGGGGTAGGTAATGGTATCGTTCAGTTCCGGGTGTTCCAGCTCGACCCAGAATTTTCGGGCTTCAAGCTGGGGACTTTCCAGCATATCTTTCGGTGTCGAAACCGGGTAAAGCTGAACGCCGTTCTTCAAAGCGCCGGCGAACAATTCCGCCTTGGTCCGTTTGGCAATGAACTTCGCCGTCGGTTCTTCGATTTGGATAAGGTCTTCCTTAGGAACCTGCATGGGCATGTTCGCCCAGTCGTAATTCAGCAGAAATTCGGTCGCTTCGCCTTCTGATTCCATCCATTTCACCATCGGCACGTTGGTGCGGAGCGACATATTACCGGCCCAGTAGAACCAGGACACGTGCCCGTCTTTGCAGGGCCATATCTGGGTAAGTTTCGAGCCGGGTTCAATCACCGGCGGGGTTCTTTTTGCGGTGCGCCCGCCGAGGTCCCATCCGGCAGTGATGTGCTCGGTGCACTGCATCACCGAATCCTGGCAGGAGACATCTATCTGCTGGCCTTCGCCGGTCATGTGCCGGTAGTAGAGGGCTGTCAACGCTCCCTGCGCTCCATCGCAGCCGGCATTCATATACACCTGGGAGTGGTGGCTGAAATGGTACGGCGGCCGGTCGGAATCGCCATACGGAGCCATGTTGCCGCCCGCTGCCCAGGAAACGATATCCGAGGTCTTGTACTGACTGTACGGCCCGTCCTGGCCGTACGGGGTAATCGAAACCATTATCACTTTCGGGTTTATTTTTTCCAGGTCCTTGTAACCCAGCCCCAGGCTGTCCATGTATCCCGGTGTAAAACTTTCGATGACGAAATCGGCCGTCTTCACCAGTTTCCTGAATATCTCCTTCCCTTCCGGTTTCTCGATATCCAGGGTAATTCCCCGCTTGCTCGTGTTCATTGCGAACCAGAACAGGCTTTTCTCGGGGTCAACCTCGTCATGGTAGAAAGGGCCGATATTTCGGGCGGCGTCGCCCCCCGGCCTTTCCACCTTGATTACATCCGCTCCGAGGTCGCCAAGTATCTTGCCGCACAGCAGACCTTTCTCGTCCGCCAGGTCGAGAACGCGGTACGGCCCCAGAACGGTGTCATCATTATTTCGCATGCTGCATACTCCTTTCTAGGGTAACCATTAAACCCTTTCGCTCACAGAATACAGATTAAGCGGCGGGATGTCAATTCTCTTTACCTTATATGATATCGAAACTCCTCCTGTTATGCCATTCCGGTTGACCGTTCAGAGGCGGATTCGTTTCATCGTTTTTCGGACTTTTTTCGTGAATGGTTTTTTTGATTTCTGAGGCGAAATTCATGGAGACAAGGTTAACGAATTGTTAATTCAGCCTCGATTCGTTTTTGTTTTTTCGAGGAATTTTTCAGAAACGTTCCTGTTTTTCGAGCTTAAAGACAGACAGGAGAGGTTAACAAGTTGTTAAAATACGCTCGATTCGTTTTTCTTTTTTCTTTTGAATGATAATTCGTGTGATGCAGGCAGGGAAAAGGATGAATTTTCAGGGCCAGGCAATACGAGTGATACGATAATAGGACACATGTTCTAAGTTGTCAAATTATGGTGTCAGAAAAAAGTAATGAATAGTTGGCAGTCAGGGAAGAAGAAGTCGGAAAAGTTTGACAGGTCGGACTTGTCGGACCGGTCTGGCGATAATGAGTGACAAGTAATGAGTAGTTGGTAGTGAGAGGAACGCGGATTGCTATGGATTCGTCCCGATTCGCTTCGCTCATCCGGGATTATGAAACCTTCCCGATTAACATACGGGATGAAGACATCCGTTGACGAATGGCTCGCGAACACGATGCGCTTTCACAATATTCGCCGTCTACAGGCGAGATACGGCAATACAGAGAAATCAAGCCGAACTATGCTGCCGTACTTTTAAGGAGCCATGATACTACGGAAAAGCATTTGATTGTGGCGTGATTTCATAATCGTGAAGGAAACTCCTGAATGGACTCGATGAGAAGGTTCCCGTCTTCCGTCTTCTTCACCCGGTTGCCGCCACCATCGTAGATAAACGTGGCGATGACCGTTCCGTTCTAGCTGACCATCACCGGCCGGTTGTCCGCATCCCAGGTGATAGTCTGGTTATCGCTGCCCCTGAAGGTCGTCTATTTTTTAGTTCCCTTTTCTCCGAATGTATCAGTCATAGAAAAACCTGTAGCGCGTGGGAGTAACGTCATATCGTTCGTCTTCAGGAGAGAAATAGACATAGTTTGTTTCCTTCCTTCTTTCTGGGGATTATAGTAATACGAACTATATTTGTCAATAGTGAATCATTCGGAGAGGGTTTTTTATGCTTTCAGCCCGTCACATTCATCCGCCCCCCGGAACATGCTACAATGAAAATCATATGTCAAGGAGAACCGGCCATGCTCTGTACCGGGGTGGATATCATAGAAGTTTCAAGGATTAAAAAAGCGGCGGAGCGATGGGGCGACCGTTTTCTCAACCGCATCTACACCGAAACGGAACGTGAAATCTGCCGGGAGAAACCCACCCGCCTGGCCTCCCGCTTCGCCGGCAAGGAAGCCGTCATGAAAGCCCTCGGTACCGGCATCCGGGGCGTCGGCTGGAAAGAAATAGAAATCGGTTCCGAACCGAGCGGGAAACCCTTCGTCACCCTCTCCGGCAACGCCCTTGCAACTGCCAAAAACCTCGGCATCACCAGCCTCTCGATAAGCCTCTCCGATACCGCCGACCTCTCGGTAGCGTTCGTGGTTGGAGAAACAAAGGCTGACGCCGGGTAATTAGTAATTGGTAGTTAGTAATTGGAGGAACGCAGGGAGTAAACTCTTTCGCTTAAGCCGCGGCGGGCAGGTGATTTTGAGTGTGGACTATTGATAGTCAGAGTAATCAGGAAGGACCATAAAACCTCGCAACAGTGGTCCAGTGTGACTGTTTCATAACTTTATCAACGTACTTTTCGTTCGTGTTCGTGCCTGAGGGTTGACACAGGAAGGGATTTGTGTTAATAATACTATACAGAGGCTAAAGGAGCCAATCGAGTAACTTCGGGAGGTGGACCATGAAGCTTCACATGTTCCTCGGAGTCTGGCAGGTTGACAGTTAAGGCCCTGCCTCAGGCAGGGCGGCCGAAACTCGGGCTTACTCCTGAGATGGGGTTTTGGATGCAGTCTCATAGAGAGGTCCAATGCGGTTATAGAAATCGCAGGTGAGTTAGGTTCGAGAGAATTGACATGAATGGAGGGCATTTAATCGTGCCCTCCATTATTTTTCCAGAAACCAGCCCGATGTACTCTGATTTTATTTTCCCGCCCAAACCCGGTATAATCGCTGGTATCCGGCATACCCGCCCGAAACCATTCAAGCAATGTCCGGTGTCAGAGCTGTCTTCCGGCGTTTTGCCGGGGGAGTTTTACCAGGCATAGACAGATAAAAAATAGTCAGGAGGCATTCACATGGAGAAATTCAGGCTTGGCAGAACCGACTTAATGGTCACGAAACTGGGGTTCGGAGGAATCCCCATCCAGAGGCTCACCGAAGAAGGAGCAATCGAGGTGGTACGACGGTGCCTCGACCTCGGCATCAACTTCCTCGATACCGCCAACGGCTACACCACCAGCGAAGAGAGAATCGGCAAGGCGGTCAAGGGGCGGCGTGACAAGGTTATCATCGCTACCAAGACCGGCGCCCGCGACCGGAAAACCGCTGAAGAACACCTGAAACTGAGCCTGAAACGGCTCCAGACAGATTACATCGATATTTACCAGTTCCACGGTGTCAGCACCCCGGAACACCTGAAAACAGTCCTCGAAGGCGGCCTCTACGCAATGGCCGAAGAGGCGAAAAAGGCCGGCATCATCCGGCACATCTCGATAACCTCCCACTCGATGGACATGGCGAAACAGGAAGTCCAGACCGACCTGTTCGATACCGTCATGTTCCCCTTCAACGTCATCACCAGCGAGCCGGCCGACGAACTGCTGCCGCTCTGCCGGAAGCACGACGTGGGTTTCCTGGCCATGAAACCGATGGCCGGCGGCATGCTCGAAAACGCGACCATCGCTTTCAAGTACCTCCGGCAGTTCCCGGATGTGCTGACGCTGGTCGGCATGGAGAAAATCGCCGAAGTCGAAGAAGGGGTGAAGCTCTTCGAAGGCCCGCTCGAGATGACGGACGCAGAAAAGACGAAGATGCAGGCAATGATTGACGACCTCGGCAAGAAATTCTGCCGCCGCTGCGATTACTGCCAGCCCTGCACCTCAGGAATACCGATATCGATGGTCATGACCGCCCAGAGTTTCTTCAAGCGCATGCCCCCGGAGCGCTTCTTCGGCGGGATGTTCGATGAGGCCATGAAAAAGGCCACCGGATGCGTGGAGTGCGGCGAATGCGAAACACGGTGCCCCTACAACCTGCCGATCATGGAGATGGTCGCCGAGTACGCCAAATGGTACTACGATGAGAAGGAAAAGTACGAGGCAGGTATAAAGTAGTTAGTCCCGATTAAGCATCTTTAGATAATAATGAATATCGGGATCAAAGATTCGTTTAAAATTAAGTAAAGTTATAAGGAAACGAATCTTCGATAATTGGTAATGAGTAGTGAGAGGTTGACGCTGATTTATCCCTTTATGACAGCAGGGTTATCGAAGCCCGAACAGCAAAACAACCTGTGTATCTCATTGCCAATTGAACAACGGAAAGATACCTGTGATACAATTATTCATACTCAATGTTCCAGCAAACAAGGGTGTCATTCCCCTGGAGAGGGGAATCTGAAGTGGTATGAACAACTTCTGTATTCACCTCTTGACGAATAGAATCGGCCGGTTCCCTGGTAAAGATGTAGAACTCGCGGCTACGAAAGATGTAAGATTCCCGAACAGGTCGGGAATGACACGAGGTAGGCGGGTAGTGAAAAGTATGGAAGTAATATAAAGAGAGAATGATTGTTCTACAATAATCAACGGGGAGATATGATATGCAACAGCTTACCAAGAATGTTTACGTTGAAATCGGTTTCGGAGGCAGCAACAACACCTTCGTGACAACGAGCGAGGGCATCGTCATGATTGACACGCCGCAAAGCGCCGCCGATGCCGCGACCTGGCGCAGCGTAATCGACAAGCACGGGCAGGTGAAGTACATCCTCAACACCGAACCGCACGGCGACCACGTTTCGGGAAATTTCTTCTTCGAAGGGACGGTAATCGGCCATGACGGGGTCAGAGATGCGGTACTGGCGATGTCCGCCGAGCAGGCAAAGCAGCAGGCGAAACAGGCAGGCGCGTCTTTGCCGGATGATTTCCGTTTCCGGCCGCCGGATATCACCTTTTCGCAGAAACTGACGCTGCACCTGGGAAACCACACTTTCAAAATGGTCAACCTGCCCGGCCATTCGCCGTACCAGGCAGCGGTGTACATTCCCGAAGAACGGGTGGTCTGTACCTCCGATAACATCGTGTACCACGTTCAGCCGTTCCTGATGCAGTCGGTGCCGTACGAATGGCTGAAATCGCTGGAGCGGTACAAGGAATTCGATGCCGATTACCTCGTACCCGGGCACGGCAAGGTCTGCACGCCCGACTTTATTCCTGAAATGCAAAAAAATATCCAGGCGTGGATAGACGTCGTCAAAGAAGTTCTCAGCCGGGGAATGACCCTCGAACAGGCGAAGGAAGACACCGCCCTGTTCGCGAAGCACGGGATAAAGCTCGGGACGGACCCGATGTCGAAAATGGGCTTCGGCGGCAGCCTGACAAGGCTGTTCGAAATATTACGGTAGAAAAGAGCCCTTCATTCTTCTTCGATGGTGAATACCTCGGCAATGGTGGAATGAAGGGCTTCCGCTACTTTCCAGGCAAGTATCAGCGAAGGGTTGTAGCGGCCTTTTTCGAGGTGAAGCATCGTCTGGCGGGTCACGCCGACCATATCCGCCAGTTCATCCTGGGTCAGGTTATGCCTGGCTCGCAGTTCTTTGATTTTTGTTCGAATAATCGGCATAGTTACCTCTACCCCGCTAACCTTGTGCATAATAGTAATACAAGAGCGATATCATGAGCACCCCCAGCCCGCTGCCGAGCATTATCAGCATCCGATGAGCGTCTGCAATTGTTTCGGTGCCGATTACCTGGAAAATAAACAGCGAGACGCAGGTAATGAAAAAGGCATTCCGGGCGCTTTTCGCCATTACCAGTTCGGTCCTTTCGTCCGAGATTATTTTACCGACAGGCCGGCCGGTTTTTAACCGGCGGATTAGTTTGTAAACGACCAGAACGATGAACGCAATAGTGATTGCCGCAGAAATAATCACCGCCAGATCGTGAAAATCAGCACCAGCTTCTCTTAAAGCGGATGACAGCAGCACGCCTCCCAGTACACAGGCGAGAAATGTCAGCCAGTCATAACGTTTATACCCTGTTTTCACCCGGTCACGCTCGATTTTCTTAGAAAACAGGAAAACCAGTAGAACAGCGAATAAAACAATAAACAGGATAAAAGGTAACAGCGGCATGATTACATCATTCATCGTTTCCCCCCGTCGTGAGTAGTGTAATATTTTTAGTATATTTTGTATGATTTATATTACTTTTTCAGTCAAAAGTCAAGAGAAGAAGTAACTCACACGAGATGGTAGTTGACAGCCTGAAGTATTTATTAGATAATTCACATTATGCCAAGACATAACAATTATGCATATATTGACGGTGTTAATTTACATTTAACCTATGAAAACCTTGATTGGGTACTCGATTATAAAAAACTTTTACACTACTTACAGGACAAGCACGGTGTTATTACAGCGCATTATTTTTTAGGGAATACCCCAAAAACAAAACCGATTTATGACAATTTAAGTAATTATGGTTACAATATTAAGCTAAAAGAAGCATCGTTAATACGAATTATTGAAAAAAGGTGTCCGGAGTGTGGTTGCATAATCGAAAAATCAGAAAATCGCTATAAAGCAGATGTAGATTCTCTCTTGAGTATGCAGGTCATTTCCGATTTACAACATTTCGATAAGGCTGTTATTATCACCAGCGATGGTGATTATGACGAGCTTGTTAAAAAACTGGTTCGACAAGATAAGCTGAAGCTTGTGTTTGCACCCTGTAAAGACGGTTGTTCAAAACTGTTAAAGCGAGCAGCTATCGACAAAATCGCCTTTATGGATGAATACCGAAAAGATTTGGAAAAAATTCAGGAGAGTTCTTACAGGAATCAGAACCTGTAAGTCGCTCTCCCAGCGTGATACATCTATATTATACCACAGTTGTCAATAAAACGTGACGTAACAGGTGTCAGTATTTACCTGAAAACAGCACCCCTTTGAAAAACTCCGCAACCATCTCCCCAACTTCCTCTTCGTACCCGGCAAGGAAGTGGTCGGCGCCGGGGAGCATCCGGTATATTCCAGGCTTCGGGGGGTTGTCCATCCTGAGGCGGAAATTATCCGTCGAGACCATCTGGTCGTTTTCGCCGATAACCGCCAGGTACGGATTTTTGTACCCGTCCAGCTTTTTCCACTGGTCGTCCGAGAGCGGTGCCGAGACGAGCGCCAGGCCTTTCACTCGTTCGTCACGAATAGCTGCCGGAGCCGACATCATGGCGCCGAACGAGTAACCGGCCAGCCCGACCCGTCTTTTATCGATGTTGTACGCTGAAAGGGCGTGCTCGAAGGCGGCTTTTACGTCCTTATACTCACCGATTCCCTCGGCAAATTTTCCCTGGCTGCCTTCGACTCCCCGGAAGTTGAAGCGAAATGCGGCGATGTTTCGGCCGGCAAGGGCTTGCCAAATCGATTCGACGATGCTGTTATGCATGGTACCGCCGCCGGGAGGAAACGGGTGCGCGACCACCACCGCCGGGAACGGCCCTTCGCCTTCAGGGAACAGCCATTCGCCTTCGAGAACCAGGTCCTCGCTGGAAAATTTTGCCGGTACACTATTCATCATGATGTTCACTCTCTCCGCCGGACTGATTCTCCGGCATGTTCGGTTTTTTTCTCGTCTGCCACCAGTTTCTCAGCCGGCTCACCACCTGCCGCTCGTAGCCGTGTTCGGTGGGCGAGTAGTACTGGCTTCCCTGGAGCGCGTCTGGCAGGTTCTGCTGCTCGACAAAATTATCCGGGTAGTCGTGGGCATACTTGTAGCCCTGCCCGTATCCCATTTGCTTCATCATGGAAGTCGGAGCGTTACGGAGGTGCATCGGGACGGCTTCGTTAGCCGTTCGCTTGATTTCTTCCTGCACCCGTGAGTAGGCTTCGTAGAGCGAGTTGCTCTTCGGGGCCGTCGCCAGGTAAACGGCCGCCTCGGCGAGAGCCAGGTTAGCTTCAGGCATACCGACGAAGTGGACCGCCTGCTGGGCGGCTATCGTTATCACCAGCGCCTGGGGGTCAGCCATGCCGATATCCTCCGAGGCGAACCGTATCATCCGCCGGACAATGTAAAGGGGGTCCTCCCCTCCCTCCAGCATCCTCCCCAGCCAGTACAGGGATGCATCCGGATCGGAACCTCTCATCGATTTATGGAGAGCCGATATCAAATCGTAGTGCTGTTCGCCGCCTTTATCGTACCGCAGGGCGGGATGCTGAATGGCATCCTCGATGGTGCTCAAAGGCACGTGCCGCTTGCCGTCGGAATCCGGCGGGGTGCTCATCACCGCCAACTCCAGGGCATTGAGGGCAATGCGGGCATCACCCCTCGACATATTGATGAGGTGGTCGAGCGCATCCGGTTCCATTTCCACTTTGATTGCGCCCAGCCCTTTCAGCCGGTCCCGCAGCGCCCGCATGACAATCACCCGAATCTCGTCTTCGACGAGCGGGTTGAGGGTCAGCACCTGAGCGCGGGAAAGGAGCGGCGAGGTCACCTCGAAGGAGGGATTTTCGGTGGTCGCCCCGATAAGGGTAATGGTACCGTCCTCGACGTAGGGCAGGATAGCATCCTGCTGCGTCTTGTTGAAACGGTGAATTTCATCGATAAAGAGAATCGTCCTCTGACCCGAACTGCGGCGCCGTTCCCTTGCCTGCTCGATTGCCCGGCGAAGCTCGGCAACCCCGGCGCTGACGGCGCTAATCATGGTGAAGGCGGCGTCGGTCTGGCTGGCTATCACATAAGCCAGGGTTGTTTTACCGCTTCCGGGCGGCCCCCAGAGAACTATCGAAGGCAGGCGTCCGGCTTCGATTGCCTTTCTCAGTACCCGGCCTTCTCCGATTATGTGCTGCTGCCCGACGTATTCGTTGAACGTGGAAGGCCTCATCCGCGTCGCCAGAGGCGCCTGTTGCCTTCCCTGTTCCTCGTTCTGCCGTTCGAACATGTCCATGGCATGTCACCTCCCATAAAAAGGTTATTCTATATTAGCACCGAAGTGAGGCGTAATCCAGTTTTTCCAGAGGCGGAGAATGTTTCGCAGTAGATATTGACTTTTCACTGTGTATGAACTAAGCTTTTTCAATATCACATACAAAAGAATATGTTTACTGAAAGAGGGTGCTATAGCTGCCGTATAGTGAGGCAGGCTGTGGCACCCTTTTTCTGTAATATTGAGGAGGTGTCTATGTAGTTTATTGTTCGGAATACACACGAACACCTGACCGTTCGATTTCCCCCAACCCATCATAACCATACTCTCAGGATGAGCTGCAAAATTAACCTGGCAACCAGGTGAAAGGAAGATATCCGCATGGCAAAAAAGATTGTCTGGATTCTTGTATGCTGTCTGATGACGCTGTCGCTGCTTGCAGTCTCCTGTACGAAAGACGAAGAAGAAGGTGAACAGGCGGCATCGGATAAACCTGAATATGGAGGCGTCCTGAACGTTTCACTGATCGGTAACGTTGATGACTTCCTTCCGTGGTCGATTTTTACCGCCGCGCCCGTTATGGCCTGCAATGAATGGCTCTGGAACGGTGACTGGGCAAAAGGATACGCCGGTGGCTATGGAACCGGCGAGGTAGGATGGGAAGGTTCTACCAACCTCAGAGACCTGAAAGCCTACTACATCGCCGAGAGCATTACCTGGAAGGCCGATGACGGCGGCGAGACCGGTACCTTTTTCATCAAGATAAAAGAAGGCATTCGCTATGGACTCGACACCGAGAACCCCGCCAGCGTCCTCGTCGGCGGTAGAGAAGTTACCATTGACGACGTTATCTGGAACTTCGATATGCGCCTCAACGATACGCGAAGCCACCCGGGGCTGTTCCTCGGCACCAGTTATCCCTGGACTCACGGTATCTATGGCAAGAAGCTCGGCCCGAGAGAAGTTTCCTACACCGTGCCTATCGCCGAACTTCTCAACGCTATTATGATGTTATGCGATGGCGGGCAGATTTTCCCGCCGGAACTGGATGAAGTCTACGAAGGCGAATCGACCATCGACTGGAAAGTTTGTTTTGGCGCCGGCGCCTTCATGGTTAAAGACGTCATTGTCGATAACAAGATAGAACTGAAACGAAACCCCAACTACTGGGGAAAAAATCCGGTCGGCCCCGGTAAAGGCGACCAGTTGCCGTACCTCGATGGCATCAAATTCCTCGTCATGCCGGACCTCTCCACCCGGCAAGCCGCCTTCCGTACCGGACAACTCGACCAGATGAGCGGATTCTCTATTGAAGACAGGGCTTACATGGTGCAGCAAAAGCCCGATGTGAAAGAAGCATTGGGCGGTCTGCTCGCCGTCAATCTGCTCGGCATGAGGACCGATATCCCCGGCACTCCCTATGCCGATGTCCGGGTCCGCCGCGCTATGATGATGGCGACCGACTTCAACGAGATTAACGACGGCCTGTACCAGGGACTGGGACAGATTCTGACCTGGCCGTACTGGGTACAGAAAGGTTACGAACCGCTCTACCTCGGCCTTGACGACCCCGATATGCCGGCAACCGTCAAAGAACTGTATGTATACAATCCGGAAAAGGCAAAAACATTGCTTACGGAAGCCGGTTACCCCAATGGATTCAAAGCCGAAGTTATCCTGACCAACAACGAGGTCGATTACTACTCGGTAGTCAAGGAAATGTGGGACAAAGTCGGCATCGACCTGGATTTCAATATCCAGGAAACCGGCGGCTACCTGAGCATTCTCTATGGCCTGTCCTACGAAGAAATGATTGTCGGGGCGATTCCTCCTCCGTCCTCCTGGCCTGAAGTCGCCGGCTACACCGGTGTCAGCCTGAGTAACTTCTCCCGCATCAATGACCCGGCGATTGTCGCCGCCACCAATCACATGATGACGACAGCCATTACCGACCTCAACGCCGCTATGGGTGAGACAAGGGAGATGATGAAAACCCTTCTCGAAGGCGCCTGGGTTATCCCGACGCCTCGATACCCGACCTACACTCTCTGGTGGCCCTGGCTGAAGAACTACTCCGGCGAAAACTGGGTCGGCTGGCTGGCCTGGAACTGGCCGTGGTGGGTTTGGATTGACCAGGATTTGAAAACAACCATGGGATACTAATACTCCTGTAAGGTTCATGAAAAAGGGAGCGGTTCGAAACCGCTCCCTTTTTGTTGTCTTGTAACCGTCAGGGTGACGGACATTATGTCACGAACAAATCATGCGACGATAGTTTGCCGTCGGTGGTCAGATTGACTCCCAGCCGCTTCAAACCGACATCATCGCCGGGCGTCGGCAGGTGGGTCATATGCATCTCGCACCCTCGGAGCTCCGGCAGTTTTTTCAGGGCGAGTTCCGCCGTCGGATTGGTGGTAGCGCTTATCGAAAGGGCAATCATCGTCTCTTCGAGGTCGAGGCTGGTCGATTCCGTATCCATTATCATCTCTTTGTACCGGGATATCTGCATAATGATGTGCGGCGAGAGCAACAGTATCTCGTCCGGAATGCGCGCCAGAACCTTGGTAGCATTCAGTATCAGGCTTGATGACGCATGGAGAAGCGTCGAGTTCTTGCCGGTAACGATTTCGCCGTCAGGTAGCTGAATTGCCGCCCCGCAGTAGATGCCTTCGTTCCCTTTCGCCTTCGCTTCCGCCTCAACGGCGGCTTTCCTGGCCGGTTCGACAACGAGCCGGTCGGTAATCCGTACCCCGAGTTCCTCCATCAGCCGCATCACCCGGTCAACCGTTTCCTGCTTCTCTATCCCCAGTATCTGCTCTTCGTTGTACCGGAAATACCGGCGAATCAGTTCCTGTTTCGAGGCTTCTCTGACCACCTCGTCGTTGATGATGCCAAATCCCGCCCGGTTCACCCCCATATCGGTCGGCGAATTGTAGAGCGATTGCTTCGTCCACCGGAGCAGACCATTCGGCGGATTACCGTTACTGTCCCCCTCACCGGAGAATATCCGGCTGAAAATCAACTTCAGCAGGGGAAAACTCTCGACGTCGCGATTGTAATTGACGGCGGTCTCGTTATAGGCGCTCAGGTGGAACGGGTCCACCATATTGAGGTCCTGTAAATCAGCTGTTGCTGCCTCGTAGGCAATGTTAACCGGGTGCTTGAGCGGCAGGTTCCAGATAGGAAACGTCTCGAACTTGGCATACCCGGCCCGGATATCCCGCTTGTTCTCGTGGTAAAGCTGGGAGAGACAGACTGCCAGCTTGCCGCTGCCCGGCCCCGGCCCGGTCAGGACGACGATAGGGTTCCGGGTCTCGACATACTCGTTCTTTCCGAACCCTTCCTCGCTGACAATTCTATCGACATTCGCCGGATACCCCTCAATCGGGTAGTGCAGGTACACCCTGATGCCCCGGTGTTCCAGTTTGTTTTTAAAAACGACCGCCGAGGGCTGATTGGTGAAACGGGTAATCACTACCGCCAGGGTATCGAGGTCTCTCTTCCGCAGGTCATCGATGAGCTTGAGAGTAGCATCGTCGTAGGTGATACCGAAATCGCCCCTCACCCGCCCCTTCTCGATATCCCCGGCATGGACGCAGAGAACGATATCGATTTTGTCTTTCAATACCTGGAGCAGGCGAATCTTCACATTGGGGTCGTAGCCGGGCAGTACCCGCGCCGCGTGGTAGTCGTAGCAGAGCTTCCCTCCGAACTCGAGGTAAAGCTTGTTGCCGAACTTGGCAACCCGGTCGAGAATCGCCGCTGTCTGTTCTTTAAGGTAACGCTCGTTATCGAAGCCGATTTTCTGTATCATAATCCGGTCTTTTCACAGAATACTACAAACTATAGCAAAGTAACATACCTGGAATAGGTTTTTTTAATTGGTCTTTCAGAATAGCCGAGTACGCAAGTTGCCCCGGGCAAACCTAATCGGTAAAGACGTAACTGCCTTTTCTCAGGTAGGAAACGAAAGTCAGTATCGTCGAGATAATCGCCAGGTACATCAGGCCGGCCAGCAGCCAGTCAGGGCCAACCCTGAAAACGGCCACGATGAGGGGCGTCAGCCAGAACCAGAAATTTACTTTAGCAACCAGCGGCGGTGAAGGAAAATCAAAGGTACGAGTACGCCGCTTCCAGAGGTAGATGCCCACGCCCGCCAGTACCATCGCTCCGCCGAGGAGTGCCGGTACCGCGTACAGGTACGGGTTGAGCGGCATCAGCCCGTCAACCCTGGTGAACAACCCGCCGATAATCGCCAGAATCAGGCTGGGCATGAAGAGCAGTTCATCGGCCACCAAGTCGAAGAGCGCTCCGCCGAGCGTGACTTTTCCGATTCTCCGTGAAACGAATCCATCCAGCCAGTCGGTCAGGGCGGCGATAGCGAGGATAATTCCCGCTGTCTGAAACTGCCCCTGCGCCAGGAACCAGCCGACGAAGCAGGCCATAATGACCCGCACCCCGGTAATCCCGTTCGGCACATTGAGATGCAAACGTACATCATTACCCGAAGCTTGTTTGTTCATCTTCCTCCTGACACCCAGCAACGGGTGCTTTCTCTTTTCATACCTCACCACCGTATAACCCCGGCGGGCAGGCTGCCCCCCTGAAGATGACCAGCCCGGGAATCCGATGCGGAGAAACCGGCGTTTTTCGGCTACCCGATGATAATCTCGCTCAGCGGCCGCTTCGGCACGTGGTGATTGTCGTTCGCGTCGCGGTAATAGGCGATATCACCACCCGGAACCGCTTCCTCAAGCACGACCTTCTCATTCGGCTTCCCGAGTGAAATGACCAGCAGTATCTCGTACTTCTCCGGGATATCGAACAGCTTCATCACCGCTTCTTTCTTGAAAGAACCGTGCATGCAGCCTCCCAGGCCGGCTTCGCACGCACCGAGCATGATGGTCTGGGCGGCGATGCCGTGGTCGCACCAGGGATTCTTACTGATTTCGGTATCGAGCAGGATAATGATATAAGCGGCGGGACGTTCTCCCTCGGCCGGGCCCGGCCAGTCCTTCAGCCGTCCGGCGAAGCCAAGCTGCCTGAACATTTCGGCGTTCTTTGCCGGTTCGTTGCAGATGATGTACTTCAACGGCTGGAGATTCGATGCCGAAGCCGAACACCGCGCCAGGTCAATGAACCCCTCGAGCGTTTTCCTCTCTATCGGTATATCCTGATGGAACCTCCGATAGGTTCTGTTTTGACGTACCAGTTCTCTTATCATACGCAACTCTCCTTTATTGATGTTGCTTACTTTAGGTCTGTTATTTCACCAATATCGCAAATTTTGTACTTAAAAATCCATTATTAAGATTGCCCGAAAAATCCCTCTTCGGATGCGTGTAGTGAGGTAGGCGATCCGGTCTCTCCCTTTCGTAAAGTGGTACATCCCGTATGAACGAAGTGAATCGGGAGGAGATCAAGAGGGATTTAGAAACTTCTTATAATAACGATTCATCACTGGCTAACCAGCATCAACAGAGACCCCTTATTTGTACCTCTTTACCTCGAACCGGTACAGCTGAACCGGCTCTCTGGGGGAAATACCCCCCTTCTGGCGGCAGATGGCAATCTGCTCCTTGACGGTATCGACACCCTCCAAATCCGGCAGGAGCAAGCCCCTGCGATATCCCGCTTCGACAATCACCCCGTACCTCTTCGGGTCAAGTTCATCTTCGCTTTCGACCGGTTCGGGTGTCGTCAGAATATCGACGCTGTAATCGAGCAGCCCCAGTTCGTCAGGCTCAATCGACATGAAACGCGGGTCGCGGGTGGACGAACTGACAGCGTTCATGATGATTTCCCGGGCGATGTTTTCCTCGGACGGTTCGAACGTGCCGATGCACCCCCTCAGGGCGCCTTTCTTGTGAATCGAGACGAAAACCCCCGCCTTCCCCTTCATCTCGGGAGCCGGGTTCGCCGGCGGGTCGATTATCTCACCCCGGGTAATGTAGGCCTCCACCGTGTCCTTCGCCAGCTTAACCACCGGTGACATGCCTTTGACGATAATGCCGGCGTAGCCGACTACTGCATCATACTCACCGGTCGCATCGCCGCTCGTCCGGTACAGCACCAACTCAGCGTTCGTAGCACCCAGGTCTTTCGCGGCGACGACCATGCTGACTGCCGGAGCCACCCCGCACATGGTGATGTTTTCGTCCCTGACGCGGGATATCAGTTTCTGCTCGTCCAGTTCGAGAACCGCCTCGATGGCCAGATTGTCTTTATCCTTCGTCACCGACTGCGATTCATAGTGGTTCATGTCGCTGGAGACCATGATAACAACGCCGCGGCTGTATTTCTTCAAAGCCCGGGCGATACCCCGGCCGACCTCGATGTAATCGCCAACCCTGGCATGCCCCATGACAATCGGCACGATTTTAACGTCCGGCTTGAAATACTGAAGAAAAGGAAGCTGGACTTCGATTGAATGTTCGAAATTATGCGCCCGACGGTCATCGTCGAGTTTTTCGCATTCATCGAGGACAATCCCGGCAAGTTCCGCATTCACCTCGACGTCGCCCAGGGGTGTCTCCCAAACCCCTTCGGTCATGATGCTGAGAGGCTTTCCGACGCCGGTGTGGCTGGGGCCGATAATGATAAACGTTTCCGGAAATTCAAGCTTCGAAAGGACCGCTCCGACCACCGGGCCGGAGTAGATATATCCCGCATGAGGAACAATGACGCCGAAGGCTTTAACCTTTCCGGCGTTGTTATCAACCGTCTCCTCAATCGTTTCCCGAAGTTCATCAGGAGCATCCGGATAAAACTGCCCGGCGACAACCGCTTTTCTCTTTTCCATCGTCTCCCTCCTCGTTACCTCATTATATCCTGATATTCAGGTCCGTACCGCAGAAACGGCACCGCGAACCGTCCAGCCCGGAGGCGTTCGTCCGGTAGCCGTGCCGTTCGATGACTGTTTTTCCGCACGAATAGCAGACCGTGTTTTCGCTCCGGTGTCCGGGTACGTTGCCGGTGTAAATGAATTTCAAACCGGCCTTCTCCCCGATTTCGCAGGCCCGTTCGAGGGTCGAAAGGGGGGTCATGGGGACATCGGTCAGCCGGTAGGAAGGATGAAACCTCGTGACGTGCCAAGGCGTCAGTTCGCCAAGCTCGCCGTAAATCCATCCGGCAATCCCCCGAAGCTGTTCGTCATCGTCATTATACGTCGGGATGATGTTGGTCACCACCTCGAGGTGCATATTCCATTCCGTTTTCGCCCGTTTTGCCACGTCGAGTATCCCCTGCCACTTCGGTGTGCCGGGTATTTCCCGGTAAAAGCGGTCGGAGAATCCTTTGATATCCACTCGGTAGGCATCGATGAACGGCCCGAGCCTTTCGAGGGCTTCCGTGCTTGCGTAGCCGTTCGTCACGAAGACGGTATACAGCCCCCGCTCTTTCGCCAGCCGGGCGGTATCGAGCACGTATTCCAGCCATATCCCCGGTTCGTTATAGGTCCAGGCGATTCCCCGGCAGCCGCTCTGCAGGGTCATTTTGACAGCCTCTTCCGGCGAAACCTCCCGGCATTCGAACTGCCCGGTCGTAATATCCGCCCGCGATATCTGCCAGTTCTGGCAGTGCCGGCACTGGAAATTACAACCGAGCGTGCCCATCGAAAAAACGGAACTGCCGGGATAGAAATGGAAGAGCGGCTTTTTTTCTATGGGGTCGACCGCCAGCGATGACGCCAGGGCATAATTCAGGTTTACCAGCCTGCCTTCGATGTTCTGATAGGCTCCGCAGACCCCGAACTTGCCGGCATTGATTTTACAGCGCCACTGGCAGGTGTGACACTGTACCCGTGAACCGGGTAATTTTTCGTAGAGGAGAGCCTCTTTCATGGTCAGCACCTTCCCCCCTGATTATAACATAATGGGAAAGGCGTAAACCTGCGTGAATAACAGGGTTCTGTTTGCATATGGTTGATAATAATGTTTTTACGAATGAAGTGAAACCTGTCCCGGTTTACTCCCTTTTGTAAAGGGAGACTAAGAGGGATTTAGAAATTTTTGATTTATTTTGCATCCTCATACCCGCCAACCAAAACCGAACAGAACCAATAACAGTTGTCCTCAAAGGCTGAGGATGGTAAGGGCTCGATTGTCGGAAATGACCGTAGCGTCCGTTCAGCTTAAAAGTGAAAAACCATCCGGAAGTTTTATACCAACTCGAGAATTTTCCTCTTCGTCTCGGCCAGCAGTCTGACGGGAGCGAAATAATCCGAAGGATAGAGGTAGTCTTCCCCTGACTCGTCGATGATTCTTACCTGGTTGTGTTTTTCGGCTTCTTTATCCGGAATAATTTCATAGAGCTTCCGTAATTCCAGTGAAGCTTCGTATTCATCATTATTGACACACAATAGAAATTTCTTTTCTTTCATTATACTAATCCAGGTACTTCTTTATCTTGATTTCTTTTTTTCCTTTGCCGTGACCTTCGTACCAGTGCAGCTCAGCATTTTTTAATGTTCCATCCGATAGTTGTATTTTAGCAATTCCCTTCCGTTTTCTCCAGTTTGCTTTTCCATAAGCACGATTCAACCTTTTCAGTTCGCGAATACCTCGTGATTCGGCTATGGTTTCTACAGAACGAATGTCATGGAGAATTTTGAAATCCATGGTCTATTATATCACGTATTGCAATAATTACATGAAGTAGTAAGATTATATACCGGAATATTTCACGATTAGCGCAACTTTTTTCTTGTCCGGCGGGTTGTACAGGGTAGAGATGGAACCTGAAGAGGAACGACGGCTGGTAGAAGAGGCCAGGCACTCGGCGGCAGCGTTCGGCGAGTTATATGACTGTTACTTCGATACCATCTTCGGCTACGTGCTGAGGCGGAGCGCCGATATCGACGCCGCCAAAGATATCACCTCTTCCGTGTTTCTGAAGGCGTTGAAAAACATCAAAAAATATAAGTGGCAAGGCGTTCCCTTCTCGCACTGGCTCTACCGGATTGCCGCGAACGAGATAATCGATTTTCATAAAAATAGAAACCGGGAAATCCCCGCCGAACCGGATGAGGTTTTCAACGATGAAACCGTCAGCGCCCGTCACGAGTTACAAAAATATGATGAGTACCTCGACTTACAGGACGCCGTCTCGAAACTGCCGCCGAACTACCAGGAAGTGATTGCCCTGAAGTACTTCGAGGATTTGAGCATAGAAACAATCGCCGATATCTTACGGAAACCCGAAAGCACGGTGAAATCGTTGCTCCACCGGGCCGTTCGGAAACTGAAAGAAATGGTGCTGTCACAGGAACCTGCCGATGTCGAATAACGATATACTGCAACAATTAGAAACGATAGAACTGCCCGATATTACGCTCGAAGGATACCGGGGTAATCTGCGGTCTCTCCTGGTAAACGAACATGTCCGGAGGTATGGCAAACAGGCGCCGGCACGGCGGTTCATGAACCCTGTCTGGCGGAGCGTTTTCGTTACCTCTTTCGCCTGGGTGGCAATACTGGTGGCGGTTATTTTCGGCGTGATAATGCCTGTCTTCCAACCGGATTCCGTCGAGGCGAAAGCCATCGAAACCGTCATGGCCTCGCCGGAGATTCAATCGATTCTCGCTGGCGAGAAGGCGAAATCAGTCACGGTTACCGATACCGGCGATGACCTGCTCGAAGTACTGATTGAGAGTCATGGCGGCAGGTTCATTATTGCCGGAGTACGAATCATCGCCGACAAAGTACAAATAGCTGAAATATCGTACATCGTTCTGATGGGTTCCCTATATGAACCTGACCCGCCTGTTCCGGAGGCTGACCTTGAGCGGGTGATTCAGGCGGGTAAATCCGACGCTTCTTTCCGGCAGCTCATTGAAAACGGGGCGGAGGTAAAGGACGCAGTTTCCGTAGGATGCCTGATTACAACGCGAAACCTGGACAGGGATGAAACCAGCAACACCAGCGGAACATGGGCAATGGTTACTTTACGACACGGCGATGAGTCCTGCTTCTTTCTCATCGATTATGAGAATTTCCGGGTATTCGACCGCGGATGCCGGAAAAACACTGAATAAAAGGCTGAAAGGAACCACCATGAAAAGAGCTTGTTTAGTGCTGCTGATACCTCTCCTGCTGATGATGCCGTTCGTTACTTCCTGCGGGGAGGAACAACCGAAAACGGTGCAGTTCCCCGACCCCGGGCTTGAAGCTGCCGTTCGGGAGGCGGTCAACCAGACTGACGGCGATATTCTCGTTGCCGATTTGGAAAACCTGCTTTCGCTGGCCGCCAGTGACCGGAATATTACGAATATCGAGGGTCTCGAATACTGCCCGCAGCTTATTTCTCTGGAGCTTCATCGAAACAGTATTGAAGATATTTCTCCATTAGCACATTTAACGAATCTGACCAAACTCTGGTTGGTTGCCAACGATATTACCGATATTTCTCCCCTGGCATCGTTAACCGGCCTGACCGACCTTGCTCTCGGCGGAAATCAGATATCGGATATTTCAGCGCTCTCCGGTATGACCAGCCTCAGGTTTCTCAGCCTGTCCAGTAACGTTATCCAGGATATCTCGCCACTGAAAAACCTGACCGGGCTGGTCAATCTCGATATCGCCGGAAACCAGGTAGCGGATATCTCCGCGCTGTCGGGAATGACGGAACTGGTTTCACTCACGGCCATGTTCAACAAAATCGAAGATCTTTCAGCCCTGCAAAGTATGACAAATATGAACACGCTGCATTTGAGTTATAACAAGATAACAGATATCTCTCCGTTAGCCGCTCTAAAGAATCTTACCGTGCTTGACATCAGCGGCAGTCCGAGCGGGGAACACAATCAGGTCAACGATATTTCGGCGTTGGCTTCCTGCCGGAAACTGGTACAACTGAGAATAATTGGCAATATAGTCGCCGATGTTTCTCCGTTGAAAGAACTGGTAAAGTTAAGGACGCTGGCAATGTGGAACAACAGAATTACCGATATTTCTCCCCTGAAAGACCTTCCGGAATTGAAGACACTGATGATTAAGAACGGTAACCCGCTCAGTGATGAATCTCTGTCGATTCTCGATGAATTAACCGGTAAGGGAGTTGAAGTGCATTGAAGAAAAAAAACGGCTGAAACAGTAAAATGACGATGAGGGTATCATGAAAAAAGTACTGCCGTTAATCCTTGTCATCGCTGCTGGTCTCCTGGTTGCGGAGAGTGTTTTCGGCGCTTTGGGCAACAACTCCATCATTGCCGACAGCTCTGTGAAAGCAGCCGTCAGGAAAGCCCTCGGGAAACCGTTTGGCGCTATCACCGTCTCGGACCTCGAAGAGCTCACCACTCTTTCAGTGATAAAAAAACAGATTACCCGTCTCGATGGGCTGGAGCATTGTGTCAATCTGGAAGAACTCGACCTTTCAAATAACGACATCAGGGATATCTCGCCACTTTCGTCGCTGACGAAGCTGACCCGGCTCGTCCTGACCGGTAACCTTATCACCGATATTTCACCGCTGGCAGGGCTGGTCAACCTGCGCTGCCTTGAACTCGGCAATAATTACGGCGCCCGGGCTTCGAGCGGAAAGGAAACCATCGGCGTTTTATCAGCCATTGCTTCGATGACAGAACTACGGGAATTGGATATTCATTTTACCGGGACAACCGATATCTCGGCGTTGCGTTCGCTGAAAAACCTGACCTGGCTGAACATGGAACTGAACAGGATTTCGGATGTATCTCCGCTTGAATCGTCAACGAACCTGAAAACACTCATGGCCGTACAGAATCAGATATCGGACATAGCACCGCTTCGCTCCCTTTCCGGGCTGGAAAGCCTCTCGCTGAGTCTCAATACCATCTCCGATATCTCGCCGCTCGCTTCGTTAACGGAACTGAAAGAGCTGCACCTGGCGAAAAACGCCATTACCGATATCAGCCCGCTGTCATCGCTGACGAAGCTGACGATGCTCAGTCTCGACGCCAATCAGCTCACTGACGTCTCAGCTTTAGCCTCCATGACTAAACTGATATGGTTAAACCTGAGTGAAAATGCGATAAGCGACATATCATCTTTATCAGCGCTCTTGTCGCTGGAAATGTTCTATGCCAGCGAAAATCCAATCAGCGATATTCAGGCTGTTGGTTCTTTAGCAAACCTCGATTCGTTATCGATGAATGATTGTGAGATTGCCGATATTTCTCCCCTGGCGGGGCTGATTAATTTGAGGTCGGTTCACTTTGCACGGAACAGGATAACCGATATCGAACCCCTGATACGGAACCAGGGTATTTCGAAAGAAGATACGGTCAGCCTGATGGACAACCCCCTCAATGAAAAATCGGTGAACGACTATATCCCGGTACTCAAAAATCGGGAGGT
Organism: uncultured Dehalococcoidales bacterium; assembly: GCA_964463875.1. Taxonomy (GTDB): domain Bacteria; phylum Chloroflexota; class Dehalococcoidia; order Dehalococcoidales; family UBA2162; genus MGML01. The sequence goes on from CAYXEG010000006.1 coordinate 37,895, forward strand.
ATATGTTAATTACCCTTAGCGAAATGAATACGGATAAAAGTCAAAAAAGGGGCTACTGCCCCTTTTTTGACATATTGAAACTTTGAAAATCCCTACGAATTCAGAAGTTCGGTGACAACCTCGTTGATGACCTTGCCGTCGGCTTTTCCTTTGAGGCTGGCGATAATTTTCGGCATGACCTTGCCCTTATCGCCGGGACCTTTGGCACCTTCCGCCTCGATTATCCGGCGGGCTTCGGCGACGATTTCCTCCCGGGAAAGCTGCTTCGGCAGGTATTCCCCGAGGATTTTCAGTTCCGCTTTTTCCTTATCGGCGAGGTCCTGCCGCCCGCCTTTTTCGAATACCTCGATGCTCTCCCGGTGCTGCTTTACTTCTTTCTGGATAATGCTGAGGACATCTCCGTCGGAAAGCTCGCCCCGCCTGGCAATCTCAGCGTTTTTCACCGCCGCCAGGACCATCATCAGGACGCTCCTCCTGAGGGTGTCCTTGTCTTTCATCGCCTGCCGGTGTGCCGCGTTCAGCTTGTCTTTCAGTTCTGCCATATCGCTACCCTGCCAATCTTTTTTAATCGTTCCTGTCTTCCGGTCGGTTTCCATTTTTATGGTGATTCCGGCGCTTCCGCTTCGAACTCGGTTTCTCGTAGTATCCGCTGTGTTTCAGTTCGGAGAGAATTCCCTCCTGATTAACCTTCCTGTTGAACCGTTTCAGCAGATTTTCGAAGTTTTCATTCTTCCCGGCCGATACGTCCGTCACCTGTCACCAGCTCCTTTACCCCCGGCGCATTCTCTTTTAACGCTCGGGCAGCAAATAATCACCATAATTGTATTCACCGGTATTTGTCATGTCAAGAACGATGTATTTCGAATAGGCAAACGCTCTTTACAATATCACCTCTCATACACCCCGATAATGACCGCTTCCTTCGAGTTATAGTTATCGAAAAACACTATCGCCGCTTCCCTTCCGGCGGTAACTTCAGCCGCGGCGATATTTCGGGCGACAATTACGTTCTCCAGGTACACCCGGTCGCTGCCTTCGAGCTGCACGACCGCCCGGTAACTGCCCGAATCGAAACTCTTGATGATTCCTTGTCTTATTGCCATCACACGTTCCCCAATTCCATTCTCTGCCGGTATTCGCCCCGCACAGTATCATAGACCAGCCGGTACTGCACCACCCGTTTCCGCTCCGCCGCCAGCCCGGCTCGTTTATCTGTTATGTCAATAACATCGCACAACTGCTGTCCGCAATTCACCGGTACGTCGAGCAACCCCCCGGCCGCTTCCTCTTCGACCTTTCTCAGGTACGCCTCTCCCCGCTCCCCGGCCTCGGTGAGACTGCCGATATTACGGTCGATTATCCGCACCGGCCTCGCCGCCTGCATGGACATCTGCTCGCGGTTGACACACTCCTTGACTACTTTTTCTCCCAGTGTCACATCGAATCCCTCGACCGTTACCCGGTTCGCCTTCCAGGATGACTTCCGGTATCTGCCTTCATAGATACCATGCCCGTCTCCATACGAGTAGACCGATTCATCATCCGCCGATGTATGCACCAGGTAAGCGGTGTCTCCCTCGATGAACAGCCGGTCAGGCACGAAAGAGAGCAGTTTTTGCGCGGCCGATTCGCCGCTCATCCCCGGAGCAACCAGGAAATCCGGATAGAAACCGGTGATGACCGGTGATTCGGAAATTGTCTCCAGCCGGATACCCGCCCTCGCCAGCACGAACTCGAGTATCTGCTTTACGTTGGCTTCGCCACCGGTTCGGTTGAACCGAAACTGGCAGGAGGCTTTCCAGTTTCGAAGCCTCTCCCACCCTCCCCGGGCGGAGAGCGCCAGCCCGGTTTTTCCTCCCGAACTGACATACTCGCATTCCTCGAGGATGTACGTTTGACCGCTGCTGCATTCAAGGCCGCTCGTCGTTCGATAGCCGGGACTGATATCGAGCCGGCACCCGAAGCCGAGCGGTTCCGGTAAAACCGCGTAACGTCCATCATCGTTCCTTAAATAAACCTCCAGGCGGTCGCTTTCCGGCCCGGTTTCCTGCTTCAGGAAGGTGACATCGGCTGATAAATCGACTTTTTTTTCAGCCACCCTCGCCCGCCAGACGCCGCCGGGAACCGAAAGCCAGCAGGACTCGCCGGCATGGGCTGCCGCCATCCCGCACTCGCCGGAATAATCGAACGGTACCGGCTCCAGCCACAGGTTCTTGCCATAGTCCGCATCGGGCAGCGTCCGGGAGTGGAAGGGCCGGCTATACGCCTCGATGCCCTTGTATGTTTCCACGTAGAAAAGCCGGCATACGTCCGGCCGGTCCATGAAAACATTCTTGAATTCATAATCGGCATCCGCCGGCGCCGAACTGATTTCCCGAAGCTCGCTCCACGTCCCGGACGGCGCTTCTCCGCCGTCACCGTATATCAGGCTCCACAACCGGTAATTTCCGTCGGTATCCTTTCCCGAAACCGCCAGGTTCCAGTCACTGCCGTACACCGCGGCAACTCCCGAAAGATCGCCGGTCGTCTTGTTCCAGGCGCTTTTTACCTGCCAGCTTCCCCCGACACGCCGTTTCACGTACAGCGTCTGCCGGATAGAAAAAAATACCCCCAGGTCGCCGTTCGGTTTTACGGCGGCGGTTAAACCGCTGACATCCGCCAGCGAAACGATATCGATGAGCTGGGGGCCGAGCCAGGTGGCGCCGTAATTGGTGCTTCGAATCAGTTTCAACTCCCGGTTCGAGGAGACAGCGACAATCACCACTTCGCTGCCTGACGAGACCGCGGACACGGCAATGCAATTCTGCTGCCCGGAATACGTCCAGGCGCTGAAATCGGATGCCTCTCCCGGTGCCTCAACCCGCTGGTAGTACAACCGCCGGTTATCTGCCGGCAGGCTGATACGGATTCGTATCATCGAACCGTCGCCCGCCATCGTCAGCGAATGCCGGTCACCCTCCTCGCTCCCTTCGTAGAGCCTCTCCCAGTCAAGCCGCGCCGCTCCCGCCTGCCGGTTCACCGCCTCCACTTTAACATACGGTATCCCGCTCGCTTTCCGCTGGGCTGACAACAGCGTCGGTGTCAGTGTTCTCATGCTCCCCTCCTGAATCGTATATCCTGTTTATTCTGACGGTCCGAAATCGGTGACCTGCGAAACCGGCGGGTACTCCGGTCGGTACAGGGCGCTTACCCGCACCCGGTTCTGCGAGCCGAGCTTCTTCAGCTCTCTCCGGAAGTCAGTCAATTTTTCTCTGCCCCACGTCATCAGTTCCTCCGGCGTGGACGTACCCCCGGTATTGACCCGATTCACCGCGTACACCGCCCACTCAATCGCCGCGTACCCGCAAGCGCCGGTAATAACCGTGTCCTCGAAGGCGGAGGGTATCGTCGAAGCGGAACCGTCCAGGCTGTGAAGTTTGCCGTAGTAGATACAGGCATCCGACCCGTCCGGCAACTCCGCTTCGAGCATCGTCAGCCTGTCTCCCCAAACCCGGAAACGGCGGAACCGGGCGGGAATTCTGCCAACCGGGTATTCAACCGCCTCCACCCCCGTCCTGCCGGTAAGGCCGGAGATATCGATATTCCTCGACCCGGCCGTCGTCGGTGTCACTAGCATGTCCTCAATCGGCACCGCCACCGAAAAATCCCTCACGGCGTGCTGAATATGGCGCTCGAGTTCGTCATCCGTCCACCGCTCGTCCTCCGCATCCTCATCGTGCAAATCCCGCCGAACGACCGCTATCATTTCTTCGAGATTCATAACACATCTCCTTTGTTCGTCATACTGAAAAGGGGAGGTAAAAAACCTCCCCTCCGCTCCGGGTGCTTAATCCTTCACCCCGATGAGCGCCGCCGCCTTTATCTGCGAGAAAAGGGCGACTGAGCAGTACCACTTGATTCTCGTCCGCGTGGCATCCTTGGTTTCGAGCGCCCCCACCGGCTCGACGGTCAGGTGGCCGGGAGCCGTCAGCCCGCAGAGCGCCCCCTCGCCGAACTGTATCGCGTAGACGGTTGAGCACGTCCCGCCGGTTACGGCCGTTTCCACGCTGGCGGCGACCGTGTGGGTATCGAGAATCCAGTCGTTCACCGCCACCTGCACCCCGTCCCACAACTGGATGAAATTGCCCCAGGAATCACGCTCGGTATCAATCATGCCCCCGCTCTCCCGGACAAGGGCGTTTATCTTCCTCCGGGTGCGCCGGCTCATCAGCAGCAGGTCCGGTTTGCCGCCCTTGACGCAGTCGATAAGCGCGTCCAGCATGTCGAGGGTCATTGTCGCTCCGGCCGCCCCGGCGGCGATGACCTGGCTACCGGCAGCACCGGTGTTAATAAGCTTCCTGATACCGTCGAACTGCTTGGCGCTGACCGCGCTGTTACCATAGATGAACGTCTCCTCGAACTTGTTCTTGAGCGCCTTGGCTTTCAGTTCCACCACGGCGGCTTCGAGGTCCTGGATGTTTGACCGCGTCGCCTTGAGAAAATTGTCCACGTCGGCATCGCCGCCCATGATTTTCAGGTTGGCGGTGTACTGGTTGAAGGTCGGCGTCGATTCATTCCAGGTATCGCCGACATCGTAAAAATCAATGCCCGGCAGGACGTCTTCCCGGTTGTAGGTCAGCCCGTTGCCGGTTATCTCGATGAAGGGCATCCGCTGCAGTATCGGCGAATCCTTCACGATTGAGTCCACCACTCCCTGGAGGAGCGTGTCATTGGATAGTTTGCTTGCTTCCGTCAGGCTCAGTGCCATTATCGTTTCTCTCCTAATCCATACTTTATTTTTTCAATCGGGCTTAAATTCGAAAGATCCGGCCGGCTCCTCTCCGGGGCGCCGGCGGGTACCTTCAAGCCGTTCATCTCCGCTTCGAGTCCCTGCCTCACCTTCAGGACCAGCTTTTTAGCCGTGTCCAGCGAGGCATCGATTTCCCGGATGCTCCCGCCGGTTATCAGTTCGGCCGGAATCGCCGGATTCGCCGCCGTCACCAGCGTTTTGTAGCTGTTCACCGTTTCCGCCAGCGTCGTTTCGAGCGTCTT